>CAZONT010000091.1:0-16774 GCA_964581285.1 uncultured Planctomycetaceae bacterium | reverse complement strand
GCTGCTGCTTCTCGGCGATTTCCGACCACGACTTGTCGCCCGTCAGCTTGACGATCTCTTCATCCATTTCCATGGGGTGTCCGTGCCACACCACTTTGCCTTCTTTGACGATAAACGCATGCGGGATGCCGTCGACGCCCGCCGCCTTCATGTACGCCTCGCTCGTTGCCCGGTCATCGTCGACAGCGACCGCGTACCGCATCTTCTTGTCCCAACTCTTGACGAACGGCTTTACGACATCCACATCTTCATCTGACACGCCGACGATCGTCACCTTGCCTGACTTGCTGAAATGATCCTGCAAGTCCGACAGGTGTGGAATCGTCATCTTGCACGGCCCGCACCACGTCGCCCAAAACTCGACGACGTAGATCCGGTCCTTGTCGCCTTTCGTCACATCGATCGGCTCGCCCTTCACCCACTGATCGAGCTTCAACGGAGGCGCCGCATCGCCGACCTTTAGCGGCTTGCCAAACGCGGCAGACAACGTCGCCAACACGCCAATCGCCGATACCAGCACGCGACTCATGACATTCTCCCATCTGAGAACTTGGGTTCGCCGGCCACGGCTTCGGACCGCCCGGCTGCTCGCATCCGGAGAGTATATACGACAAATCCCGCGTCCTGCGGACCCGCCATCAGGCAAACCGCAGACGCACCCGTCTATCCGAGCCGACCATACGCTCCTCTATCACGCGAACGTCGGGCAATTCCTCCATTTTCGCCGGGCCCACGCCCGCCAGCGGACCGACCGCCGTCCGCCCTCCGATGATCCTCGGCGCCACGAATACCTCCGCTTCGTCCGCAAGCCCCTCATCCATGAACGCCCCGAGCACGGCCCCGCCGCCCTCGACCATCACATTTGTCATGAACCGTCGACCCAGCACGTCCAGCAGTCGATCGAGCCGCACCCGCCCCCGCCGCGTCGAAACCCCCAGCACTTCGCAACCGGCCCGTGCCAGCCGCCGCGCCCGAACGGACGTCGCGTCGGCGGTCACAATCAGCGTCGGACTTGATCGTGCCGAACGCACAAGCTTGCTCGACACCGGCGTCCGAGCGTGCGTGTCCAAGACCACCCTCACGGCAACCCGCTTCGCGGACACAAGCCGACACGTCAATTCCGGATCGTCAGTGAGGACGGTGCCGACGCCCACGACGACGGCATCCACACGCCCGCGCAGTGCGTGCGATGCTCGCCGCGCTGCCAACGAGGTAATCCACTTCGAATCGCCGGTCCGAGTCGCGATCTTTCCATCGAGACTCTGTGCCCACTTGAGAATCACCCACGGCCGGCCGGTCCGTTGCAATTTGAAGAACGGCCCATTCAACTCCGCCGCCTCGTCTCGCAGCAGTCCGACATCGACGCGAACGCCCGCCGCCCGAAGCCGACGAAAACCGCCGCCGCTCACCCTCGGAAATGGATCGCGTACCGCGGCCACCACGCGACGGATGCCCACTGCAATGAGCGCGTCAACGCAGGGCGGCGTCTTTCCGAAATGACAGCACGGCTCCAGGGTGACATAACACGTCGCTCCTCGCGCCGATCTGCCGCACGTGCGTAAGGCCTCAATCTCCGCATGAGGCCCGCCGAAGCGTGCATGCCACCCCTCGCCGATCACCTGCCCGCCGCGGACGATCACCGCGCCCACCAGCGGATTCGGTTCAACCCGCCCGAGGCCGCGCGCGGCTAGATCCAGCGCCCGTTGCATGAATGAGCGATCGTCAGCGGTCCATCGCATCCGAACGATTGTCGCAGATTTTGGGGCTGACGCGACCCGCGCGGCGCCGGCCTAGCGATGCAGGCGGCGTCGGGCGAATAGAGTTGCGATCGCAAGCACGGCGAGCGAGGCCGGCTCTGGAACGGTGTAGTTGTAAATTACCGAAACGTTCGCCGATGCCTGCGTGAGAAACGCCACCAGCAGGTTCCCCGCCCCATCCGCCGCTGCAACGCCGGTCGCTGACACCGGGAGTGAAATCGTCCCCGTACCCGTAAACAAGGCAAGGTCCGGCGAAGGCGATGTCGCCGACACGCCCGCCAGCGCGGACGCGGATTGATTCAAGTACGCTCGGCCGGACAACCCGTCGAAATCGATCGCCCCATCAAACGCCGAAACCGGGTCCACGTGCGAAACAAATGGCGAGGTCGTGGCCAGTACCGTGAGGTCCGGCCGCATCAGGATGACCGACGCCGACAGCGAAGTCGTCACGGTCGAGTTAGCCGCGTCGAGACTCTCGAACTGAATGTTACCGCTCACCGCGCCGCTGAATTGGATATCGACGGAGTCGAGCGTGCCAAGCACCGGGTCAAACTGGGGAATCGACACCGACGATGTCCAATCCGTCGAGGTGGGTGGAATCGACGCGGAGTAACTGACCATGGCCCCGTGAGCGGTGCCGACGCAGGCGATCACCGCGACCAAGACGGACGAAACTCGAAGATTCATGGCTTCGTTCCCTCGTGCAGACCGGCAACAAGTTCGCGCCAGTCACGCACCCAACGCTATGTCTGCACTAGTCCGCGGTCAAATGAACTTACAGCGCGCGCCAGCGTGCAATCTCCATCCCTGGCCTTTCTCGGACCCTCCAATGATCGGAGTTGATCAGCCGCGTCGCCGGCCGCGCAGCACGGCCGTCGCGACGCCGAGCAGCAGGATCGAAGCCGGCTCCGGCACGGGCGAATACCCGTAAACGACCGAGACGTCGGCCGCCGCAAATGTTTCGAATTGTGCAACGAGATTGCCGGGGCCGCGTACGCTCGATTTGGCCGTCGACGTGACAGGAAGATCGACTGTTCCAGTCCCGATGAATCGAGCCAGGTCAATGTTTGCTGAGTTTCGTTGTTCGACAACGGCGGCATAGAGCCCGGAATAGGTTCGCCCGCTCGGTCCGGAGAACGTGATGGATCCGTCGAAAGGCGCGAGGTCGTCAACCCGGGTCACCGTCGGCGTTGTCGCAATCAACAGCGTCGATGGCTCGACTTCCAGCATGACCGCCGCTGAGATGGTTGTCGTTACCTGCGCCGCGGTCGCGTTCAGGTTATGAAATCGCGCGTTGCCTTCAACCTCGCCCTGGAAAAACACATTGACGTAATCCAGATCGCCGAGTGCCGGATCGAACTGCGGCAGCGACGCCGTCGACGCCCAGTTGGTCCGTACCATCGGCACGACGACGCTGTACTCGATCTCGGCCGCGATCGAAACTGACGCGGCGCAGACCCATACCGCAATTACGAGTAACCGAGTGCGCAAAAACATGATTGCTTCCTCTCCCAGTGCAGGTCGCTTCAAGGACCTCTCAAAGCACTGATATGAAAACTTCGTCCAGTATATCAGAAATGCCCGGTTTCTAAGGAATTCTGCTCCCAGTCATCCCGCTGCCGAATGCATTCGCCCGCGTACATCGCAAAGACCTCAAATCCCTCCCGCAGCCGCCACCCAGTGTGCCATTTTCGTGCCGAAAACGCGGTTGGCTGGCATCGTCTCTACCGACCGCGCAGAATAGCCACCGCCTGCTATTCGACCGCCGGAACAGAATTCCGCGCGTCGGGAGAAGTCTGACAATGAAAGCCGCGCGATTCCATCAGACGGGTCCGATCGATGTCCTTCGCGTCGAAGAAGTTCCCACGCCGAAACCCGGCCCCGGCGAACTCCTCGTCAAAGTCCGCGCCGCCGCACTCAACCGCATGGACGTCTTCCTTCGCAGCGGGTCCACATCCATGCCCGGCCTCACGCTCCCTCACACTGGCGGCTTCGACATCTCCGGCGACGTCGCCGCCGTCGGCCCCGACGTCGACAGCAAGCAGGTCGACAGGCCGATCGTCGTAAAGGCCCGCATCACCGGCCCGGCCGCGAAGGGCCGGCTCGACATCATCGGAATCTCGCGCCCCGGCGGCTTCGCCGATTACGTTCTGATCCCCGCCTCCGCCGCCGTCCCCAAACCGGAGCGCTATTCCTACGAGGAAGCAGCCGCATACCCATGCGTCTACCTCACCGCCTACTACGGCCTCGTGCTCCGCGCGGCACTCAAGCCCGGCGAAACCGTCCTTGTCCAGGGCGGCAGCAGCGGAGCCGGCGTTGCCGCGATCCAGGTCGCAAAACTCGCCGGCGCATCCGTCATCACGACCGCAAGCAATCCAAAGAAAGCCGAGAAGGCGAAAGCCATCGGTGCTGACCGCGTCGTGAACTACCGCACCGACGACCTGGTCGCCGCCGTCAACGACTTCACGAACAACCGTGGCGTAGACGTCGTCTTCGACCCCGTCTGGGGCACCTCCGCCCCCAAAACCCTCGATTGCTTCAACTACGGCGGCCGCTGGATCGTCCTCGGCATGGTGGGTGGCCTCACCAGCGACATCAACGTCGCCAAGATCATGTTCAAGGAAGTCACCGTTCGCGGCATCATCGAGTTCTTCGCCACCGACGACGATTTCGCCGGCGCGATGAGCCTCGCCCACCAGGGCCTTATTCGCCCCGTCATCGACAAAGTTTGGCCCCTCGAAAAAATCGCCGATGCCCATCGCCAGATGGAATCCGGCGACTTCTTCGGCAAAATCGTCGTCAAACCGTGACCACCACTCGCTTCGCGACCCCGCCCTCGCGCGTCATCGTCAAGATCGGCTCCGCCGTCATCGCCGGCCGCGGCCGCCTTCGACCGAAGCTGATCGCCCAGCTCGCCGCGGATGTCGCCGCCGTACGCCGAGCCGGCTGCGAAGTCATCATGGTCTCGTCCGGCGCAGTTGCAGCCGGCGCAACCGCCGTCGGGCTCAAGCCGCCCGCGAAGACCGTTATCCAACGCCAGACCTCCGCCTCCGTCGGCCAGCCGCGGCTCATGGCCGCTTATGCCGCCGCGTTCCGCAAACACCGAATCGATGTGGCCCAGTTGCTCCTGACATCCGATGACATCGACCACCGTCGCCGGTTCCTCTCGGCCCGACACACACTCCTCACGCTGCTCGAAGCCGGCATCGTCCCGATCATCAACGAGAACGACGCCCTCTCAACCGACGAAAACAAGGTCGGCGACAACGACCACCTCGCCGCACTGGTGGCAAACCTCGTGTCCGCACGGCTGCTCGTCATCTTCAGCCGCGTCGAAGGCCTCCTCGCCGACGGTGGCAAAGGCCCGGTCATACAACAAGTCGAACTCGACTCAGCAATCGACCATCACATCGCCTCCGAACTCAGCACCACCGGTGTCGGCGGCATGAACGCGAAGGTGTCCGCCGCCCGCCTCGCCGGCCGCGGCGGCGTCCCGACGATCATCGCATGCGGTACACACGCGGGTCTCCTACCCCGCATCGTCGCCGGCGAAACCGTCGGCACGCTCTTCACGCCGCGCGAAAGTCGCCTTACCGCCCGCAAACGCTGGATCGCCCAGCAGACCCGCGCCGCCGGCGTCGTCCGCGTCGATGCCGGCGCCCGCCGCGCCCTCGTCGAGCGCAATGCCAGCTTGCTCCCGTCTGGCGTCACCGCCGTTGATGGCCGCTTCCCGATGGGCGCTCGGATCGAAATCCGCGACGACCGCAATCAACTCTTCGCCGTCGGCATGGCGTCCTATTCGTCCGACGAAATCGCCCGCATCAAGGGCAAACGCCAATCCGAGATCAAGCAGGTCCTCGGCTACGAATACGTCAAGGAAATCGTCCACCGCGACGACCTCGTCATCATCGCGTAGCCCTGCGCCCGTTCGCTACAATGTTTGCATGAGCAACTTCGCGGCTGACATGGCACGAAAAGCGCGCGATGCATCAAGCCTCGTCGCAACGCTTCCAGCCCCGACGCGAAACGCCGTCCTGCTCGACCTCGCCGCGTCACTCGAATCGAACGCCGCTTCAGTCGCCTCCGCCAACACAGACGACGTCTCCGCCGCCCGCGCCGCCGCCCTGCCCGACGCGAAGATCCGCCGCCTGACGCTCACCGCAGCCGCGATTCACCAAATGATTGCGGGCCTCAGGCAGGTTGCCGACCTCCCCGATCCTGTCGGCGAAGTGACCGCCGACTACCGCGTCCCCTCGGGCCTCCAAGTGCGCCGCGTCCGCTGCCCGCTCGGCGTCATCCTCATGATCTACGAGGCACGCCCCAATGTAACAATCGACGCCTTCGGCCTCTGCTTCAAATCGGGTAACGCCTGCATCCTCAAGGGCGGCCGCGAAGCCGCCCGCACGAATCAGGCCCTCATCGACCTCGCTCGCGCCGCCCTCGCACGCAACCACGCCCCCATCGACGCCGCCGCGCTCATAACGTCTTCGGACCGCGACGAAATGAAAGCCCTGCTTCAGCTCCATGAACTCATCGATCTCGTTATTCCCCGTGGCGGAACGGACCTCATCCGCTTCGTCCACGAAAACTCGCACATCCCCATCGTTCAGCACTTCATGGGCGTCTGCCATATCTACGTCGACGCCGCCGCCGACCCTGCTCGCGCTATCGAAATCTGCGCCACGGCTAAGACCTCCGCCCCGTCCGCCTGCAATGCCGTCGAGACCATCCTGGTGCACCAAGCCGCCGCTCCAAACTTTATCCCGCAACTCGTCGCTCGCATGCAAAAAGACGGCGTCGAAGTCCGTGCCGACGCAGCGGCCCGCGGACTCGCTCCTTCCGCCTCGCCCGCCGCCGACGACGACTTCGGCCGCGAGTTCCTCGACCTGATCGTCGCCCTCAAAATCGTCCCGAACCTCGACGCCGCCATCGACCACATCCACCGCCACGGCTCAAACCATACCGAAGCGATCCTCTCCTCAGACCCGGCTGCCTGCCGCCGCTTCGTCGAGCAAGTTCAATCCTCCTGCGTACTCGTCAACGCCTCCACCCGCTTCAACGACGGCTTCCAGCTCGGCCTCGGCGCCGAAATCGGCATCAGCACCTCCAGGATCCACGCCTACGGCCCCATGGGCCTCAGGGAACTGACATCGCAGCGCTACGTCGTCCACGGCGACGGCCAGGCACGGTAGTCTCTATCTCCTTGGTCGGCGGTTTCGCCCCTGATACAATGCGACCAATCACGACAGAGCCACTCACGTGAACAAATCCATTCCGTGCCTGTTGATCGTGCCGTTTGCATTCGCGTGGCAATGCGCCGCTGCCGAGCCCCAGGAATTCCGCAGCGACAAGAATGGCTACTCGATCGTCTTCCCCGCTCACTGGGTTCGGATTCCGGCGAACGTGCTCGAAGGCGTCCAGAAGGCGATTTTCAAGCCGGCCGCAAGACCGGCCTTGAGCTACGAAGCTGGCTACCAGGAAGGCGGCAGTTTCGGCTGGATGAAGTTTCCCTATGTACTGGTTCAGACAATTCCGTACGCTCAGTACGGCGCACCGGGCGAGCCCGGGGAGCAGGAATTCCCGAAGCTCGTCGAGGCGATCGCCGGCATCAAGCTTGACAAAGTCATGAACGACTCGATGTCGCCGCTGGCCCGAGGAATCTTGAAGGATACACCGAACGTGACCGCGCGACTCGACGCTCCGAACCGCCGCTATTTCTTCAGCATGTCAATGAACGTCGCGACGGTCGGCACCGTTCGCGGCGAGGCCGTCGGATATTTCGGCAAGGAATGCGTCGTGCAGATCATGTTCTACGCCACGCCGAAGGACCTCGCCCGAACGACAAACGTCCGCGACCGCATCTTCAATTCATTCAAGTTCGACCCGGCCCACGCCTATGATCCAACGGTCGCGGTCGCCTCGGCCGTTGGCCCATTCACAAAGCGCGTCCTCGATCGCGCACTCATCGGTGGTGTCATCGGCGGCGGCATCGCCGTCTTGGTCTGCCTGATGAAGGCGTTTCGACGCGATCAATCGCAATACTGACCGCATGGGATTCGCGTCCCCGCACCGATTGCTCACACCGCCCTCGTCCCCACCAGCGATTGAATCAGTCCCACCCATCGCTCCGCCGCGCGCCGATGCGTGAATCTCCTTGTCAGCAGACTCCGCCCGCGCTCGCCTCGTTCCCGCGCAGCCGCCGGGTCCGACCGCATTTGGCGGATCGCATCAACCAGTCTGTTCACATCACCCTGTTCGACCTGCAATCCGCATTCATGCTCAGAAAACCACTCGGCAATCTCGCTCCGTCCGCTCCCCACGAACACCGCCGGCCGCCCCGCCGCCAGCGCCGCATACACCTTGTGCGGCAGCGCCTGGTCAAAAAGCGCCGGGTGCTGCGAGATCATCGCCACATCCGCCGCCCCCAGCACCTCGGCCAGCCGCTCCGCCGGCTGATATCCGAGAAGTTGAATCCGCCCGCCCGCCGCCGCTGCAGCCCGTTCGATCTCGGCTCGCCCCGGCCCCGCTCCGATGAACTGAAACACTACGTCCGACTCGCCCGCCAGCGCCTCCGCTGCACGCAGAATTGTCGCGAACGGATGGCTCAGCCCCATGTTCCCCGCATACTGCACGACAAACTTGTCCGCGAGCCCTTGCTCGCGCCGAAACCGATTCTCCCCGCTGAACGTCACCCGCGCCGGATCGATCCCATCGTGAATCGCGGTCACTTTCGACGCATCCACACTTCGCGTCGCCCGCACGCGATCAGCCATCCGATCTGAGATCGTCACCACCGCCGCCGCATCCCGCATCACCGCCGTGTCCGCCCTCCGCCACAGCCGCGCCACGGGTCCGCCGGCCGAAATCACGTTCAGCGCCTCCGCACAATCTGGATATAGATCGAGAACCTTGTACACATGGCGCGCCCCGTGTGCCCGCGCGATCGCCCGTCCAATCCGCCCGCCCAGCGGCGGTGCGGTCGACGACACCACCACATCCACGCGATCCAGCGTCTTCCCCAACGCGACGGACCCACGATGAAACTGCCAGAATCCCCACGCTCGCCCCGCAAGCGACCGCCGAACCGCACCTCGCGCCACGCGCGACACCTCAATCGACCCGTGCCGCTCGCGCTCCGGCCACCGGACTTCCGGCCGGTCCCAAGCCCGGGCGCTCGCCAATACTGAAAACCGCCAACTCGGACATAGCTCCGCCATCGCCGGAAGCTGATCCATCAGCACCGCCGCGCTCGCGCAGACGTCCGGCCAGTAAAACTCATTGACGAACAAGACGTGCAGCGACCGCGTCGATGCCGGCGTCAACGGGCGGCCTCCGTCGCTCGGCCCGACACGGTCCAATTCTCGATCCGCATCGCTGCGGCCTGGCAAAGCTCATCCCACAGCGCCGCCCCGCGCGGGTCGAGCCCGCCCGCCGCCTCGACTTCGATCCGGCCGTCAAGCCCGATCAGAGCGACGACGCCGTGCGCAGCCCCGGCTCCGCCCGGCCGCGCAAACCTCGTCCAGCGATGCGTCTCACCGCCGTGTTCCAGTTCAATTGCCGCCGCGCCGATCTCCGCCGCAAGCGTGCCAAGCGCTTCGAGCAGCTCATCGACGCTCCGCGCCGCAGCGACCTTCTGCCGGGCCAGCGTCGCCGCCGTGTGAAGCAGCTTCGTCTCGTCGCGCCCGCGCGACATCTCGGTCCAGCCAGCCCACTCGAGATACCCGAGCACGCGCACGCAGAATACTGCCAGTCCCAACGCCAGCGCCGTGCCCAGCCCGATTGCGAGGTGATTCACGCTCGACAAGAGCACACACACGACAATCAGCGCAAAACTGCCCGCGTAAATCCGAAACGCGGTCCCCGACGCCCCATACCCCCGCTCCAGCATCCGATGGTGAATATGGTCCCGATCCCCCGCCAGCAACGGCTGTCCGGCCAGTGTCCGCCGCGCAACCGCCAGCAACGCATCAAAGATCGGATACCCCAGCGCACACAGCGGCACAAGGATCATCACTGCCGTTTGCGCCTTCTGCGCGGAGTGCAGCGAGCAGAGCGCCAGAAACATCCCCAGCCCAAGACTGCCCGTATCCCCGAGAAAGACCCGCGCCGGATGAAAGTTCCACCTCAAAAACCCGAGCAGCGCCCCCGCCAGCACGATCATCATCACGGCCATGTAGTAATTCTGCAGATAGATCGCGACCACCGCGTTCGTCGCCGCAGCGAGGAATCCCACCCCGACCGCCAGCCCATCCAACCCATCCGTCAAATTGACCGCGTTGGTGACGCCGACGATCCAGATGATTGAAAGCAGCGGCGAAAACAACCGCCCCAGCGAAACCGACCCCGCCCACGGAATCGTGACCGCCGAGACGCCAAAGCCCAGCAGAAACGCCGCCATAGCGACGACCAGTTGCACCAGCAGCTTCACTTTCGCCGGCAGCCGCCGCCGATCATCCACCACTCCCAGCAGCATCATCGCCGACGTGCACAGCATCACCGCGTATATCGCCCGCCGGTGCGGCTCGATCATTTCCGACACGCGATTTCCCAGCCCCATTGCGCCGAAAACACCTGCAAACACAACCGCGAAAATCACCAGCCCGCCCATGGTCGGCGTGGCGCCGGCGTGTTGCTTCCGCCCGCCCGGCCAGTCGACCCAACCGAATCGCTGCGCAACTTTGATGTACGCCGGCGTCAGCGCGAACGTCACCGCCGCCGCCCCGAAGAACAGGGCCGCGTAGCTCTTGTGTCTCAGAAGAATTCCCAGAATCTCGGACAGCACAGCGCGCCTCGGTCTGGTCGCATGTTACCGCGCCGCATAGAATCCGCCCGCGCTCGCAGGCGACGCGCTCTCGCCCGACAGCGCCGAACTCCGGAGCATCGTTGTGGCGGTTCGTTTCGTGCGGGGCCGTGCCGGCAGCGGCAAGACGCATCTCTGCGTCCAATCCCTCCGCGCGAGCCTCATCGCGCAGCCCACCGGCGCGCCGACCCTTGTCTTCCTCGTCCCCGAACAGGCCGCCTTGCAGATGGAGCGTTCGCTTCTCGTAGACGCCGCCGTCCCCGGGCTCGCCCGCTGCGAGGTCCTCGGCTTCCGCCGCCTGGCATTCCGCATTCTCAACGACGCCGGCGAATCGGTCCCCGGCGTACTCACGCCCACCGGCCGCATCATGGTCCTCCGCGACCTGCTCACCCGCTGTCGGCCCGAACTCAAGGAACTCGCCGGCGTCGCCACCCGCGCCGGCCTGATCGAAAACCTGGCCCGCTCTATCGTCGAGCTGATCCAGGAATCAATCGTCCCCGAGCGGCTCGACGCCGCCGCGCAAGCCGCCGCCGCCGAAAATCATGCGTCCGCCGCCCGCCTTCAGGACGTAGCACTCGTCTATCGCCGTTACCTCGAATATCTCGGTTCGACCCATGTCGATCCCGAAGGCGTCCTCGACCTCGCCCGCTCGCGAATCGCCCGACTTTCCTGGCTGACCGGCTGCCATGTCTGGGTCGATGGCTTCGCCGGCTTCACCGCCCAACAGTCTCGTTTCCTGATCGATCTCGCCCGAAACGCCGCCTCCGTCCAGATTTCCCTCCTCGTCGCCCCCAATCAGCTCGACCTCACCGTCGCACCCGATGCCTTCAATCTTTTCGCCCGCTCCGACCGCACCGCCCACGAGCTCTTCGTCGCCTTTCGCGCCGCCGGCATCGCCATGGACGACCCGCTCGTCGTTCATCCCGCGCAACCGCCGCGCTTTCGCGGCCCAGCCCTGGTCCAGCTCGAGCGCAATCTCTTTCAGCCGACCCCCGCGCCCGACCCGAGAGCCCGGATCGACGCTTCCGTCCAATTCTCACGCTGCGCCGGTCCGCGCGCCGAAATCGCCGCCGCCGTTCGCGAAATCCGCCGCCTCACCCAGCGCCGCGACGACCCGCTCCGCTATCGCGACATCGCCGTCATCCTTCGCGACCTAGAGCCCTACCACGACCTCATCTCGTCCGCCCTTCGTGAAGCCGCGATTCCCTTCTTCATCGATCGCCGCCGCCCGATCAGTCACCACCCTCTCGTCGAGGCCGTCCGCGCCCTGCTCCGCATGCAAGGCGATGCATCGGCTGTCGCCCTCCCAGCTCTGTTGAAGACCGGCCTCACGCCTCTCGACGAACCTCACGCCGATCTGCTCGAAAACTATCTCCGCGCCCACGCCCTCTTCGCCCCCGACACATGGACCGTCGGCGACTGGAAGTACGACCCTTTCGAGGTCGATCTCGCCGCCGATTCCAAGAAACGTTCGGTCTCCGCCACACAGCGCGACTTTCTCGCGGCGGTGAACGCCGTCCGCGCGCGCATGCTCGACGCCCTCCGCGACTGGTGGCCGCCGATCGAATCATCCGAAACGCCCCGCCCCTGCCGCGACCTCGCCGCACAGCTCGTCGCCGTCCTCGAACGACTCGACGTTCCGAAACATCTCCGCCGCTGGATCGACGCCGCACAATCGAGCGGCGACCTCGACTTGGCCCAGGAACACACCCAGGTCTGGACCGACCTCGTAGGCCTGCTCGACGAGCTCGTCGCCGCCCTCGGTAACGCGCCCATGACCTCCGCCGACTTCGCCGAAGTCATCGAGGCCGGTCTCGCCGACTTCACCCTCGGCCTCGTCCCGCCGACCATCGACCAGGTGCTCGTCAGCTCCATCGAACGCAGCCGCCACCCGCCCATCCGCGCCGCCTTCATCCTTGGCTTTTGCGACGGCCAGTTCCCGCGCCCGCGCCACGACGATGCCCTCCTCGATCAGCCCGAGCGTGAATGTCTCGAAGCCAACGGCGTCCGCCTCCAGCCCGGCCCGCGCGACCGATTGCTCGACGAGCGCATGCTCGCCTACATTGCGGCCACGCGCCCCAGCGACCTGCTGTCGATTTCCTTCCCGACGGCCGACTCCGACGGCCGCCCCGTCCAGCCGTCACCCTACCTGCTCGAGTTTCTCCGCGCGCTCGGCCGCTCAACCGCTGACATCCGCGACGACTCGGCGGAAGCCGACCGCGATCCCTTCGACCGCATGGCCTCGATCGCAGATCTCGCCCGCGGCCTCGGCCCCGCCCTGCGGCTCCTCGCCGAAATGCCTGACAGTCCGACCCCTGATTCAGGGACTTGGCTCGCGATTTACGAACACCTGCGCGCCCACCCGCGGCCCATCCTCAGCGCCTCACTCGCCGGTCTCGCGCCAGTCGATTACCAACTCGCGCTGCCACCCGCCGTCATCGCCGAGCGATTCGGCCAGGAACCCCGACTCAGCGTGTCGCGCCTCGAGTCATTCGCCCGCTGCCCCTTCCAGCACTACGCCAGCTATCTCCTTCGCCTCCGTTCCCGCGACGAGTACGAAGTCGCCGCCACCCACGTCGGCCAGCTTTATCACAAGCTACTCGAAGACTTCGTCAACGAACTCATCGCAAAGAACCTCTCGCTCGCCGAACTCAAGGACGAGCAAATCGCCGCCAGCGTCGCCGGCCTCTCCGAGTCCGCCCTCAAGCTCTTCGCCGAACAGTACAACGTCAGTCCCGCCGATCGCGCCGTCCTCGCCCGCCGCGGCGAGCGCGAGCTTCCGCCCGCCGTTCGATCTCAGCGCCCGCGCGCCAAGCCCGGCCTGCGCCCCCGCTTCACCGAGCGCCGTTTCGGCGGTGACGACAGCACCTCGCTCCCGGCCCTGATTCTGACCACGCCCAAGGGCCGCAAGGTCCGCCTCAACGGCCGCATCGACCGCATCGACGTACTCCAGACCGACGCCGGCCCGCGCGCCGTCGTCTTCGACTACAAGCGCTCCGATCGCCACCGCCTCCGTCTCGACGAGGTCTTCCATGGCCTCGCCCTGCAGCTCCTCGCCTACCTGCTCGTACTCAAGGACAACGCCGCCCGCCTCGGCGACGCCGCGCTCAAGCCCATCGGCGCGTTCTACCTGCCGCTCACGGCCGACTTTCAGCGCGTCGCACACCCATCCGAAGTCGAATCAAAAAAGCTCGACCCGCTCCATCCGCTCATGCCGCGCGGCGTCATCGATTTTGACGCCATCACGGCCCTCGATCCCGACGTTCCCAAAGGCGCTCGCAGCAAGCTCTACGCCGTCCACCGCGACAAGGACGATCGCCCAGGACACCTCCATAACACCGACAGCATCCCACACGAAGACTTCGACAACCTGCTCGCCTTCGTCCGCGATCGACTCGGCGAGCTCGCCGATCAGCTCCTGGACTGCGACATCTCCGTCGCCCCCGCCCGCATCGGTCGCGCGCTCGTTTGCGACAACTGCGATTACAACGCCGTCTGCCGCTTCGAATATGCATCCGGAGCCGCCCGCGACTTGCCGCGCGTCCGCCGCGACGAAATCCTCGTCAAGATCACGCCCGGCAACACCCCGCCGTCGGAGGGGACGCCGCCGTGACAACCGAGCGAACCTGGACAACTCAGCAGAAGACCGCCATCCGAACCACCGGCAAGAGTCTTCTCGTCTCAGCCGGCGCCGGCAGCGGCAAGACCGCCGTCCTCGCCGAGCGTTGCGCCTTCCTCGTCGCCGAAGTCAGCCCGCCCTGCTCCATCGATCAGTTGCTCGTCGTTACTTTCACCGACGCCGCTGCCGCCGAAATGCGGCAGCGTATCGCCGCAGCCCTCCGAGCCCGGCTCGACGCCAAGCCGCACGACCGCCATCTCGCCCGGCAAATCGCCCTCGTCTCCGCCGCGCCGATCTCCACGCTCCACTCCTTCTGCCGCCGGCTCCTCCAGCGCTTCTTCGCCCTTCTCGACCTCGATCCCGGCTTCCGCGTCCTCGACGAACACGACGCCGCCATGCTCCGCCGCGACGCGCTCGACTCTCTCTTCGCCGATCTGCACGCCGGACGCGGCGACCTCGCCCAACGCTTCGACGCCTTCATCGAAGAGAGCGGCCGCGGCCGCGACGCCGCCATCCGCGAAACCATCGACGCCCTCGACAAGTTTCTCGCCTCGACCATCGACCCCGACGCCTGGCTCGACGCTCAACTCGCACGCTTCAAGCACGCCGACCCCGCGACGCTGGCCCCAATTTGGTCGCAACTTCGAAATGAAGCCCTGATCCGCGAACTCGACTCACAGATCGGCCACACAAACGACGAAATCGCCCGCCTCACAGCGGCCGATCTCCCGTTACTCCAACTCTTCGTCAAACCCCTCATCGACTACATCGCAAAACTGACGGCATGGCACGCCACTGCGACTCGCAACCTATCGCCCGCGAGCATCGACGCCGTCTGCGCCGAGATCGCCGCCTTCGAGGTCCCGCGCACGCCTCCCAAATCCCTTAAGGCATACAAAGACGGCTCATCCGCCCACGCGGCCGCATTCGATCGCGCCCAACTGGCCTACAAGTTCATCAAGGAGAAGCTCTTCAACGCCGCGCTTCAAACAGAGCACGCCCTCTACTCAGCCGCCGAATGGGCCGACGGGATCGCCCGTGTCGCCCCACATGTCGCCACCGTCGTCGATCTCCTCCGCGCCTTCCGGAAACGCTACGAATCCGCAAAGCGCCAACAGGCCGCGGTCGACTTCGCCGATCTCGAGCGCCTCGCCCTCCGCCTTCTGCGAGATCCGGCAGACCCCCAAAAACGCACCCCCGCCGCCGAATGGCTCTCCGCCCAATACGAGCACCTGCTCGTCGATGAATTTCAGGACATCAACCCCGTTCAGGACGAAATCCTCCGCCGCGTCAGCCGCCTCTCGCCTGCCGGCCGTCCGACCAACCTCTTCGCCGTCGGTGACGTCAAGCAATCCATCTACCGCTTCCGCCTTGCCGAGACCGGCGTTTTCCTCGAACGCCAGCGGGCTGCACTCGACGCGACTTACACAGAAACCGACAAGCACGTCCCGCTCAACCTCAATTTCCGCAGCACGAAGCCGCTGCTCGATTTCGTAAACGAGTTGTTCCAACGCCTGATGGCCGACGACCTCGGCGGGATTCAATACGACGAAAACGCCCGCCTCGAGCCGGGAACCGACGATCAGAAAAAAACACTCGGACCCGCCGTCGAACTTCACATCCTTGAAGACGTCGCCCCGCGCTCCGGGTCCCACAACGACGCCGACGATTCAGATACGGACGATACCGCTGCCTCCGACTGGGAACGCATCGAACGCGAGGCGTTCTTCATCGCCGAGCGAATCAAGCAGCTCACCACCGACGAACACCCCGTGCCTTACGGCGACATCGTCATCCTCATGCGCTCCCCGAAGCGCCAGGCTCCGCTCCTCGTTCGCGCCCTCGAGCGCCGTTCCATTCCCGTCGTGGCCGAGCTCGCCGGCGGCTTCTTCGACGCCCTCGAAATTCAGGACGTCCTCGCGGTCCTCGCTCTGCTCGACAACGCCCAGCAGGACATCCCCCTCGCCGCCTTCCTCCGCGGCCCGCTCGCGCCCCACACTTTCACCGACGCCGACCTCGTCGCCGTCCGCGCCTTCGCCGGCCACGACGTCCCGTTCGCCTCAGCGGTCGTCGACTTCGCCCGCTGCGGCCCCGACCCCGACCTCCGCGCACGACTCGCATCAGCGCTTCAGATACTCGATCGCTGGCGGCAGGAATTTCGCCGCCGCCCGCTCCCGGACGCACTCGCCGACCTGCTCACCCTCACCGGCTTCACCGCCCACACCGCCGCGCGACCCGAAGCCGCCCAGCGACTCGCCAACCTCACGCGCCTGCACGACTATGCCCGCGAATTCAGCACGTTCTCGCGCCAGGGCCTCTACCGCTTCCTCCGCTTCCTCGACGACCTCCGCGATCAGGAAGGCGACCCCGGAGCCGCCCCCGCCGCCATTGGCGCCGCCGACGTCGTGCGCGTCATGTCGATCCACCGCGCCAAGGGCCTCGAGTTCCCCGTTGTCTTCGTCTGCGAACTCGGGAAAATGTTCAATCTTCAGGACGCCCGCAAATCCATCCTCTTCGACCGCAACCTCGGCCTCGGCCTCGACGCCGTCGATCTCGAGCAGCGCATCATCTATCACACCCTCCCCCAGCGCCTCGTCG
>CAZONT010000090.1:8667-17115 GCA_964581285.1 uncultured Planctomycetaceae bacterium | reverse complement strand
GCGCCGACCGATCCCCCAGCCGCTCCCAGTCCACCGCCTTGCTCAGCGACCGATCCACGCACCGCGTGATCAGCTCGTGCGTCAGGAACGCCGTCGCCTCATCGACAAACTCGCACTCAAACTCCTGCCGCCACGAAAGCGGATCGCCCATCGCGTCCCGCAACACCTCCACGTCCGTCGCCAGCCCGCCCGCCACCGCATCGTGAATCGTCACCCGGCTGTGCTGAAAGCGCGGATTGCTCAGCAGCCGGAAGAACATGTTCTTCCGCCCGTGCGGCGTCGACGCCACATCCAGCTCGCCGCCGCCGCGCGTCAAAGTCGGTATCAGCGCCGCCCAGATCGCCCGGTCGTCCCGATGCATCGCGAACTCATCGAGGAACACGTCCCCCGAATACCCCCGCGCCGTCATCGGGTTCGCCGGCAGCGCGATCACCCGTAGCCGACCGCCCAGCTCCGCCTCCAGCGCCTGCACCGGCTGGCCCCCCAGCGACCCCAGCGTGTCCATCGCGAACGACACCCGCAGCGATTCCGCGTGCCCGCGCAGCTTGTGCATCAGTTCGCGGCTTTGCCGCGCCCCGGCCGACAGAAAAATCTGCGTCCGCCCGCGTTGCAGCCCCCGCAGCATCCGCCGCAGCGAAAACGTGTGGCTCTTCCCCGTCTGCCGCGCCCAGTTGTTCCACGTCATCGGCCAGTTACAAAACACCGCCCGCCGCTGGTACGACTGCAACCCCAACGCCTCAACCCGTGCGACAATCTCTGCCCAATCCAATCCATCCATGCCCCCGCCCCCGCCGCGCGCACATTTACTCTCCAGACGCAGCCGCCGTGCCGCATCGCGCGCAACTCCAGCCCCCGGAACGCCTCGCAACAACCCCGGGCAAAAAAAAACGCGCGTGCCGAACAGGCACGCGCGTCAAAATGCAATTGAATTCGTCCCGCTCAGGGACTCACGGAGCGTCGTCGATGCTCAGCGTCGCCGCCGCAGCAGCAGCGTCGCGCAGCCCAGCAACGCAATCGTCGCCGGCTCCGGAACCGGCTGAAGGAATCCGCGGATCTCTCCGCCCGGAAACGTGTTCGAGTGAATGTTCAGATATGCCTTTCCCGCCGCGATGGCAGCCACCAACGCCGCCTCTGCGCCGGCCGTCGTCCCGCCGTTTGCCGCAACGAACGACGGGTTGTAGCTCGACGCCAGCGTCAGATCGAGCGTGTTGTCGTACGCGCCCGCCGTCACACCCAGCGGAAAGCCCGCAAACGTCGGCGTCGTCGTCGCAACGCTCGCCGTCCCGGTGAGCGCAACCGCCGTCGGACCGTGAATGTGGCTCGCCGACGTAGTTCCGGTCAACCCGCTGAACGTCGCCTGAACTCGCAATGTGTGCGCCACCGTGTCGTAGTCGACAAACGTGACGCCAGTTCCCGGCGATGCGTTCGGCGGCGCCTCGCTGAGACCATCGAGATTGGCCGAATATTGAATCAATGCCGCCTGGCTCGCGGATGCGAAGCCGGCCAGCACGATCGCAACAACACCGGCCGCAAAAGTTCGCTTCATAACCGCTCCTCCTTGCAGGAATGGGCTCGCCCTGCAACAGCCGGACACTGTACCGACTTCCGACACCCGATTCAATTCACATCCGGGTGTTTTCCCCGATGCGGCGGCTTACTACCGTGGCAAACCGCCTCGCGCATTACACTTACGCGCGCCCGTTAAGGTTGCGCTGCGATCCACGCCGCCACGAACGCCCCGGCGTCATCCCCATTGGCCAACCCATTCGCATTCACATCCGACGCCGCGACATGCACCGGGTCACCGTCCAATCCCAGCAGCACATCGACAAACACCCCGACGTCCGCCGCGTCGATCGTGCCGTCGCCGTCCGCATCGCCCGCGTCCGGCCGCACCGGCGTGTACGTCACCGCCACCGGTTCGCTGTCGGTCGAAATCCCGTTCCGGTCTCTCGCAAAGACCTCGATCGTGTACTCCGTCCCCGGTACGCCGTCGAAAATATTCCAGATCGGATGAAAGTCGAAGAACGGCGCCCCGAGATGAAACGTCCCGCCCACCGGCACAAACCCGCTGCCGTTGTCGTTCGAAATCCGAATCCCGTCATCGAGCAAAAAGACCACGAACTCCAGGTCCGACGCCGGATCGAGCATGAACACATCCTCGTCCGGATCGTCGATCGGCATCGACTCGAATCCCTGCTCGAACGCCGCCCACCCCGGATACCCCGGGAACACCGACACCTCCATCGGAATTGCCTTATCGAGATGGAAATGAATCACGAGCTGATTGCTCGAGTTCCGCCCAATGAGGAGTTCGTCATGCCCCCGCGCCACGCCGCCGACGGCCAGCACCAGCAGCGCGCAACCCAGGTATCGAATCGTCATCTCCCACCTCCACGGCCCGCGACCCGCCATTCTACCGGAGCCCCTCGAAATCCGTATGCCCCGCCGCCGACTCTCGCCCGTCGCCGCCCTGAATTTCACCTCCGACCTCGCGCCGACGCCTACAATACCCCCTGCCATCGACCCTTTTCGCCGGGAGGCCTTTGCATGACTCGACCTCCGAAACCCCGCGGCGGTATCCTCTGCGCGCACTGGGTCGTTGCCGGCCGGTGTACCGGCCGTCCGTCCCTTCGTCGAACGCATTTCTGCTTGGAGGACCAATCGTGCTGACGTCCGCTTTCGTCCGTCCCTGCGCCTACATCTTCATCATCTTCGCGTCCGCCCTCCCCGCCCGCGCCGCCCTTCCCACCCGCACCGTCGCCCTGTCCGCCCGACCCGCCCCCGAGGTCGGCGCCGACTTCGATCAGATCACCTATGTCGCGCTCGACGCCTTCGGCCGCACTGCGTTCTCGTCGCTGATCTCCGGCTCCGGCATCGATGACTCCAACAAGTACGCGATCTGGACCGAGAACGACAACGGCCCCGTGCTCGTCGCCCGCGCCGCCGGGCAGGCCCCGGGCACGAACCCTGGCGTTGCGTTCAAGTATTTCGACAACCCGCTCTACGCCCAGACCGGCCACGTCGCCTTCGTCGGCTTCCTCACCGGAAACGGGGTGGACCCGAACGACCACGGTCTCTGGGCGACCGACGGCAACAATCTCACGCTCCGCGCCCGCAAGGGCTCCACCGCGCCCGGAACGCCGCCCACCGGCGTCTTCGATCTTCTCAATCTCCAGGGGCGCACGCTCCTCAACGCCTCCGGCCGCGTCGCCTTTGTCGCGACGTTCACCGGCACAGGCGTCGCGGGCGTCGGAGTATGGTCCGATGCATACGGACCCCTCGCAGCCGTCGCCGTCAGCGGCACGCAGGCCCTCGGCATGCCGCCCGGCGCGAAGTTCTCCGACATCGACACGCTTGCGTTCAGCGGCACCGGCCGCACCGCCTTCCGCGCAAAACTCACCGGCGGCGGCCTCAACGACACCAACAATCTCGCTATCTTCCTGGAAGGCGACAACGGACCGCAGCCGGTCGCCCAAACCGGTTCGCATGCCCCCGACACCGCGGCGGGCGTCGTCTTCTCCAACTTCAATGATTACCCCGTCATCAATGACGCCAGCCAGATGGCATTCACCGCTTCGCTCGCTGGTCCCGGCGTCGACCCCTCCGTGAACGGCAACGGACTCTGGTCCAACGCCGGCGGACCGCTCGCCCTCGTCGTCCGCGCCGGCGACCACGCCCCCGGCACGCCGGCCGACGTCAACTTCGCCGCCTTTCAGTACCCCGTCACAAACTCCTTCGGCAAGGCCGCCTTCCTCGGCACGCTGACCGGCCCCGACGTCGTGAAGTTCGTCAATCAACAGGGAATCTGGGCCCAGCGCGATGGCGCCCTGGTCCTCATCGCCCGGGCCGGCGACCACGCGCCCGGAACGCCGGCAGGAGTGAACTTTCTGTTCAGCGACACCCGCCCCGTCATCAACGGTAACGGCCGGGTTGCCTTCGCCGCAAAGCTCACGGGTTCCGGTGTCACACCCGACGTGAATGATTCCGGCATCTGGGCCGAAACCGATGCCGGACTGACGCTTTTCGCACGCACCGGCGACAAAATGGACGTCGCCCTCTTCGACCAGCGCACCATCAGCTCGCTGGGCTTCGTCGACGACACCGGCCTGCAGGAAGGCCGACCGTCCGGTTTCAACGACGCCGGCCAGGCCGCCTTCGCCGCTGGCTTCACCGATGGCTCGTCCGGCGCGTTCGTCACGATCAAAGGTGCGGGCGGACCGGCCTGCGGCTTCTGCGGCGCCGGCGCTCCGTTCGCCTTCGCCCTCGCCGGCCCGCTCCTGGTAGCTGTAAAGAAGACCCGTCGCCGTCGAACGCGACGTTAGCGCCTCACCGCTGGCTACACTTCGCTGGAATGACCCGTCGAACATCCCGAGGGCACACACCATGTTCGAACGCTTCACCGATCGCGCCCGCAAAGTGATGGCCCTCGCCAACCAGGAGGCCCAGCGCTTCAACCACGAATACATAGGAACCGAACACATCCTGCTTGGCCTGGTGAAGGAAGGTCACGGCGTCGGTGCGAGCGCGTTGACAAGCCTCGGCATCGACTTGAGAAAAACGCAACATCAGGTCGAGAAGCTCCTCAAGAGCGGCCCAGAGATGGTCACCATGGGCAAGCTTCCGCAGACGCCGCGTTCCAAAAAGGCCATCGAGTACGCAATCATGGAAGCTCGAAACTTCGGTCACCACTACGTCGGCAGCGAACACGTCTTATTGGGTTTGCTGCACGAGCAGAACGGCGTCGCCGCGCAGGTCCTCCTGAGTGTGGGCGCCAGTCTCGCGTCCGCACGCGAGGCCGTGCTCACGATTCTCAGCCAGAGAACCGAAGACGAGGACGGCCAACCGCTCGAGTCAGCGACTTCGCCCCACGCGAGTCGCCCGCCGCAACCGACTTTTTTGCGCGCACTCATCACGGCATCGGACGAAGAGCTGCAAGCACTCGCCGCCGCTAAGGACGAGTCTGTTCGCGCCGCAGACTACGACAGCGCCAGCGCCGCACGCGACGCAATCTTGGCGTTACACGCGAAACGAACCGCCATTCAACGCCTCGAATCGCAGGAATCCGAATTGGCCCCGTTGCTGCAGAATCTCCTCTCCCAACTCAAGCCAACGGAACCGCTGACGGCGGCCAACCTGCTCCTTGCTCTGATCCACTCCGACCCCACCCTCGCCGCCCGCCTCGCCCCGCTCCTCCCCGAAATCGACAAAGCCTGCCACACCGATCCGCCAGCTCCCAACGCCGACCCGCAACACTAGGCGAGCGACTACCTCTACCCCCGACAACGTGCAGCGCCCGCACGGCGGCGGCGGCGGCGAAGCCGCTTCGTCGCCAGCAGCAGCGGCCCGGCCAGCGTCAGCGCAAACGGCGCACCCGCCCCGCAGACGCCGCAGCTCGTGCCAACCGCACCGCGCGCCCCCTCGTCACTGACGAATACACCCGCCGAGCCGTCGTCAAAGCCCGCCACAAACGCAATCTGCCCGGCATCGTTCAGAATGGTTAAGCGCCCGTCTTCAAGCCCGGAGCTGCCAAACTTGCCAAAGAAAGCGATCGCGCGGCGATCGAAAAGCGCGACCTCGATCTGCTCTCCCGTGCGGGCGAAGAGGCCGAGACCCGCATCCGACTCGACCCAGAAACCTTCATCGTTGACGCCCTCGGCGATGTCGGGTCCGGCCACGCTGGCTATAAATGCGACGCGGTCGGCGGCGTTGATGAAGAAACTCTCGGGAATGAACCGGAAGTTCACGCCGTCGGCCGTGCCCGGCGCGTGCTCGCCGGCCAGGGCGACGGGCTCGAGCGTCCCGCCGCGATCAGTCCAGATGCCTGAATCATTCACGAGTTCGACGACATCGGGACCGGCGAGCCGGGCCTGGAACGCCGTATGCCCGTTGTGATTGATGACCGCCTCGCGGAACTCCTTGAAGACGACTCCGTCTGGTGCACCGGGCGCCGGCGCACCCGTGCGAGCCACGAGCGCGAGGCCGCCGCCCGCCGTCGACCAGACGCCGCTGTCGTTGACGCCGGGTGCGACCCCGGGACCGGTGAGCGACGCGCGGAACGCGATCTGTCCGGCGTCGTTGATGGCGATCCCGAATTCGAAGCCCGCGAAGTTCACGTTCGCGTCCGTTCCGGGGGCCTGGGCGCCGCTGCGCGCGACAAGCGCGACGCTGCCGGTCGAATCGGACCACACCGACTGGTTGTTCGTCGGGTTGACGCCGAGGCCCGCGAGGCTGGCCGCAAACGCGACGCGGTCGGAGCCATTAATCGACACGAGCGAAACGATTTCGTCGATGGTGACGTTCGGCAAGCCGGGCGCGGCGTCGCCTTCCTGGATCACCTTGCCGAGAACGGCGCTGCGCTGGACGAAGATCGCGCGTTGATTGGAACCGCCGATTCCCGTACCGCTGAGAAACGCCGGGAAGACGGCGCCGCCCGCGGGGCTGAAACTGGCCCCCTGAAGATCTGCAAACACAGCGCCAAGCGGGTTGCTCGGCGCCTGCCCGCCTTCGCGGGCGACGAGAAGAAGCGGGCCGAGATGGTCGGACCACAAACCGTCCCGATTCGCGGCCGTGACGTTGTCTCCCGTGAGCACTCCATTGAACAGCACTTCGCCGAGGCGATTAAATCGCGGAGTACCCAGGTTCAAGAATTGGACGCCCGTGCCGGGGGCCTGCATTCCGTCGCGGGCGACGAGGGCCAGCTCGCCGTCTCTTTCCGACCAGATGCCTTCGTTATTCGTGTCGTTGATGCCGTCGCCGGACAGTTCGGCCTTGAACGCCGTGCGGCCGAACGGGTTGATGCCGACGCCGCTAAACTCCGCGAAGTTCGCGCCGTCCAACGCTCCGGGGGCGGGCCGGCCCGTCAGCGCGACCGTACGCGTGGCCACGACGGCCCGGGCAATATCTGCTTGAAGCGCGATGGCGAGCAATGAAATGACAAGCCCGAGTCTGCGACTTGGAAACCGATGAATCATGGTCGAAGCTCCTTTCAGCCGGTGCCAGCTGCGCGCGGTCCGGGACGGGGCGACCGCGTTCAGGCGGCTTGCTCGATTCCGAATCGATGCTGTGCAACTCGCGCCAGACGGCGCCAAGAGCGAGGTGAACCCCATTCTACCCCCATGCCGGGGATAAGCGACGCCTGCGGAACGCCGGCAGACCTCTATGGCAGCGACATCGCGGGTGACTTCGCACTCGCATCGAACGCCGGATCCGGCCGCACGCCGATACTGCGCGCATCCACCGCCCGGCGGCCCCGGAGAGACCGCGCGCACGAAGGCAAGGCCCGTTTATGCCGCCGAGGCAATCTGCGATGATCTGCCAATCAACGCCATCCAACGCCAAAGCAACCAATCTCACCGCGCCTCGTCCTCCACTTCGTCCCTACGTCCCTTCGTCCCTACGTCCCTCCGTCCCTCCGTCCCTCCGTCCCTTCGTCCCTCCGTCCCTTCGTCCCTTCGTCCCTCCGTCCCTGTTCCAGAGCCATTCTCACCGTTCTCACTTTTTACGACTCGCCTCCATTCCAATCCGGCCCCGTCTCGGCGTTTTGGCTGTTCAGCGTTTCTGCGTATCGACTCGGCATCTCCTCCGCCATCCTACTTGGCACAGCCAACTGCCACGCGCTGGCGATTGTCGTTCGATGTCGCTCAATGCCGCACAAAATGCCCTTGGCCCGCCCGCCGTCCCGCGTCCAACGCAACCGAGCCCCCATTCGCCTCTCCCCGGCCGCCCGGAAGCGGACCGTTCGACCGGTTACCCGTTTCGCCTCAAGCACTTGCACGCATGCGAGCGTCGCCCCCGCGCGCCAAATTCAGAAAAATCAGAATTTTCTCAAAAATCTGCGTTACAAAATGAGGTCTCACACGACTACTGCCCCCGGAACCGCACACGTTACGGAGGATCACGCACATGACTCGCTCATTTTCACGAACACTTATCAGCCGCTTTGCCGCCGCTGCGCTCGCGATCGCGTCGGCATCGCCCACCGCATCCGCCCAGCAGTGCCCCTACACATGGGCGCCGGGCGGCGGCGTCGCCGGCACATCGGGATACGTCTATGCCCAAACCACCTGGGACCCCGACGGCCCCGGCGGCCAGCCCCCGCTCGCCATCGCCGGTGGCGCGTTCAGCGTCGCGGGCTCGACGCCGACCCGCAACATCGCCGCCTGGAACGGCACGAGCTGGCAACCCTTAGGTCGCGGAACAAACGGCAGCGTCTATGCCGCGACGACATACGCTGGCGAACTCATCGCGGCCGGAACCTTCAACCGGGCCGGTGATGTCTCGGCCGGTCGCATTGCCGCATGGAACGGCTCGTCGTGGCGCGCCCTCGGCCTCGGCGCAAACAACGTGATCTACGCCGTCACGGTCTACAACGGCGAGCTCATCGCCGGCGGCGCTTTCGATTCGGTCGGCGGCGTCGCCGCAAGGTGCATCGCCCGCTGGAACGGC
>CAZONT010000090.1:0-8567 GCA_964581285.1 uncultured Planctomycetaceae bacterium | reverse complement strand
GCATCGCCCGCTGGAACGGCAGTGCCTGGAGCTCCTTCCCCGCCCCGCTCTACGCTTCCGTCTATGCGCTCGCAAATTTCAAGGGCGAACTGATTGCTGCCGGTGACATCACGATCGACGGCGCCTCCTACCCGAACGTCGTCCGCTGGACCGGCACAAACTGGGAACCGCTCGGCACCGGCCTCCCCGGATCCTCCTACGGCGTCGTCTACGCCCTCGCCGAATACGAGGGCGACCTCATCGCCGCCGGCTGGTTCGATGCCTCCGGCGATGGTCCCGTCGAAAACATCGCCCGCTGGGATGGAGAACATTGGCAGCCGCTCGGCCTCGGTATCCCCGGCGACGGCGACTTCGGCATCATCTATGCGCTATCCAATTACGGCGGCGCACTCGTCGCCGGCGGATTCTTCGCCGCTGCCGGCGGTCTTCCCGCCGAAAGCGTGGCCTACTGGCGTGAAGGTGTCTGGAAACGCATGGACGATGGGATGTTCGGCATTGTCTACTCACTCGCGAGTCATGACGACCGACTCGTGGCGGGCGGGCAGATCTTCGACCCGAGTCTGACCGGCATGTGCAACGTCGTGCAGTGGGACGGCTCGGTCTGGAAGAGGATGGGCGCCGGCCTCGACTCATACGCCTACGCCCTGAGCAGTCGCGACGGCGAACTCATTGCCGGGGGATTGTTCTCAACGGCCGGCGGAAATGTGTCGGGCCGTGTCGCCCGCTGGCGCTGCGCGCCGTCGATCACCGATCCGCCGCAGCCGCTCGACCAGCCGTCCATTAGCGGATCGCCGGAACCCTGAGCGGAGCCCCGCCCGCGCTCGCTCCGTTTATGCAATCAGCCCCTTCTTCGCGTTTCTCGCGTGCTGTTGCAGCTCCTCCGACAGCCCGCGATAGGTCGCGAGGAACGGGTCGATGATGGCGCCGACTTCGCCCGGGTACGCCCGGGCCCACTCCGCCAGGCCGCGCAGCGTCGCCCCCTGCGTGATCGCGTGATCGATATGCAGCGACTGCTTCATCACCGCCAGGCACGCATCATCGCTCTCGCGCTGCTGGGCGTTGGTCGGATCCGGCCGCACCGCGCAGACATCCCAGAACATGTAGCAGGTGTGCTTCGCCCAGTACCCGTGGCGCGCCCGCTGAATCGGCTCTTCGTCACAGATTTGCGAGAAGAATCGAAACAGGGGACCGATCGCCTCGATCAACCCCTTCCGCTCCGGCCACGGCAGTTCGAGTTCGCAAAGCACCCGCAGGTAGTCCCCCGCCCCGTGATGGATGAGGAACCAGAACCCCAGGCCGAGCTGGTCCACGCTCAGCCGCATGCGCATGTCATGCGGATGCCGGAACAGCCGCGTCAGGTACTCGATCCGCCGCAGCGGCTCCTCGTTCGGCGCCCACGGTGGAACCCGCGGCGAGTGGTACCAATCCACGTCCGTCATCGGGCGATCGAATACGAACTTGACCCACTGCTCGTAAGGCAATTCGTGAAGTGGCGCCGCCATCGCATCACCCCGAACCGGATGAGCCGTCATCAAGCCACTCCGGCCCCTACGCAAACGCAGCCTCCTTGCCGGAATTCTCCTTCTTCAGGTACTCGAGCAACGGCTCGTAATACGCCATCAATGCCCGCGCGCTCAGCGGCTCGCCCGTAAAGTCGCGCAGCACCGCCCGCCAGTCGCGGCTCGCCCCCAGCGACAGCAGCGCGTTCAAATACTCCCCGACGTCGCGCCGGTTGTAGTAGCTGCAAGCCCGCGGATCCTGCTTCAGGATGTTCCGCGCAATGTAGTCGTGTATCTGGTGCTTGATCAGCGTCCCGACCGCGTAGCGGTAGTAATACGCCGGCGTGTCGTTGATGTGCGTCTTGCTCGCCGCATCGCAGTAGTCCTCGCCCCGCGGCGCAGGCGGGTCGATGCCCTGGTGGAGCCGGACCAGCTCCCACCACTTCTCGTTCCACTGGTTCGCCGGCAGGTCCTTCTCGTAAATCTCATACTCCCACCCCGTCATCACTCCGCAGGTGAAAGGAAGGAACACGATCGACCCCTCCAGCGCATTCGCCAGCAGCCATCGCGTCGGGTCCGTATCGACATTCCCCTTCAGCAACCCCGTCTCCGCCAGGTACGGCCGCTGGCTCGCCGCCAGCGCGATCAAGTCGCCGATCGCCTCGTGAAACGCCCCGTTCGCCCCGTTCCGCAGAATCAGCGGCTGATTCGCCTGCGTATACGCAAGATAGTAGTAAATGTGCCCGAGTTCGTGATGCGTCGTCTCAAACCACCACGCGTTCGCCTTCACGCTCATCAGCGACCGAACGTCGTATTCCAGGTTGATGTGCCACGCCGAAGCATGCCGGTTCTTCTTCCGCGCCGCCCCCGCCGGCACCTCGTACAGGTCCGACGCCTTCCAGAAGCTCCCCGGCAGCGGCGAAAAGCCCATCGAAATGTAGAACTTCTCCGCCTGCTTGATGATCCACTCCGGCGTCTTGTCCGCGAACAGCGGATCGAGATTCACCCCCTCCTCGATCCCCGGCCACTCCTGCCCCCAGCGGTTCGGGAGCCAATGCGCAGGAATCCGTCGCGGCGGCTGCTGCCCATACCGCTTCGCCAGCTTGTGCTTCGCGTAGCAGTGAATCTGCTCGTACAGCGGTCGCGTTTGCTCCAGCGTCGTTCGCATCAAATCCATGAGTTCGCGAATGCTCAGCCCGTCGTCGGTCACTTCAAGGTCCAGCAGCGAATTGAACTTCAACTCGCGCCCGACCTTGTTCCGCAGCTCGCGCAGATTGGTCAGCCCCGGCCGCATCGCCACCCCGAGCTGCTTCGACGACTCCCACGCCACCAGCCGCTCGTCGAGGTTGCTCGACTTCTGCAGAATCTCATCAATGTCGTTCGCCGTGACGACCTTCGGCGCTCCGCCCCCCTGCGCCAGCTTGTACTCAAACCCGTTCATGGCCGCGGCCTGCTTCGCCTCGGCCGCCGTCCGTTGCTGCACCAGCTCGGGGATCGTCCCCGGCGCATGCGCCGCCGCCATCCACGCACGTTCGAGCTGCCGACTCACGAGCGGCGACCCCGTCCACGCCCGCTCGCGCAGCGTCGCGATCTTCTCCATCCGTGCTTTGTCGCCGACGAACTTGTCCATCGCGCTGACGGCCTCGGCCGCCGCCTTCGTGTGCTCCTCCGACACGTCCGTCGCCGCCACCCACTGCGCCTCGTTCGCCCGCGTGTAGTGCTTCTGATACTCGCGGTTGTATTCAGCGACGAACCGCTCGGCATCCGATCGATCAGCCGACGCCTTCGTCGCGTCGAAATGCGTCTGCGAGCAGCCGATCACGTTTGCGGCCACCGCCCCGGCCCCCGCTGCAAGGGCGGTCTTCATCATCATTCGTCGCGACGGCTGCGATGGGATTGGATTCGACACGCGGTCCTCCTGAATGGGTTGATTCTTACTCGCCTGTACGAACGATCGGAATTGTCCCGACTGCTCAACTCCCCCGCAACGCCCGCGTGCAACCCGCCCCCCGCCGTGGCACAATGGTATGCCTGTGCTGACCTTCTCCCTCCAATCCGGCTCCAACGGCAACTGCATCTACGTTGAAGCCGATGGCGTCCGCCTGCTCTTCGACTGCGGCCTCAGCGGCCAGCTCGCTGCTCTCCGCATGGCCGCCCGCGGCCGCGAACTCGACGGCATCGACGCCCTCATCATCTCCCACGAGCACGACGACCACGTCCGCGGCGCCGGCATCATCCACCGCCGCCACGCGATCCCCATCTACATCACGCGCCACACCCAGCGCCGCGCCGCCGGCCTGCTCGGCCGCATCACCGACCCGCACTACTTCGAGCCCGGCGAGCGCATCGAGTTCGGTCCCGTTACCGTCCACACGATCCGCACGCCGCACGACGCCATCGAGCCCGTCTGCTTCGTCGTCGCCCACGAAGACAAGCGCCTCGGCATCCTCACCGACCTCGGCCACCCCTTTCGCGCGTTGGAAGCGATCATGCCCGACCTCGACGCCGCCTACCTCGAAAGCAACTACGACCCCGACATGCTCGAAAACGGCCCCTACGATCGCCGCCTGAAAGACCGCATTCGCGGCAAGCACGGCCACATCTCAAACGACGAATCCGCCGACTTGGTGAAGCGCTCCGTCGGCCTGCTCAACGGCGGCCGCCGCCTTAAGTGGATCGCCGCCGCCCACCTGAGCGAAACCAACAACCTCCCCGACCTCGCCCTCGCCGCCCACAACCGCGCCATCGGCAAGCAATTCCCCATCCACCTCGCCTCGCGCGACGCCGTCAGCGACGAACTGATTGTGTGATTTCCATTTCAGTCGCGGTGGTAAAGCCGCTCGCAGTCACATGCGGCGCGATTCAGGAGAGCTTCTTGAAGAAACCGCCGATCGACCGCCGGCCGCTGTAGAGATAGCCGAACGCGCCGTGAAACAGGAGACTTGGAGACCTGAGAATCATGGGCACGCGAATCGGCTCCGTCAGCGAATCGGCCGTGCCGTCGATGCGGTTGGCGTAATGCCGCACGAAGGCCTCATTCATGCCGAACAGCGGCGACTCGACGTACATCCGCCGGTACCAGGCGATCGGACTCAGACTGACTTTGCTGGTCAAATCGATAAGCGTCTGCTTTGTGTAAATGTGCAGATGGTAGGGCGCGTGCAAAGCGTGCGTGTATTTCAGCGGATTATCCAGATCGATGTCATCGGCGCTGGGCATGCCGACCAGCAGTATTCCGCCGATGCGAAGAAGCCCGGCCAGCATCCTCAGCAGTGACAGCGGGTCCTCGACGTGCTCGATGACCTCCTGAAGACAAATGTAGTCGAACGACCCCTGCTCCAAAACGCGATCGTCTCTGATTGCGGTGACCGGGCTATACGGATCGTATCCAACGGCCCGTGAGTATCCGCGCGAGCGCAGATATTGCACGAAATTGCCGTAGCCGCAGCCGTAATCGAGCAGGCGATGCTCCGAATTCAAGCCTGCCTTGCGAAAGCGGCGAAGCTGTTCGAAAAACATGATTCGAGATATGAGATCGAGGTGTTCACGCTGTGACGGGTAGCCGGCGTAGTAGACTCCGAGATCGACGATGTCGCGGCAGTGGATACAACCGCATTGGGCGCAACGCCATACGCTGAATCGCTGCCCGGAAAACTTGCGGATGTTGCAGGGGATGCTGACCAGCCTCGCCTCGCTTGCGCGGAATGGTCTGAGACAGATGTTGCACGCATCCCGCCGGCCAATGACTGGTCCATGCGAGTCCGTTTGTTCTGTCGACTGAGTCGGATCGTTGGTCATCGAGTGTCGGCCCGCGGTTTACCAGACCCGCTCGCCGGGGGGTCGATTTCCCTCCGACGGATCGGCGTGCCTGCCCCGGGCTGGTTATTTCCGTCCACTTCGCCTCGCGCGACGCCGTCAGCGACGACTTCGAAATCTGACCGCCCCCGGCGACCGTCACCACGATAAGAATGGAAAACCGTCCGCGGCTGGGCTCGAACCAGCAACCTTCGGCTTCGGAGGCCGACACTCTGTCCAATTGAGCTACGCGGACCCGCGGGGCAAATCGCCCCGTATTCGCCGAGATCGTATCACTCCCCGCGCCCCCGGTAAAGTTGCGCTCGCCCCCGTGCCTTCATCGCGTAGAATTGGAACCGGCGTCGATCGCCGTCGTGCCGACGCCGGGGGATAGCCGGAGTTCGAGATGACCCGCTCGTCGTACGTCGCCCTGTTTCTTTGCATCGCCGGCTCCGCATTCGCCGCCCCGCCCGACGGTTCGAGCCGCCACTGGGTCTTCTTCCGCGACAAACAACTCGCCGACGATCAGGCCGTAGCGCGCGCAATGACCGACCAGCAGGCCGCGCTCTCTGCAAAGACCCAGGCGCGCCGTGCCGCCCGCCGCATCGCTCCCGGAATCCTGGACGAACGCGACCTCCCCGTCGCAGCCGAATACATCGCCGCCATCCGCAACACCGGCACGCAAGTCCGCTTCGAATCGCGCTGGATCAATGCCGTCAGCGTCACCGCGACCGCCGATCAGCTCCGCGCCATCGACGCGCTTCCATTTGTCGAGCGCACCCAGTCTCTCGCCCGCGCTGCACGCCGCATCCCCATGCCCGTTGAACCCGCCCCAGTCGAATTCTCAACTCCTCGAGGCGCAGATCCCTCCGCCTTCTACGGCCCGTCCTATCCGCAGCTCCTACAGATCAACGCCGTCGCCGCCCACAACGCCGGCTACACCGGCCAGGGCGTCATCGTCGGCATCCTCGACACCGGCTTCAACCGCACCCACGTCGCCTTCAACCAGACCGTCAACGCACACCCGGTACAGATCATCGACGAATACGACTTCATCGTCGGCGACTTCAACACCGCTCAGGAACCGAGCGACCCCCCAAACCAGTCCAACCACGGCACCTACATCCTCGGCACGATGGCCGCCTACTTCCCGGGCACGTACGTCGGCGCCGCCTACAACGCCTCCTTCGTCCTCGCCAAGACCGAAGACATCACCCAGGAAATCCCAGATGAAGAGGACGCCTACGTGGCCGGCCTCGAGTGGATCGAAGCCCACGGCGCCGACATGGTCACCAGCTCCCTCGGCTACATCGACTGGTACACGCAGGCCGACCTCAACGGCCTCATCGCGGTCACAACCACCGCCGTCAACGTCGCCACCGAAAACGGCCTCATCTGCTGCACCGCCGCCGGCAACGAAGGCAACGATACCAACCCTGCCACGTCACGACTGATCGCGCCCGCCGATGCCTTCGGCGTACTCACCTGCGGCGCGGTCGACCTCAACGGCGTCATCGCGTGGTTCTCCTCCGATGGCCCGACCGCCGACGGCCGCGTCAAACCCGAACTCCTCGCCCGTGGCGTCGAAACCATGACTACCAGCGCCGTCACCAACAACATCATCCCCGTCAACGGAACATCGCTGGCGACCCCGCTGCTCGCCGGCGGCACCGCCCTCGTCATCCAGGCCCACCCGAACTGGTCACCCGATAAAGTCCGCCGTGCATATTTCCACACCGCGTCCGGGTTCAGCACGGCCGGCCAGTTCGATCCGCTCTACGTTCGTGGCTATGGAATCATCAACGTCTTTGCCGCCATCAACTTCGTCCACGGAGACATCAACAACGACGGCGCCGCCAACGGCCTCGACATCCCGCGCTTCATCGCCAGTCTCACCGGCCAGAATCCGGACCCCTCCGAGAATCGCCGCTCCGACACCGACGCCAGCGGCCAGGTCAACGTGGCCGACGTCCCCATCTTCGTCGCCGACCTGCTCGGCAGCTGAGCCGCGCAAGTAGATTCGGAACCAACCTTTGTTTGGTATAATGGAGCCAATCGTCACCGGACGGCCGGGGGCAGGGCGCTTCCCAGCACATCGGGCGGCGCATGCGGAGTATCTGACATGATTCGTGCGATTGGCCTCCTCGCCATCGGCGTCGCGCTAATTGCCTGCGCGGTTCCCGCCGTCGCGAGCGACGCCACGATCTTCGTCGCAGCGCAAGCGGGCGACCGCGCAATGGTCGACCAACTTCTGACCGCCGATCCCGACGCGCTGTCGGCCCGCGACGCAACGCGACAGACACCGCTTCACTACGCCGTCCTCGCCCGCGATGCCGCCATTTGCAGGTTGCTTCTCGAACGCGGCGCAGACGTGAATGCGACCGACAAAGACGGCAACACGCCGCTCCACGTCGCCGCCCGATCGCTTCGGACCGAAGCCGCCATGCAGCTCCTCGCCGCCCGCGCAAACCCCACACTGAAAAACGCCCGCGGCGAGATCGCCATGAACCTCGCCATCTACGCCGGTGACAACACGCGACGAGCCGCGAACGATCGACTCGCCTTCGTCCGCGCCATGCTGACAGCCGGCGCATCTCCGAGCGTCGAAGACGACGCGGGCATGCGTGCATTGCATTTCGTCGCTCTCAAGGGTCGCCACGAATTGCTCGTCGTCGCATTCACTCCGGCGGACATCACCGCTCGCGACGCCGCCGGCCGATCCCCGCTCCACTACGCCGCGCTTGGCAATCAGACGACCGTCCTCAACTGGCTGCTCGACCACGCTGCCGATATTCGCGCGGTCGATAAGCTCGGCGAAACACCGCTCCACGCCGCAGCCCGCCGCTTCCGAACCGAAGCCATCACACGTCTTCTCGATGCCGGCGCCGACGTTAACGCCCGCAGCAAGGACGGCGACACGCCGCTGCTGCTCATCGCCAAGCACGCCAAGGATGCCGACGAACTCGACGCTGGATTGGTGGCAGCCGCCGAACAACTCATCGCGCGCGGCGCGGCGGTCGACGCCAAAGACGCGGCAGGAATGACCCCGCTCCGTGCCGCCGAGGAAAACGAGCACCCCAAACTGGCTGAGCTGCTTCGCAAGCACGGAGGTGCGTCATGAATACGCGACGCCTCTGTGCAACGCTCGTTCTCGCGATCATCGCCACCGGCTCAGCCATCGCAGCGCCCTACCGCCCCTACACCGACGTCGAAGCCGCCCTCGCCAACGCCGAAGCCGCCTATCCCGCCATCTGCAAGCGCGTCAATCTCGGC
>CAZONT010000089.1:0-17152 GCA_964581285.1 uncultured Planctomycetaceae bacterium | reverse complement strand
TCAGCGGCAACCTGCCCACCGACTTCGGCTTCCCGATCGACGTCCACGCCCACGAGCCGGACACGGTCTATGTCGTCCCGATCAAGAGCGACCGCGAGCACTACCCGCCGGAGGGCAAGCTGCGCGTCTACCGCAGCCGCACTGGCGGCAACGAGTGGGAGCCGCTGACCAAGGGCCTCCCGCAGAGCGACTGCTACGTCAACATCCTCCGCGAGGCCATGGCCGTCGACACCCTCGACAAGTGCGGCATCTACTTCGGCACCACCGGCGGCCAGGTCTATTGCTCGGCCGACTCGGGCGACACGTGGACACCGATCGTGCGCGACCTCCCGCCGGTCTACTCCGTCGAGGTTCAAACGCTAAGTTAACAATCAAGCTGAGCACGATGGACGGACTTGACCGACGATTTCGCGACGCCGTCGCGGCGATCGACGCCGGCGACGTCCGTGCGCTCGAACAGCTCCTGGCGGCCGATCCAGCCCTGGCCAACGCCCGGCTCGAGGCCCCGGGAAACTGGCTGCGTGAGAAAGTCGGCCATGCGATCGACCCGGGACAGTTCTTCGAACGCCCGTATTTGCTCTGGTTCGTCGCCGAAGACCCGGTTCGCAACGGTCGCCTCCCCGCCAACATCGCGGAAGCGGCCGGCACGATTATCAACGCGGCGAAACGCGCCAACCCGCAGACGCTTCAGCATCAGCTCTCCTACGCCCTCGAACTCGTTTCGCTCTCTTGGATCGCCCGCAACTGCGGCGTTCAGATTCAACTCATCGACACGCTGATTGACGCCGGAGCGTCGCCCGACGGGCAACCCGAACATGCCCTCGTCAACGGCAACTTCGCCGCCGCCGACCACCTCGTGAAACGTGGCGCTCCGTTAACGCTCGCAACCGCCCTCTGCCTGAATCGCTACGATGACGCCGCACCACTCTACGCCATTTCGACCGATCGCCAGCGCCGCTTCGCGCTCGTTGTCGCCGCCCTGCACGGACGGTCCGAAGCCCTCCGCTGGTTGATTCGCGCGGGAGCCGACCCCAACCAGCGAAGCGAAGCTCTCTTCGCACACGCCACACCCCTCCACCACGCCGTAGGATCGGGCGTGCTGGAAGCCGTCCAGGTGCTGATAGACGCAGGTGCCAATCTCGACACAACGGACACCGCCTGGGGCGCAACGCCGCTGGGCTGGGCCGATTACTACATCTCGGAATCATCGAAGGGCGGCGCAACTAAGCAACACGCCGCCATTGCTGACTATCTCCGATCCCGCGCACCCTAGCGTCAGTGCATTGCGCGCGGCGCTGCGAGCAGGAATTGAGACGAAGTCGCTCGAATCGCCTTCCGAATCGAATGTCGATCGGATATACTTCAAGCTCGTTCGGCGAGCCCCATATTCTGTAGTTGCCCGCGTCGACCTCCGCCCAACGGAACCGATGCCCGGCAGGAGGCACGCCGTGTCCTACCGATCCCCGCGCTCAATCGTGTTCCGTTCGTCCTCTGATCCGTCGCGAATTCGACGCCTGTCGCTCGCTTGGTTGCTGCTGCCCGCATCGTTCGCAGCCGCCGGCCCAATCAACCAGCCGGAAGTCGTTTGGCAGCTCGGCGGCCACAACTTTCGGATTCACGACGCAGTTTTTTCGGCAGACGGCGCCCTCGCCGCAACGGGCAGCGCCGACGGAACCGCGAAAGTCTGGAGCACGGTGGACGGGCGCCTGTTGCGCACATTCACGGCTTCCACGGGGGGCTTCCAGCCCGCATTCGCAATCTACGGCGTCACATTCTCCCCGGACGGCCGGGAGCTGTGGGGCGCCACGGTCGAATCAAGCTACGCATGGCGGATCAGCGACGGAACGGCCGTAAGGTCGCTCGGTCACATGGAAGCCGTGTACCAGACGGTCTTCTCGCCCGACGGAACGATGATTGCAATCGCCGGATCGCCGACCGGCTCTGAAGACACGACCGACGTGTTCCGCCGCTCGGACGGCCAGTTGCTGCACTCCTTCGAACCCGCGGCATCGCTCGCTGCCGTTTTCTCCGCCGACAGCCAATACCTCATCGCCGCAACGACTTTCAACGTCGAGAGTCCCGCCGGACGAATACGCTGGTTTCGTCTCAGCGATGGCGGTCTCGTCCGCACCATCACGGCACACGCCTCGCCCATCCAGTGGCTCGCCCTTTCGCCCGACGGCACGACACTGGCATCGTGCGGCAACGATGCGACCGTAAAGCTCTGGAACGCCGCCGACGGCGCGCCACTTCGCACCCTGACAGGCCACGTCGGAACCGTGAATCGCGTGCAATTCTCACCCGACGGCGTCCGCGTCGCCTCCTGCGGCGTCGACGGAAAAATCCGGATCTGGAACACTGCCGACGGCGCACCGCTCGACGTCCTCACGCCGACCGGCCAGTCCCTGGGTACACTCGCCTGGTCACGCGATAGCACGACATTCCTCACAACCAGCGGCGTGACATTCTTCGAGCCCCAACGCGGCGCGATCCTCGCCAGCGCGACAACAGGAACAACCAATCACGTACTCACAAAGCTGACGGGCGCAATCTCCGATCTCGCCCTGTCGCCCGATGGCAGCCGCATCGCAACCTACACCTTCTTCAACGGAATTGAAGTCCGAGACATGAACGACGGATCGCTCCTCTGGTCCAGCCCACCCACCGTGTCCGATGCCAAGGTCGCTTTCACCGCCGACGGCAGCCGTCTCGCCGTGGGTGGCTCGAACGGCGTCGTACGATTCTTCGATGCGACCAACGGCATTTTCCAGCAATCGCTCACCGCCCACACCGGCGCCGGCGGCATCGGCGACATCGCCTTCTCGCCCGACGGGCAGACGATGATCACGCGCTGCTTCAGCGAACAGGGAAAAATCTGGAACTATCCAACCTTGGCGCTGCGATCGCCGCTGCCCGCCACAAGTGGCTTGAACGGCGCGTTCCTGTTCACTCCGGACAATCTCGCGATCGCTTCAGCCGGCTCGACCGCGCTCGTGTTCTCTCGGTCGTCGGACGGTGGCTTCGTTCAGTCGTTCACCGGCCACACCGGCGCAACGCGGGACGTCGCCGTCAGCGCCGACGGGACTCGCGTCGCCTCCGGCTCGGCCGACGCCACCGCACGAATCTGGGACGCGTCAAACGGCACAGCGCTGCACGTACTCACCGGCTTCTCCACGCCCGTCGATTCCGTCGCGCTGTCGCCCGACGCCTCGACTGTTGCGACCGGAACACGCGACCTGCGTCTGTGGCGGGCCGCGACCGGCGAACTCGCGGCCAACTACACCGTCGACATCGGGACAGGTGCCGCGTGCCTGCGGTTCACACCGGACGGCCGGAAGCTCGTCTATGTCCGTCCGGACAGCGCGATCGTCGTGGCCCGCAATCCGCTGGCGATCGCCCCGGGCGACGTGGATGGCAATGGCTCCATTGACGGAGGTGACGCGCTGGCACTCATCGACGCGTTGCTGGGATTACCGCTCATGCCCCATCAACTGGCCCGGGCCGACATCAACAGCGACGGCCGCCACGACGGAATGGATATTTCATTGTTCCTCGAACTGCTGCTGGAATAGCCCATCGCCGCCGCTCTGGCGCGCGTGCCACAAGACGCTCCCGCGAACTATGATGCCGGCATGATCCGTGTCATCCTTCCATTCCACCTCAAGACGCTGGCCCGCATCACGACCGATGAGGTTCAACTCGACGTCGCCGCCCCCGCAACCACGCGCGTCATCCTCGACGCCCTCGAAGCTCGTTACCCCATGCTCCGCGGCACCATCCGCGACCACGGCACGCTCAAGCGCCGCCCCTTTGTGCGTTTTTTCGTCTGCCAAAAGGACCTGTCACTCGACCCACCCGACAACCCGCTGCCGGACTCAGTCGCCACCGGTGCGGAACCGTTCATGGTTGTCGGGGCAATTGCCGGCGGCTGAAATCAGCATTCGTTTCCGAGTATTCCCGCTGGAATGCGGACGGCATTACTTTGCTCCTTCCGTAATCACGTCCCCGCGCGAACTGACTTCAATCGCCTTCGGCAAATCCAGCGACTTGATCTGCTCCAAGATCGCCGCCTTGTCGCCCACCAGCACCAGCACGCCCCGCTCCAGCGGCAGCGCACCCTTCGCCATCTGGTTCAAATCCGACGCCGACACCGCAGCCATCGCCTTCATGTCTGCTCCCAGCGACTCGAACGGCAGCCCCGCCACGAGCCGATCGCTCGCCTCGTCGAGCACGCCGCCCAGCCCCTCGAACGACTGCACCGCGTTCGTCCGCAGCGTCTGAGCCGACTTGCCGGCCTCGGCCGCACTCACGTCGCCGCCGCGAAGCTGCTTGAACTCCTTCAAAAACTCCGCCACCGCCGCCCCCGTCACATCCGCCCGCACGCTCGCCGCCGCCGAGAAGTAGCCATCCCGCACCCCCATGGAGTAACCCGAGCGCGCGCCGTACGTATATCCGTGCGCCTCCCGCAGATTCTGATTCAGTCGGCTCGTAAAGCTCCCACCCAGCAGCGTATTGAGCAGTTCATACTTCACGCGGCCCGGGTCCGTCATCTTTGGACCCGGCGCGATGAAATACACGACCGTCTGCACCGCCTCCGGCCGATCGACGATCACCACCGACAGCTTGTCGCGCGCCGGTAACGCCGCCGCCGTCGCGTCCGCCGCCGCGCCGCTCCCCTTCGGCCATTTGCCTAGGGTCCCATCGAATGCCTTCTTCACCTCGTCGGCCGTAACGTCTCCCGCGACCAGCAGCGTCGCCGAGCCGGGCTGCATCAGCGATTTGTACTCGCTCTGCACGTCCGCAAGCGTCAGCTTGCTGACCGTCTCCGGCGTCCCATCGACCGGCCAGCCAAACGGATGCCCATCCCCGAAGAGTTGCCGCGCCGCAACCCGCTCCGCGACCATTCGCGGCTGATCCTCCTGCTCCTTCAACTCTTCCAGGTGCAGCCGCTGCACCCGCTCCCACTCCTTCGGATCGAACCGCGGCCGCAGGACCGCGTCCGCGAAGAGCGCGGCGGCCTTGGGAAAGTTCCGCTTCAGCGTCGTCATCGACACGCCAAGCGATTCGATTTCCGCACTGGCGTCAAACGTCGCCCCCAGCGCCTGCACCGCATTCTCAAACGCCAGCGCATCGAGCTCGCCCGCCCCTTCTCCCAACATCGTCGCCATGAGGTCCGCCAGCCCGGCCTTTTCGTTCGGCTGCAATCGCCCGCCGGGGTTCACCACCAGCTTCATCGCTACCAGCGGCAACTCGCTCTTCTTCCAGAGCATCACCTTCAGTCCGTTCGCCAGCTCAAATGTCTCCGGCGCCGGCGGCTCAAACGCGTGCGGCGCAAGGTCGCTCGGCCGCTTCTCCCTTGCAGATGCCACCGGCTCCGGCGCCTCCGGCAACACACGAACCATCACGCGTGCATCCGGCTTGAGCGTCTCCTTCGCCTGCTTCTGGACCGCCGCCGCCGTCGCATTCCGGTATCGATCCAGATCGCGCTTGAACGAGTTCGGCTCGCCAAAATAGAACTCATATTCGTTGAGCGCGTCCGCCCGCATCAGGACGCTCTGCAGCCGGCTGAGCATTCCCAGCTCCACCTTCGCCTTGCACCGCTCCAGCTCTTCCGCCGTGACGCCGTCGCGCCCCAGCCGGGCGATTTCCTCGTCCACCGCCTTCTCGATCCGCTCCGGCTCGACGCCCGGCGCCGCCAGCACGTCGATCTGAAAGCTCGACCCAAGCAGACTCGACGCCTGCGTCGCATCGACATCCACCGCCAGTTTGTCGTCGTAGACCAGTCGCTTGTAGAGCCGGCTGCTCTTTCCGTCCGCCAGCACGTCCGCCAGCAGGTCCAGTTCCGCGTCGCCCGCCGCGAACTTCGCCGGGCTGAGCCACGCCATCGACACCCGCGGAATCTGCACGTTGTCGAGCATCGTCGCTCGCTTCACGCCCTCCAGTTTCGCCGGCGGCGCGGTCCGATGCGGCGCTTCGCCCCCGCGCGGGATCGATCCAAACAACGCCGCGATCAACGGCTTGATCTTCGCGGGGTCGAAATCCCCCGCGACCACCAGCGTCGCATTGTTCGGCACGTAATACGTCGCGAAGAAGTCCTTCACATCCGTCACCGTCGCCGCCTCGAGGTCCTCGTGCGTGCCGATCGTCGGAATGTGATACGGATGCCCCACCGGGTAGAGCATCTCCTGGATCGCCAGCTCCGACTTGCCATACGGCCGGTTCTCGTAGCTTTGCCGCCGCTCGTTCCGCACCACGTCGCGCTGCTTGTTCAGCTTGTCCTGGTCCATCGTCCGGCCGAGTTCCTCCAGCCGATCCGCGTCGAGCCACAGCAGCGTCGGCAACAGCGACGCCGGCCCGCTCGAAAAGTAGTTGGTGCGGTCCTCGCTCGTCGTCGCGTTGTTCGACCCGCCGCCCTCCTCCATGATTACGTCAAACGCGTTCCCCGGAACCCGCCGCGTCCCCATGAACATCAGGTGCTCGAACAGGTGCGCAAACCCACTCCGCCGCGCAACTTCGTCCTTCGACCCGACCTTGTACCACGTGTTGATCGCCACGACCGGCAGACTGTGATCCTCGTGCAAGATCACCGTCATACCGTTAGGAAGCTGGTACTTCTCGTACTTAACCTCTTGCCCAAAAGCCGCAGCCGCGGCCCCCAGCACCATCGCAACACAAACCAGTCGCCGAGCATTCATCCCAATACGCCTCCGAGTAAATACAACCCGATCCGTCGCAGCGGAATCGACCCCAGTATCCTCGCTATTCGATAAACGCGGTAGAGCGTGCCCGACTCACGCCGACGGCGTCATTCCCCGCCCGCGACCTCAAACACCGCGAACGCCGGCTGCATCCGGCCGCTCAGTGACTCTTCCGGCGGATACACCATCCGAAACTCCGCCGCATCGCCGCGAAGCTGCCGGTACAGCGCCGCATGATCCGCCGCCACCAACACGTACTTCGCCCCAAACTCGCCCCCGATGTCCGCCAGCGTCGTGCGCCCGCCACCCGCCAGCTTCGCCGGCGACTGCCCGCGCGTGATCAACCGATACCGCTCCCACAACTCCGGGTATGGCCCCATCGTGAACACCGGATCGAGCCCCACGATGTATCGATTGTGATGGTTCCAGTAGAAACAGTACGGGAAAATATCCCAGTCATCCGTGAAAACGATCGAGCCCGCCGGCGTCGCCCGCGCCAGGTACTCCATTGCACCGCGCAGTTTTCCCGGATCGTACGACGGCGCAATCCGAACCCGCGCGTACCGAAGGTTCAACACCCCCGCCACACCCAGCACCGCCACCAGCGCCGCCACCGGCCACGTCCGCCGCCCCCACACCACCGGCGCACTCACCATTGCCAGGTCGGCCGCGTTGATCACCGCAAACACCGGCCAGTACTCGACGAAACGCCGCGACTTGAACGTCAGCGCCAGAAACAGCAGGTTCAGAATCAGCAACGCCACCGACCGCGTCGACAGCCGCTCCCCGCTCCAGACCCGCCGCGCCGCGCACGCCGCCCAGATCACGATCAGCGGCCCGCACATCTTCAGCAGGAACAGCAGCGCGAACGGCCGCCACTCGACACCGGCCTCACCCGGCGCACCCAGCCCCGTCTCGAACAATTGCGTCCACAGGAACCGGAAGTTCGCCGGGAAATACGGCGACAGCACAAACCCCGCCGCCAGCCCCGCGACGACCGCCCCCGCCTGGACCATCGCCGGCCGAACCGACTTGCGCCGCAGGAGCGCGGCCAGAAAGAACGCCGCTGGCAGCAGCACCAGCACCAGCGCGCCGTTGTACGTCTCCATCAACGCAAACGCGACAATTCCCAGCCACGCCGGCCGGTTCGCGATCATCAGCCCCAGCGCCGCAACCATCAGCGGCAGCGCGAGAATCGGCGCGCGCACATACGTCATACGCAGCCAGAAATGCCACGGTACGCATGCCAGCGCAAATAGCCATAGCGGCGCGTGCCGCACCTCGAGTCGCCGGAGCACGGCAACGATCGCTACGGCCGTCAACATCATCGCCACGACGGCCGCCGCCTTGCCGCCCAGTGTCAGATCGCCCGTCAGCGCCTCCGACGCCCAGGCAAACGGCACAAGGAAAACATGAAACCCATGATGATGACTGACAAACCGCTCGCGGAAGCTCGTCCAGTGCAGCCACGGAAATCGGTCGACAAATCCCAGCTCCGGCAGCAGCCGCGCCATCTTGATGTGATAAAACGAGTCGTTGTCCGCCAGCCACACCGTGGCGGCCTGCAGATAAACCATCACCACCGCGCCGAACATCGCGGCCGAAAAAAAATCCCCGGCCGCGCTGCCGCGCGCCGGGGACAGACTCGGCTCAAGCCCATTTTCGATCGTATCAGTCGTCGAGTGCTCCTCCGCTGACACAATCCAACCAGCCCAAGATGGACTACCCGTTCACGTTGCCGTTTTCATTCTCGTTCTGGTTCTGATTCTCGTTCTCATTCTCGTTTTCGTTCTCGTTCTTATTGCAGTTCTCGTTCTCGTTCTCATTTTCGTTCTGGTTCACATTCTCGTTCTCGTTCTCGTTTTCATTCTGATTCTGGTTCTCGTTTCCATTCGTATTGAAGTTGAAGTTGCCGTTCGCAATCGCATTCAGGACCTGCTGAATGCTCTCCGCCGAGCAAGCCGACAGGCCTAGAACCACGCAGAACCCAAGAACCGCCAGAATCGATCTGTTCCGCTTCATCATCTCGCGCTCCATACCCGAAGGTCATCCTTCCCGGCCATCACGCTCCCAGGCGCCGACCAGGCCGACTTCCCCTTCTGCAAATCGCATTCCACGCTTTGAAAATAGTACGATACAAGCGCCACGATACTGAGACAGGCGTTTCCATCTTCAAATGCTCACACCACCCACTGCGTCATCGCACGTCGCTGTGCCAAGTTACACACGCTCGTGGCAGGAAAATACCGCACACCGCTCGGCAAACCCGATAAGCGGGGCCTTTCTCCTGCTTCACCGTCCCCCGCCTACCGATGAAACCCCCACAGACATTCGACCGCAGATTCAGCAGAAGAAGTGTCCCAGTTTGGAGCTACGCGTGAAAATCCCCAGCCCATGCCGCCGCCTGAGCCTCCTCGCCCTCTCGCTCCTCACCGTCCCACTGCTCGGCAGCACCTGCAACTTCCCGTTCCCACCCGCGAATCAGAAGCCGAACATCCTCTTCATCATTCTCGACGACGTCGGCATCGACCAGCTCCAGATCTTCAACCCGTCCGCCCCCAATCCGATCCCCACGCCCAACATCGACGCCGTCGCCGCCCGCGGCATCAAGTTCGACAACTGCTACATGATGCCCGAGTGCTCGCCGAGCCGTGTCAGCTTCTTCACCGGCCGCTGGCCGATGCGTACCGGCGTCACCGCCGCCTTCACCGATGCCGATCTCGCCGCCGCGCAGTGCTCGCACTACGAGTCGACGGCGCCGCAGATCCTCCATGCCGCCAACTACAAGTCCGCCATGGTCGGCAAGTTCCACATCGCCGGCCCTACGAACAACCCCGACGCCTACGGCGCGCCCGCCGCCCTCGGCTGGGACTACTACAACGGCATCATGCAGGGCGCCCCGCCGTTCATCGATCCCTCGCTCGGCGGCCAGTACACCACCGACACAACCAAGTACTGCTGGGGCTTCCCTTTCGGCGCCGACCAGCGCGGCGCCGGCTGGTTCATGACTCCCTCCGGCAACGTCCGCTGCCGCGACAACTTCGGCTTCGGCTTCACGGGCCAGCAGATCACCGCTTTGGGCGGCATCGCCGCGCTCGATGCTGGCGGCGATTTCGCCCGCACCTGCGCTGACGCCGCCGCCCCGCCCGACTTCAGCACGAACAGCGGCTACAACGGCTACTACGCCATGCCAAACGTCATCAACGAAGACGGGCAGGTCACCCAGTCAACGACCCGCGGCTACGCGACCATTGTGCAGACGAACGCAATGATCGAGTGGATCAAGAAGCAGTCGTTCGGCTTCGGTCCTCGCGAACCGTGGATGGCCACGATGAGCTACAGCGCCATCCATACCCCCTACCAGCCGCCGCCGGTCGAACTCTGGCCCGAGGGCTTCATCTGGCCCGCCGGCATCCCCATGAACGACTGCTCAAACTCCGACACGATCAAGGTCGTCAGCGACCTCATGGTCGCGGCCATGGACAAGGAGATCGGCCGCCTGCTCGTCAGCACCGGCCTCGCCACGCGCGGCTTCGATGGCCGCCTCCATTACGACCCCGCCGCAACGAACACGATCATCATCATCGCCGGTGACAACGGAACCTACTACCCCAGCGTAGAGTCGCCCTACGACCCGCTCCGCTCGAAGGGAAGTTGCTATCAGACCGGCACGCTCGCCCCGCTCATCGTTGCCGGCCCGCTCGTCGCCCAACCCGGCCGCACGGTCTCTCACATGGTCAATGCGGTCGACCTGTTCCAGCTCTTCGGCGAAATCGCCGGCGTCGACGTCCGCACCATCGTCCCCTCTTCCCACACCCTCGACAGCCGACCGATGCTCGCCTATCTCACCGACCCGAACCAACCCGCCATCCGCGAGACCAACTTCGAGCAGTTCGGCAGCGGCCTCAAGTCGCCCGCCACGCAGCAGCAGCTCGGCCCCTGCGTCCTGCACGTCGGCGCAACCCTCGTCTGCACAGACCAGCTCTTCGACAGTGAGAGTCTCTGCATGGCCGAAGGCGGCGATTGGTACGGACCCACCAGCGCCGGTCCGGCTCAGTACGCGACCTGCTGCGACCTCGCCGCCGTCAGCGGCTTCGAGAACATGACCATCGAGCCGATCGCCGCCTGGGCCATCCGCAATAATCGTTACAAGCTCATCAAGTTCGATCGCGAATCGTGCGAGATAAGCAACTACGAGTTCTACGATCTCGACAACGGCCTCGACACTGCCGACAAGAACCTGCTCGTCTGTTGCATGCCGCTGAACTCCGAGCAGCAAGCCAATTATGACGCGCTGCTCGACCTGATGGGCCAGACTCTCAACTCCGAGCCCGCCTGCTACGCCGACGGAAACCTCGACAAGCAGGTCAACCAGGACGACGTCGACGGCTACAACACCTATGCCGGCCAGGAGAGCTGGTTCGACGTCAACCACGACGGCTACACCGACCAGAACGACCTGAATTGCATCAACGCCAACCTCGGGACAAATTGCCTGAGCGGCAGCCCCGGCTCCCAATGTCCGCAATAGCGGCGCTACTCTTCGCGCCAATTCGCACCGCTCGCAATCGTCGTGGGTATGATCCGCTCGCCGAAAGGAGCCCTGCGATGCCCCAGCGTCTCCCCTTCCAATCACTCGCCCCCGAACCCTACAAAGCCCTGATGGCAATCGAGAAATACATCCACGCCTCCGGCTTCGACGCCAAGCTCATCCACCTGTTGAAGCTCCGCGCCTCCCAGGTCAACGGCTGCGCCTTCTGCATCGACATGCACAGCATCGACGCCCGCGCCGCCGGCGAGCCCGAGCAGCGCCTTTACGCCCTCGATGCCTGGCGCGAAACCCCCTTCTTCACCGACCGCGAACGCGCCGCCCTTGAATGGACCGAAGCCGTGACGAACATCGCCCAGACTCACGCCGACGACGAATCCTTCAACCGCCTCCGCGACTTCTTCTCCGAAAAGGAAATCGTCGACCTCACCTGGCTCATCGCCGCCATCAACACCTGGAACCGCCTCGCCATCAGCTTCCGCCTCGTCCCCGGCCACTACCACCCCCACGCCACCAAGTAGCGGCCGCCTCGCTCGCGGACCGTGGATCTCGAAACGGCGCACGCCTGGCACCGCTACGCTTCGATGCCATTCAACGGCCTGCTCTCACGTGGACCACCGATCCCGCCCAGCCCCAAATCGTCAAAACAAACACGACCCCCAAAAACCCGGCCCCCGCCGCGCTCGCAAACCAATGCCCACCCGCAACAAACAGACTCCGCTCCTCACTCCGCCACACGCGCCCCGCCAGCAAACCCGCTCCCGCCGCCTGCGTCCGCTCTGCCTGCACACGCCCGTTCGGCCCAACGATCTGCGACACCCCCGAACTCGCCGCCCGCACAACCCATCGCCGCATCTCGATTGACCGCACCTGTGCCATCGCCGCCTGCTGCTCGCGCTGCTGCACTGGCCACCGCTCCGGATTCATCACCGGCACCAGCAGAAACTCCGCCCCTAGCTCAACCACCCGTCGCGTCACATCCGAAAAGTCCGTGTCGTAGCAGACGCACATCCCCACCCGCCCCAGTTCCGTCCCGAACACCCGCTGCTCGCGCGCCGGATTGCCATCCAGAATGAACGGCACCGGCACCGACTTCGCTTGCCACCCCACCCGCGCCCCGTTCGGCCCGATCAGCATCGCCACGTTGTCGTAGTCGCACTCCGAGCCCGCCGCCGCGCTCACGTGCGCCCCGACGCACACATAAAGCTCATGCTCCCGCGCGATCCGCGCCAGCCGATCCACAAACGGATGCGGCTGTTCCGCCTCGCCAACGATCGTGTGCTCGGGCAGCACGATCACCCGAGGCCGCTCGTCCGCCTCGGCCGCCGCCCGCATTAGGCGCACATACTCACCGTCATCCTCCGACTCCGACTGCACGCACGCCACCGCGATCGCATCGCCTTCCGCAACCGTCACCGGCTGCGCCATCCATGCAAGCCCGACGATGGTCACACCCAGCGCCGCCGCCGGCAGCCACGCTACAACCCGCCGCCGCGACAGCCCATACGCGACGGCCGCATTCACCGCCACGATCAGAAACGACACGAAGTACACTCCGCCGACAGAAGCGGTCTGCGCGATCCACAAATCGCCCGCCTGGCTGTACCCCAGCGCCCCATATCCCAGCCGCACCCGCGCTAAGCCCTCGCTCCGCAATACTTCCTGCCCGACAAGAAGCAGCGGCACGCTCCACCACAGCGCCCACGAGCCCAGCCGGTCGGCCAGCATCCTCGCGGCCCGAAACGCAAGCCCCATCACCATCGCAAAAGCGGCGATTGCAAGAATCGCCGCCGGTCCCAGCACGCCAAACAGCCACGCCAGCACAATGCGATAGAACACCAGCCCCAGACATGTCCCCAGAACCCACGCCCGCCAAGCCGAAAGTCGTGGCAGCACCACCAGCCACGGCACAAGCCCCACCCACGCGATCCAATGCACCCTGAACAGCGGAAAGCAAAGCCCCATCAACGTCCCGGAGATCGCGGCCGCCCCAAACCCAGCCACCCAGCTCCCCGCCCACTCTCGCCGCCTCACATCGGCCGCTTCAACAACCCTCGCCGACGAAATCACACTCACAACCCAACCTCCCTCAGCGTGCCTAACGCAATCGCCTCAACCCCCGCACGCTCGCTCTCAATCTGCGACTGATTGGCATTGATGATGTACAATCACCAGCTACAGTCTGTGCAGGACCTCGTGAGGCTCTCCGCCATGCACACTGCGCCAGTCCGAGCTCATGATCTCCGACTCGGTACGCTCGTAGCCACCGCGGTGCTTGTTGCCGCCGCGATTCCCACACTGGCCAGCGATCCGCCCCCCACAATCGTCGTCCACAACGTGAGCTCGGGTTGCTTCCACAACCTGGAGTCGACGACCGAGTACCGGCTGACCGCGGATGGAAGCTTCACAGGCCCCGGTCCCACGCTTGACGCAACGTGGGTGAGCGAGCTTCGCCAGTTGTTGTTGACCAGCGCCTTGGGTGAAGAATATGTGCTCCCAACGATTGGTATAACGCCGCAAATCGTCGCTTCGCACCGAGAGGATTTGATTCGAGCGTGCACAAACGTCTGCGAAGATGAACACGTCTCCATCCCAGCATCCTGCGAACATGTGCTGAGCTTCGAATCCGTCGGCGGCATGGCGTTCGTAGAAGCCACGCACGAGAATCACAGCACCACAAGTGTATTGTTCGAAGTGTCTATCCCGGGAGATCCTGCAATCGTTGTGAGAAGTGAACAGTATCAGGCCTGGATGCTCCCGTGGACGATTCGGGTCAAGGACAGCGAGTGGATAACTTACGACATCCGAATCCCGATGAATCTCGCAAAACTGGCTGAACCCGACGGCCCCAATACCGAACTCTTGGACGGAACCCGGTATTGGTCGGAACACTTCTGGAAGGACCCGCACACCATCTGCGCGCTGACGGACCGCCTCCAGTCCGAATATGCCAGGACACTCTTCTCTGCGCTTCCCGGCTATTCAGAAGCCGCGCTACTCGTCGAGATGGAGGGCGAGGCAGTCTTAGGTTGTTCAGAGCATTGCGAAATCCAAGTATCTTTCCGTCAGCCGGCGCTGGTAAGTCGCGCAAGTTGGCAAAATCGGATCGCTAACGGAAAGCTTCAGCACGACTGGCCCGTGTTGTTACGAATGATCGAGCAAGCGAACTCCGCGGTCGCCGGATTCCCATGGCTTGCGCACTGGAAGCTCAACGCGCCCGAGCGTTCAATCGAACTCCTTGCAGCCAACGCAGCAGCCGTATCCGATAGCGAAGATCGTAACGAAGTCGTTGAAATGTGGCGCGAAGCCGGAATCTTCGGAACGCCGGAATACGAACTCGTACTTTGGTCTCCACGCTACCGCCGTGCTCGGGTGTTTCTGAATTCTCAATCGGATCAACTGCTCGCAATTGAACACTATCGCCCCGACGAAGAAGACCCCTCGGCTCTCCCCGACTTCGAACGGTGCAGCTTCGCATCAATCGACCGCACCGGTGTCGTCGTAAAGTTCACGCGACCGCCGAAAGAAGTCACCGACGACGAACCCTGATCCGGAGCCGCCGATGGGTTAAGATCCCCCCATGCGTCTCACCTACTCCATCATCTTCGTCTCCGACATGAACCGCTCCGTCGCCTTCTACCGCGACGTCCTCGGCCTCCCGCTGAAATTCCAGACCTCCCACTGGACCGAGTTCGACGCCGAATCCGCCACCCTCGCCCTCCACGCCGCCGAAGCCCCCGCCGTCGCGCCGGACAACCCCGAGAAAACCCCGCCCGGCCGCTGTCGTCCCGGCCTCTCCGTCCCCAACCTCGACGACTTCCACAAGCGCATGACCGGCCACAACGTCCCCTGCGTTCAGCCCCCGAAAGAAAACTTCGGCACCAAAATCGCCCAATACCTCGACCCCGACGGCCTCCCCATCTCCATCAGCGAACAGCGCCGCGCCTAGCCGCTCGCAGCGCGTGCGCCCCAACCCAACCGCAACATTTTTCCCGCCCGCTCGTCCAACCGCCGCTACTAAACTCTTGCAACGCGGCCCGCCGGTCCGCCTGCCATCCATCCGCCGGACGCCTTCACCAATGACTGCCGCCCGCCTGTCGCATCGTTTTCGACTCCCTCTCACGCTCGTCTTCGCCCTCGCCGTCCTGCGCACCGCCGCCCGCACAGCACCTTTCATCGCCGAATTTCCATCGCACCGTCGGCCCGCCGCCCACGGCCGGAGTATCCAGTCGTCCCACACCCCGTCGCGCAACGCTGATTTCGCAAGAATTTCCGAAACGCCCTATGTATTTGCAAACAAGCACCTTACAACCCCCGCCCCGCCCGGAGTTCCCGCCCCACGGACGCCCGCCTCGTCCCCCGCGTGTCGCGAAAATGAAAGAAATCTCAAAAATTCGCTAAAATGCGCGTTACCAAACGGGGGCTCACACGACTGTATCCGCTGCGGACGAGCCTGCCATTCCAACGACGATGCGGCCATCCGCTGCGGAGATCGAATCCATGAATCGCAACCGACGACTCAGCCGCCCCACCCGAGTATGCCTTGTCCTAACGGCGATCGCAGGGTCCTCAACCGCCGCTCGCGCCCAATTCGTAACGACCCCAAACAACATGAACGACATCGCGGGCAATGGCGGCCTCAGCGTCCTGACCACGTTCGGTCCCACAACTTGGCAGGGGGTAATTGCGCAATCCGAATTTGGCAATGTAAAAGCAGGTGACCGGATTACCGGCATACAGTGGAGGGCAATGTCTAACTCGTTTCACGTCCCATCTTGGCCGCCGCAAAGCTGGATCGATTGGTTCAATTTTGACATCTATCTCAGCAGCGCGGCGACGTCGCCTGCCACAATGAGCAACACCTTTGCGCTCAACGACGGCTCCGATGTCACGCTCGTGCGGAGCGGGCCATACACGCTCAACCCGCACTCCTATACAAATAACGGAGTGTCGGGAACGATCCGCCCCTGGGGACCTTTGATCGCGTTTGACGTTCCCTTCGAGTTTCGAGGCGGCGACATCGCGATAACTGTTCGTCAAAGTGGCTACTTCAGCCCCTTCAACTCGTTCGCATTTGATTCCGTTTTCCCGGCCGGTGATCCTCCGCCCCCCGAATACGGTACATTGGTCGCGGGTCGCACGGCATCCGGCTACGCAGCGCCAACGGGCGGTGGCCCAGGGTTTGTCGTCACGCGGTTTAGGTTTGAGCCAATCCCCGAACCCGCCACGCTGACCCTGCTCTCACTCGCCGCCCTCGGCGCAATCCGTCCGAATGACCGTCGAACGCGACCCTAGCCGAAACCTCGCCGCCCTTTCTCGTTCCGCCGAAACCAACCCGCCCCACCCAATCGCCCCCCAAACCGCCCACCGCCCAGGCTTGCATCGCCACAAGAAAGCCCAATTCCATGTCCGCGCAAACCGGCCCCCGGCGAGAAATGCCCCCGCGCCCATCCACCCTCCGCTTCGCTGGAAACAGTCCGTCCTATGTCCGCGCAGGACATTTCGGGTCCACGATCCACCTAGTATCGTAATATGTACCTCCACCAACCCGCGCAACCGACAATCGAACCCCGCTCGCCCCAGACAAGAAGCCCTGAAACAGAAGCACGGCCGCGCCTATCCGCAACCAATCCCGACAGGACAAATCCCTGCGTGACCATCCTCGTTCGCGTTGGAAATAGTCACGGCCGATGTCCGTGATGGACATGTCTGGTCCACGACCCCTTAGTATCGTAAAATGTAACTTCGCCAAACCGCGCAACCGACAATCTATACCGGCTTGCCCCACACAGCCCCGCCCGCCCGAACTCCCCACTTCCCCAACCATGCTCCGCCCCTCAAACAACCGGTCCGCTGCCCTCAGAGCCCCTTTCTGCCTTTCAGCTTTCAGCGTGCCCCTGCGGCC
>CAZONT010000088.1:0-17217 GCA_964581285.1 uncultured Planctomycetaceae bacterium | reverse complement strand
GGCCGCGCCAGATCCAGAGGAAGACATCGGCGAGGTCGGCCGGATTCTGCAGGGCAGCGTCAATGAGCGGCGGAAGTAACTCGCCGCGGCCGGCTTCCTCGACGGCCTTGCCGAGCGCGTCGAGCTGCGAGAGCGGCGCAACACGCATGGCGGTTGCATAGACTTCGGGCCACTTGTCGGGCAGGGCCTGTTTGACCTCCGGAAGGGCGAGCGACCACAGGGCGGCGTCGGGGAGATCGAGCAACAGGGTCGCAGGGGCCTTCGCGGTCTTCAGCATTTCGATCGCGATGCCGTGGGCTTCGGGATGGACGGGCAGTCCCTCGTCGGCGAGGCGTTCGATGACGAGGGCGGTGGCAAAGGCCTTCCGGGGTTCGTGTTTTGAAAACTTGCGGGCGAGGCCGGAAAGGGTGGTCTGGATCTTCTCGAGGAACTTCTCGTCGCGCTTGGCGTTGCGTCCGCCGGTTTCGCGGAGGTAGCCCTCGACGAGTTCGAGCCAGGCGCGGGGGCCGTCGGCCTTTTCGAAGACGCCCCAGGTCTCCTCTTCGATCGACATGCCCTTGGGCTCATACATGATGAGCATGGGGGAGCGGCCTTCAATGCGGAGGTGCTTGGATTTCTTGATGGCGTCGCGGGCCTTGTTCCACCACGGCGTCCATTGTTCCGGGGTCATGTAGCGCGGGGTGAGCATGAGCCGCAGTTCGTCGCGGTCGACGCGATTCCGGTGGCTGCGGGCGATGCCGATGAGCAGCTTTTCGGGCTCGTCGGCGATGAGTTCCTTGATGCGGTCGGGCCGCATGGCCTGGAGGACGCGGAAGTCGTCGCCGTCGACGACGTCATAGGCGTCGATGATCTGCTCGGCGGTCAGGGTCTGTCGGCGGCCGCCGGACTTGACGGCGAAGGTATCGGCGGCGGGATTTGCTTCGAGCAGTTCAGCGGGCTCATCTTCGGTACGGTGGAGAAGGAATGCGCCTTTCTTGAGCTTGAGGCCGACGTCGACGAAGCGAAGGGCGCGCTTGACCGATTTTCCGCCGACCAGGCCGGAACGTTCGACCCAGCTTTCGAGATGCGGCTCGTCCGTGTGAGTCTGGCGGTAGAGGGTGAGGACCTCGGTGCGGATGTCTTCGCCACTCGGAAGGCGGATCAGCAGCTCGCGCGCCATGTGCAGGGCAGCGGTGGGCGACGCCTTGGCCTTGACGGTTGAGAGGAGGGCCCAGGCCATGGTTTCGGCCAGGGCGGCGCGATCGGATTTCACGGCGATCTCGAGCGGCGCGAGAAAGTCGGTCGAGAGATGGGCGGGATCGGCTTCTTCGATGTGGGCGAGCCACTGCTGCTCGAGTTCGTTCCAGCGAGCGGTCTTGGCCAGTGCGGTCAGTTCTTCGAGTCCCATGATCGTCCCATCAGTTTTCGCATAGCGAAAACAAGCCCGCGCCGCGTCGGACGCGGCTGCAAAAAACACCCCGGATTTCGGGGAAGCCACCTGTTCAGCGATCGTCCAGCCGGCGGGCTGTGTGCGCGGCTCAGACCCAGAAACCCTGGCGTTGTCGTTCGGAGTCGCGAATAGACAGCCCGAAGCGGCCTCCGACTCGGAAGGACCAGTATCGCACGATTTGGCGGCGATTCAAGCAGCGGGATCGACGGGCTGGCGGCTGCGGCTTTCTCGCGTGAGGTTGGAGAGATTGGTGACGCGTGCCGCCTCTTTCGTCGGAGGTGCGGCCTGCGAGGCACGATGCTGCGGGAAATGCGGGATACGACGACCGTCGAAATGAAATTGGGCGCCGGGCGATTGCCCGCACCGTAGCGACGCCGGTGTGGGACTCCACGACAAGAATGGGATGGAGACGGAGACAGCAGTGGCAAGTTGACGTATGGCTTGTCCGTTTCGAGGGGTCGAAATGTGTTGCGCAATACAACCGATGGGGCGGCGCGTCACTCAGCCGCGCATTCCAGATCGGAGCCGCTCGTGCTCGGTGGATGCTTCCGTATGGGGCGAGGCCGGTGAGAGCCGAATCGGGTCATCGCGCCATTGCGCCGGCGCCGTGGATTGGTCGGGCATCAATCCAAGAGATCGCATCTTGAAGCGCAGACTGCTGCGCGTGATACCCAGGGCCCGGGCTGCCAACGATTGGTTTCCGCCCGCGCGACGCATGGTCGCCACAATCAGCTCATGCTCCATCCGGGCGAGCGCTATCCGATACAGGTCCGTCCGGCCGTCCGACCATTGTTGATCGACCCATGTCGCGCAGTCCACGGAGTCGCCGGCGGGGACGTTTCCGGCGTGGCGAAGATGGGCCGGAAGGTGCTCGACGGTCAGCACCGGTCCGCCGGCAGCGATCATCGCCTGCTTGAGAACGCTTTGAAGTTCGCGCACGTTTCCCGGCCACGAGTATTCAATCAGGAGTTGCAACATTCGCGGCGCGATATACCGGACCGGCTGCAGCAGCTCGCGCGACAGTCGTCCCAGGATGTAGTGCACCAGCAGCCCTACGTCCTCCCGCCTCTGGCGCAGCGCGGGCAGCGTGATATTGAACACATTCAGGCGATAGTAGAGGTCCGATCGAAAGCGCGATTCAGCGGCCGCCGCCCGCAGGTCGTGGTTCGTTGCGGCGATCACCCTCACATCGACCGGAATTGTCTCGTTCCCGCCGACGCGCTGGACTTGCCCCTCCTGCAACACGCGCAGCATCTTTGCCTGCAGCGGGGGCGACATCTCGGCGATCTCATCGAGAAACAGCGTGCCGCCCGAGCACTGCTCAAACTTTCCGATTCGCCGGCGGTCGGCGCCGGTGAAGGCGCCTTTCTCGTAGCCGAACAGCTCGCTTTCAAGCAGCGTCTCGGGGATCGCCGCGCAGTTGATCGCCATGAACGGCCTGGTCGCGCGCCGACTGTGCTGATAGATGGCCCGGGCCACCAACTCCTTGCCGGTTCCCGTTTCGCCTTCGATCAGGACCGTCACATCGGTCTGGGCGACACGGCCGATCGACTTGTAGACCTCCTGCATGACGAGCGAGTGTCCGACCAGCACTTCGGTTTCGTTCAACTCGTCCGGGTCGCCGAAGTCGACCGGCTCGATCATCAGCCGCCGGACTTCCAGGGCGCGATCGACCACGGTGCGAAACTCCGCCTCCGCGAGCGGCTTGACCATGTAGTCGAACGCGCCGCGCTTGGTCGCCTCGATGGCCGCCAGACTTGTGCGGGCGGTCGCAGTTACGATCAGCGGTACGGTTGCGTCGATCGCCCGCAGCCGGTCGAAGATCTCCAGGCCGGCGCCGTTCTCCAGAGGCACATGGACAATGGCGAGGTCGGGTCGTCGCGATGAGAACCGCTCGACCGCCTGATCGAGATGCGACACAAAGGTGAGCCAGTGCGGGTGATCGGGGAACAGGCCGCGATAACTCGCGTCGGCGTCGGGAGTGTCGTCGATGATCAGGATATGACTCATCGTGCGGTTCTTCTGCTGGGCCGACTCGAACTATATCCGACGCGCGCGCAAGTTCGGCGATGATTTCGGCCTCGTGCCGAATTCTCCGCGCCCCATTCTGCGTCAGGCGTCCTGTGAGAATTTGGAGCAACCGCTCAGCGCTCGAATGACAATCGGGTCTGGACACGCGACTTGCAAACCTGCACGGAGGCGCGGCGCACACAATTCACGGTCGCGTGTAGCTCAATGCGGCGGCATCGGAATCCAGACCGGCGGCCTGCCGGGAAATCGCGACGCCTTCAGGATCCGCGCGTCATCCGCCCCGTGCGGCTTGAGATAGACGTAATAGTTGTCGGTCCGATCGATGAGATCGTCCTTTGGCTCGGCTCGCTGACTCACCAGCATTGCATTCGAGAATCGAACGTGCATGTACCCGGGAATCAGCTCTTCGAAATGCGCCAACTCCGGTTCGAATACAAACCGGAAGATCTGGCGGCCGGCGATGCGGAGCACCTGCTGTCCCGCGCCGTCGGCCGGCCGCAGCGGAACCTCCTGCCACGTACTGCCCACCTGCACGTAGGCGCGAACCTCCGGCGCCATGACGAACAAGTCTCCGCCGCCGGTCACATTCCACAAATAGAGCGACAACTCGAAGGATGTCCCGGGACCGACTTTGATGTCTTCGACATCCGCCCGCAGCCCTGACATGGCCGCGGTCTCGAGCGCCTCGCGGGCTGCACGTCGCGAATCCATCTGTTGCCGCTGATACAGCGACGCCCCCGCGTTTGCCGCCATGCCCAGAAGTGCGAGTGCGAGAGTCCATGCGCCAAATCGCTTCGCAAATCGCCGTACACCATGACCCAGCCGGGGCGAAGCTTCAGCGGCGGCCAAGGGGCACGTCTTGCGCCCGGCGGACAGTTCCGTCGATGTCTCAACTTCCGCAACGGCCGCACCCCCCGAATGGCACCGCGCGTTTCGAGTGTCCGAGCGCCTCCCAATGGCGCGCGCGGCCGACGGCCGATCATCCTCGGCGTCGAACAATCGCCCGCCGCGCATCTCAAGGATGCGGTCGGCCTGTTCCGCGACGTGCATGCTGTGCGTGACGACTAGAAGCGAAAACCCCTCGCTCCGCTGAAGTTCGAGCAGCAGGTTCAGGATCTCATCCTCCGTCGCCTCGTCGAGGTCGGCGGTGGGCTCGTCGGCGAAGACGATTTCCGGTGATCGCATCAGCGCTCGTGCGAGGGCCACCCGGCGTTGCTCGCCGCCCGACAACTCACCCGGAAACGCGCCGGCCCGCGCCGCGAGGCCGACGCGCGTCAGCAGTTCGGCGGCTCGCGCGTATGCCTCTTCCCGGCGGGCTGCGCCTCCCATCAGCGCTGGCAACGCCACGTTGTCGATCGCGCGCAGCGTCGGCAGCAGACTCGCGAACTGAAAGACGACGCCGATCCGCCGGCCGCGGAAGTCGGCGAGATCGTCGGCGCTGCGCGACCAGAGATCGGCGTCGTCGAAACTCACGGCGCCGCTCGATGGACGACTTAGCCCGCTGAGCATCCCGAGCAAGCTCGACTTGCCCGACCCCGACCGGCCGACAATCGCGACGAATTCGCCCGGGCGGATCGCCAGCTCGACATCGCAGACGGCGTCGACGCGCCACGTCTCTCCCTGGCGTTCGCCTTCATATGTTTTGAATAGCGAGGTCGCGGCGATCAATTACTTGCCCTCGCTCTGAATCAGGTCATACGGATCGCATCGTCCCGCCCGCGCCGCCGGCACAAAGGCCCCGATCAGCCCGACCAGCGTCGACCATGCTGCGCACGCGGCCGCCAATCCCGCAACGAACGCCCACGACGGCCACGAATACGCGACGTTGACCGTCTTGAGGTAGAAAACGAGCGAGCGTTGAAACGTGAGCAGAACAGCCGCTCCCAGCAAGATGCCGCAAACGCCTCCCAGTCCGGTCGTGAGTGCCGCCTCAACCGCGAATACCTGCACAACCTGGCGGCAGCGCGCGCCCATTGCCCGCAGCAGCCCGATCTCCCGCCGCCGCTCAGCCACGATCGCCGAGAAGAGGACGCAGACCATGACGCCAAAGCCCAGCAGCATGCTCGCGGCGAAGAACGCCATCCCGCCGAACAGCGCCGACAACCCCTGCCGCGTCGAGGTTACAACCGCTCCGCCGACCGCCACTTTCACGCCGGGAATCTTTGCGATCGCGAAGCGCACCTGCTCGGCCGTGGCGCCGACCCGGAGCCGAACGAGCAGGGCCGATATTTGGCCGGGGTCATTCCCCGCGAAGAGCGCGCCGCCTTTTGCAAGCTCTACGACCGATTCGAATGTCGTATACGCGGAGTAATCGAAGGGTCCGACGCCGGTCCGCTCCAGACGGGCGTACACGGTCAGCGTCTGCGCTCCGATGCTGATTCGATCTCCGAGCACTTCGTCGCGTCGGCCGCCGATCAACACATCGCCGGCGGCCATCGGCCGATCGAGTCGTTCGCGGATCCATGGCTGAACGGTGAAGTCCCGCACGGGATCGAATGCGATCAGATTGCTCTCGTGCGCGTGGCCGTCCTTCGTCGACGAGATGCGATAGAGGCGCTGCGGGGCTGCTGCCTCAACGCCGGAGATGTATGCCACCTGCTCCACGGCCCGGGCATCGAGCAATTGCTCGCTCGGTTCGACCGTCAGCAGCGCGCTGGTCAGATTCACCAGCGTATCCTTTGGCACCACGATCAGATCCGCGCCCATCCGCGAGAAGCCCGCCTCCATGCTGCCCGCCATGCCGCGGCCGGCCGTCAGGCCGGAGAAGATCGCCCCGGTCCCCAGCGCAACCGACAACACAAGCAGCGCGGTGCGCGTGGGCCTCCGCCCCATGTTCTGCACGGCCAGTCGCCCGAGCAGTCGCCAACCGCCGGCCGACCGAGCCGCTCTGAACTCCGAAGATACAAAACTGTTGGTGATCATGCCGCGGCATCGCTTTCCGGCGACTCTAGAGCGTCGTGCACCGGCTGTTCAGCAGTTCGCGTGTATCGCGAGGCACGATCACGCAATCGTGATGTCCGCCAAAGTTTGGCAGGTATCCGACCGGCTCAAGGGTGTCTTGCGTGAAAATGAAAACCCCGGTCGACAGCCGCTGAAACCCGCTGAAGATTTGCAGGACATACTTGCCATCGTAGGTGACCGCCATCGTCTGGCAGTCCGGACCGATGTTTTCGAACTTCTTGATGATTTGCCATGATTTTGTGTCCACGACGACCGTTGCGCTGTTGGCCGGCTTGGGCGACAGCACCGACACAAACATCTTGCTGCCGTCCATCGAGAAACAGAGATGGAACGGGCTCGGATAATCGCCGACCCAGGCCGGGTCCTTCACCCATGTGAACTTCTTCCACTTTCGCGGATCGGCGTCGGACGTGTCGAAGACGGCCATGTTGTTCTGGAGGATGTTGTTCATCATCGTGAAGTGCTTGCCGTCGGGCGAGAAGCCGGCCTCGTGTCCGACGCACTTGCAGTCTTCGAAGCGCACTTCCCACGTGTCGGGACTGTTCGAGACTTTTTTCACCGGCAGATTGCCGGGTGAGCCCTCGGGGTTGTGCAGGCAGCAGATTGGCTCCCACGTCTGGCGATCGACGATGAGCGCCGCAGATGGCATTCGCAGGATCAAGGCGGAGTAGCGGTTGCCGGGATGATGAACGACGGCGTCGAGGCCGGTCAGGCCGGTCGGGTCTTCGCCGGGCAGGCGGCCGGTCCAGACGAGGTGTTCGGCCATCGGGACCATTTCCCAGTCGATCTTGTTGCCGCGCGAGCCTTCGAGATCGTACTTGCCGGTCTCGGTGGCGGGGGAGAGACGCACGATTCGCAGCGTTCCGCCTTGCAGCCAGGTCTTGTCGAGATCGCCCTTGTTGTTCGGGACCCAGTCGCCGCGGAACGCCATTTCGACTTTGGTCTTCTCGGTGAGGCCCGGCCGATTGAAAAACGCGCAGACGTCCTTCTGGCCGTCGGCGCCGGCAAAGCCCTTGCCGTCGGGGAAGATCACGGTGTGGACGCCGAGGCCGACGCCGGTCGTTTCGGCGACGTTTTCGATGAGGTTCATTTGCTGGCCGTCGAAGTAGACGCGATAGATGTTGTTGCCCTGGCCGTAGCGATCGAGGATTCCGCGGGACTGAATGCGTGTCGGCAGTCCGTAGATCATCACGTTCTTGCCGCCCTGGGTGGAATTGATGAACTCGAAGCCCTTGTAGGGATCGGGCGATGGGTAAGCCGCGAGGTGGTGCGAGATCGGGCACGTGTCGCCGTAATTCCAGTAGGAGATCCATGCCAGCGTCTTGCCTGTTCCCATGTCGCAGCAGTGGGTTCCGCCGCCGAGCTTCTGCGGGGTGAGGTACACCCAATTGCCGAGTGATGCATGGGCCTGGCCGAGCGTGCCGGCGTTGAAGTTCTGGCCGCCGAACGCCCGCGCGCCGGTCGCGTAGCGGACGCCTTCGTAGATCGCCGCGCCGCCGGCCATCGCCAAGAGGGAGTGAATCGCATTTCGCCGCGAGATCTGCTTTGACATGTTCACCTCAGACACCCAGTTCGTAGGGACAACCTGTCGTCAACGTGGCCGGCAAACCGTTCGTCTCGATCGTGCGGGGAGTCGTTCCAGCCGATCGAGCGACCGCATCATTCAACTCGCTCATCATCGAGGCCGAGAAGCCCGGCCAGAGCGTCTCAATCGCGCCGTCACTTCGTAGCAGCCCGACGTAGCCGCCGTTTTTCACTTTGAAAGCCCGCACGAGTTCGAGCTTTGCGTCCGCCACGATCGGATAGTGGGCCCGGTTCGCGACGGCGTATTCGCTCGCTTCGGCCGGCGTTCCGTCGAACACGCCGACAAATGCAACTCGATCGCGATACTGCTTCACCAGGCCTTGAAAATAGGGCTCAAACTCAACGCTGCACGGACAGCCCTGCTTGATGAAGACCACCAGCGCGGGGCGGCCTCGAAGCAGGCCAGTCCAGTCGCGCCGTTCACCGTTTGTGTCAACGACGGGCCTTGAACCGAGGCGAAACGTCGTCATCGAGCCCGACTCGGCAAGTTGCGGCAATGTGACGAAGTGCTTTTCGCGAGTCGCGAAGCGGAAACGGCTGCCGGCTTCGCCCGGGCCGGCCTTGGTCGCCGAGCGCCCGAAGAAGAAGAACGCGCCGACGCCGCACCAGCTCGTAACCATGCCGATCGTTACCCAGCGCAGAGCGCGCGAGGTTCGCCTCGTCGTTGACATCGCATGGGCGGACTGCAAGTCGTGTGCCGCTTGCGATCCATTGGAATGGCCAGCCGGCGACCATTTCTATCGATGGCGCTGGTCAGCCGACGACCACGCCTGATCGTCGGGCGACCACGCCGGTGTGCTCGGTGCCCAGCATCCGCTCGCCGGGCGGCATTGGAGTGGTGATTCGCCCATCGAGTTGTTGGCATTGGAATTGCACTACGACTCGACCACGGGTGCGCGATGGACGCGCCCCGTGCAGTCCCTGGACCTTGGAGACATCGCGTGGCTTGCCCATTGATCGTTGCCCAGCAGCAAGTCGTCATTCCGGAGATTTCGATCTCGGCCCTGATCGGCATGATTTCGCCGCTGGTGGGCGCGGTCGGGGTCATCATCATGGTGCTCGGGGCGTACAAGTCGGCCCTGCGCTTCTTCATGCCGGACCGGAGTAATCCGGCCGATCCTGCGGGCCGATCGTTCGCGCCATTTACGAGGCATCTTTCGCTCGGGCTGGAGTTCCTGATTGCGGCCAGTGCCATCCGGCTGGTCGCGGGGGCGGACCTGCAGGGCATCGGCATGCTCTTTGGTCTGGTCTTCGGCCGGATTGTGATCGGTTTGTGCCAGCGTTGGGAGTCGGGCCTTCCACAACCGGCTGAACTCCAGATGGCTCGAACGCTACTTCCGCCCGCGGCCGGCACGCATGTGAGCGGCAACGGACATGAGACGTTCGGGTTGCCGCGACAGGCGTCGGTGCAGGACGTGCCGACGAACGGCGCCGCAGCGGCCCCCGAGTATGCCGCGCCACTCACCGGGGCGGCGGCTTCCTGAACTGTCGCACCATCGCGGGAGGCGCGACGTGGCCTTGCCCCTTTGCACGTTACTTACATCGGCCGGCCTCTTTCTTGCCGCCGCCGCTCTCGCCACGGGAGGGCATTTGCGCTGGCCGGCGGGCGGGCCGACTGCGCGAACCGCACCGGGCGCATTGCTGGCATTGCTGGCCGCGGCCGGTATCAATGCGTTTGCCGCGCTTCAGCGTCCGAGTGAAGTTTCGATCGCCGGCTGGGCGCGGCTTGGTCTGTGCGTGCTCGCGACGACGCTGCTGACCTTCGCGATGACGGTCGCGGTTCCCCGCCGCGCGGAACGGCGCTGGCTCGATCGCGTTCCGCCGGTCGGCCGGTGGGGTATCTTCGTGCTGTCGGTGGTCGTGTGCATCGACTCATGGCAGTGGTTGTGGCCGGGCCTGCTGAGCGTCGCAACTGTCGCGGGGTCGGCGCTTGCGGCCATCGTGCTGGTCGGGGCCGTCGCCATCGGGGTCGGGGCGCTATTGCGCCGTCGAGCCATTCCACTTTCGCTCGATCAGACGCACCGCTTGCCGATGCAGTACGCGGTCGGTGCACAAGGAGAAGTCATGAGCAACGTGATTCCGATTCCGCAGCCGCCGTCTCAGCCGATTGACGCGCTTCCGCGCATTCCAAGGCGATGGAAGATCGGCCTTGCGATCGTCGGGGCGTTGTTTCTGCTGACGCGGCCGACGATTCTCCGCGCCCCCTCAACCGACCGGTCGCTCGCAGCGTCTCCGACCGCGAGTACGCCGTGGAACCGGGCGAGCGCCACATCCAGCGAGCTGGCCGACCTCCAGCAACAGCGCAGTGCGCTGCTCGCTCGCCTGGCCGCTGTCGACCGCGCCATTGCCGGCAATTCTCACATCAGCGATGCACCGATCGGCACGACCGTTCCCAACAAGTCGGCGGACTCAATTCTGAATGCTGTCGAAGCCGCATGGACTGCGCGCCCGGGTTCGGCGCCGAGCCGAACGGTCGAGACGGTCGATCTTTCGCAGTATGGCAGCACGCCTGATGTGAGAACCGCACGGCCGTCGCCGTAACCGGCGTCAGAGTTCGACCCGCCCGAGATGCGCGGCGGGGCCGAGCGGGGGGGCGGTCGGCGGGCCTTTCAGTCGAACGAAAAAACAACGGAGAGGGGGGGATTCGAACCCCCGGTACCCTCGCGGGTACACTGGTTTTCGAAACCAGCTCGATCAGCCACTCCGACACCTCTCCGGGGGTCGAGCCGGGTCGAGGATGTTATGCGACGAGCGGCGCGCGGGCAACCGCGAGCGAATTGACGGGGGCTTTTGCGGGCCGCTACATTGTGGAAACACCCGCCGGACAATCGGTTCGAGCCGGTATCGGAGGTCGACCCATGCCACTGCAACCCGCGATCAATCTGAAGGAATGGATCGAGAAGAACCGCGATTCGTTCCGGCCGCCAGTCGGGAACAAGTACCTCTACGAGGGTCGCGACTTCTTTGTAATGGTCATTGCCGGGCCGAACGCGCGAAACGACTTTCACGTTGTGGATTCGGAGGAATACTTTTACCAGCTTAAGGGCGACATCAAGGTTCGCATCCGGGGCGGCGACAAGATCATCGATCATATTGTCCGGGAGGGGGAGACGTTCTTCATTCCGCCGAAGGTGCCGCACTGTCCAATGCGGCCGCCGAATACGCTGGGGGTCGTGGTGGAGCGGACGCGGCCGGCAGGGGAGCTGGAGCACATCGTCTTCTACTGCGAAGGGTGCGGGGCGCTGGTCGAGGACATCGAGTTCGACTGCAAGGACATCGTGGAGCACTTCCGCGACACGATGGAGGCGTTCTGGAAGGACGACAAGCGGCGCATTTGCAAGAAGTGCGGCAAGCGGGTGGAGAAGCCGGGGCCGTTGGAGCGGATTTGACCCGTGCCGGGCGGCTCAATAATGCAATCGCCCGGGCTGATTCCATATTTTGCCGAAAATTCCACTCGTCGAATTGAATTCAGTGCCGTAAGAATATCAGCACGCGAGCCGCGGCGCGCGGCCGCATTCTGAACTCAATCGGATCAATCCTGATGACAGCGTTGCTTTCGGTCGAAAACGCCATCGCTCTCGTCACGCTCACGGCGATGGAAGTCGTGCTGGGGATCGACAACATCGTCTTCATCGCCATCCTCACCGGGCGGCTGCCGGCGGAACGGCGGGCGCGGGTGCGGCAGATCGGCATCGCGGCGGCGGTGGGGACGCGCGTGCTGCTGCTGCTCGGCATCACGTGGGTCATGGGGCTGAAGCGGACGCTGTTCACGGTATTCGGCACGGGGTTCACCGGGCAGTCGCTGATTCTGCTCGTGGGAGGATTGTTTCTGATCGGCAAGGCGACGTACGAGATTCACCACAAGGTTGAAGGTGAGCATGAAGAGGCGCGGCCGGCCGGCAAGGGAGTGTCGGCGGGCATGATCATCTTCCAGATCATGTTGCTCGACATCGTGTTCTCGCTCGACTCTGTCATCACGGCTGTCGGGATGGCGCAGAGCATTGCAATCATGATCACCGCCGTCATTCTGGCCGCCGTCGTCATGGTCGTGTTCGCCGGGCCGATCAGCGGGTTCGTCGAACGCCACCCCGCGATCAAGATGCTGGCGCTGGCGTTCCTCGTTCTGATCGGAGTCATGCTCGTGGCCGAGGGATTCCACCGCGAGGTGCCCAAGGGGTACATCTACTTTGCGATGGCGTTCTCGCTGGGAGTCGAGATGCTGAATATTCGGGCGGGAACGCGGCGCGGGAAGGCCGCAGCGACGCGTGGTTGAAAAGCCGACGGCAGACGCTACGCTTGGCCGCAATTGGTGCGGGAGTCGGCTTCGTTGCTGAAAACCATTCGGGCGCACATTCAGCTTGTTCGACCGGCGCAGTGGGTCAAGAACGTATTCGTCTTTGCGGCGTGGGGATTCTCAGACAAGCGGTTTGAAGCATCGGCGTTTCTCACCTCGTGCATAGCATTCCTGTCGTTTTCCCTGCTCTCCGGGGCGGTGTACGCATTCAACGACATGCGCGACCATCGCGAAGACGCGCTGCACCCGACCAAGAAGAATCGGCCGGTGGCACGGGGCGCGATCTCGCCGGCCATGGCGGGCGTCGATGCGATCCTGCTGACGCTCGCGGGTCTCTACCTGGCCTGGTCGCTGCCCGGGGGCTTTCGGCTGACGGCGGTGACGTATCTGCTGCTCAACCTTGTATACAGTCTGGGGGCGAAGCGGATCGTGCTGCTGGACGTCATCCTCGTCGCGATCGGCTTTGCATTGCGTGCCTTGGGCGGGGCGCAGGCGCTGGATGTCGAAGTATCGGCGTGGCTCGTGATCTGCACGTTTACGTTGTGTCTCTTCCTCGGCTTCGGCAAGCGGCGGTGCGAGATCGCGATGATGGACTCGCCCGAGCGGGCGGCCAACCACCGAGCGACACTGGCTCGCTACACGCCCGACCTGCTGAACCAGTTGCTTTCGGTGACGGGCGGCATCGCGGTCATCACGTTTCTGCTGTATACGCTCGATCCGCACACGGCGCGAACGTTTCGGCCGCTGATCTTCACGACGCCGCTCGTGTTCTACGCCATCTTTCGCTATGCGATGGTGATCGAGCGCGGCGAGCATCCGGGGCCGACGGACATCCTGATCAATGACCGGCCGTTTCTCCTGACGGCGATTCTATGGACTCTGCTGGTCGGACTGATTTTGTATCGGGGTAAGCAGATCGAGCAGCACCTGCCGCGGTTACGCTGGCCGGGGACGGCGCAGGTCGAGCCGCCGTCACCGCCGCCTTGATTCAGGGCACGACATCATTAGAATGAATTGAGGCCTTTGGGATTTCAGAGGCACAGCTCCCGCAAGCGAATTGAGAGCCCGCCGCGTCGGACGCCGACTGACAAGCGGCGACGGATGTGGGCGGCGCGTTGCACGAGAAGGTGCCCGGAATGCACGATCACGCCAGTCATGCCCCGATGTTCAACCCGATCGACACGCACGAGTCGTCGGGGGTCCTGCCGATCAAGAAGAATCCGAAGATCAACCGATTGTTCAAGGCGTGTTGCAAGCTCGGGGCGAGCGATGTGCACGTGAAGGCGGGGGCTCCGCCGCGATTCCGGCTGGGCGGCGATATCCGCAAGGCGAGCGAGCCGCCGTTGAGCAGTGAACAGATAGAGGAAATGGTGTTCGAGGTGTTGACGCCGGCGCAGCGGCAGCACTTTCTCGAGAACGGCGCGGTGGACTTCGCGCACGATCTCGAAGGATCGGACCGATTTCGCGTCAACGTCTTTCGCCAGCGCGGGCATACGTCGATCGCGGCGCGGCGGGTCGTCCGGGACATCCGCGATTTTGACGAGCTGGGCCTGCCGCCCTCGCTGAAGGAGATCGCGAACGGCGAGCAGGGTCTCGTGCTGCTGGCCGGCATCACGGGCTCGGGAAAGAGCACGACGATCGCGGCCATGCTGAATTTCATCAACAAGTCGCGGCACGCGCACATCGTGACGATTGAAGACCCAATCGAGTACCTGTTCGAGGATCACAAGTCGTTCATCAATCAGCGCGAGATCGGGATCGACGTTCGGGATTTTCATGCCGCGTTGAAGTACCTCATGCGGCAGGACCCGGACGTGGTGCTGCTGGGCGAGCTTCGCGATCGCGAGACGTTTGAGGCGGCCATGCACGCGACCGAGACCGGGCACCTTTGTTTCGGGACGATCCATGCGTCGACCGCAGCCCAGACGATTACGCGCATCCTGGACTTGTTTCCCGAGGGGGCCCGCGGCCTCATCCGCCAGTCGCTGATGTTCAACCTGCGGGCCATCGTCGCTCAAAAGCTCCTGCCGTCCCTGACGCCGAAGTACAAGCGAATTCCGTGCTGCGAGATCATGATTGTGAACGCGGCGATCCGGAAATTGATCGCCGACGGGCGGGACGTCGAGATCACGTCCGTCATGAAGGGGTCTACGACCGAGGGGATGCAGGATTTCACTGAAGCTCTGTACAATCTAGTACAGTTGGAGTACATCGATCTGAAGGTCGCGCTGGAAGTTGCGACGAACCCCGAGGAGCTGAAAATGCGGCTCAAGGGGATTCGCAGCGGTGCTGGCGGGATCCTCGCGTGACGCCGAGAAAGTCGCACTCACGGCCTCGGCGGCGACACATTTCGATGGGTCGACGAGGTAGCAGCGTCTCATGTCGCACGCCGACAGCAGTTCGTTGACGCTCGAGATCATCGCGGGCGGCGCCAAGCGTGTCATTCCGCTGAGTGATCCGGTCTATCGAATCGGCCGCCAGAACGACAACACTATCGTCATCGACGACCAGCTCGCGTCGCGCCGGCACTGCGTGCTGGAGCGAAGCGACAGCGGGTACGTGCTGCGCGATCTCGAATCACACAACGGCACCTGGATCGGAAAGACGCGGATCCGCGAAGTGAAGCTCTCGGACGGCGATTGTTTCCGCGTCGGCGAGACGCTCTTTCTCCTGACGATACCGCAGACGGCCGCGGCGCCCGATGTGGAAGACATCGCGCCCGAGGCACCGGTCGAACCGCCGACGCCGGCCGCACCATCGCGCCCCGCACCGACGCCACGAGCTCCGATTCAGCGACCGGCTCGCGTCGTGCAGCCGGCGGTCCGAAAGGCCGCAACGCCAGTGCGACAAGACCTTACCGACGCGGGCTCGGACATCATCGACATTCCGACGCCGGAGGGAGCGCCCGTGGCGGCGTCGGCGCCGAAGTCGGACTGGGGTTCGGGAATGTTGGGCACCTCGGCCGGCATGGAAAGCGGGCCGGTGACGCGGCAGCTCCAGCCGTTGCTCAAAGTTGCGGAGTTGACTGCGGCGGCAAAGCGCCTGCCAGTGACGTATCGAGGAGTTACATTGCTCGATCGGCAATCGCGGCCGGTCAAGATCGATCCCGCCGACACATCTCGCCCCACCGAGGCCATCGCGGCGCTGCAGCAGATTCTCCTGGCGGGGCTGCGCACGCGCGTCACGGACATTCACCTAGAGCCCAAGGAGACGGTGTTCGGGTTGCGCGTCCGGATCGACGGCGTGCTTCATCAACTTGGTGAGATTGGGCGGCCGATGGGGCTGGCGTTTCTGAATGTGATCAAAGTCCTGTGTCAGGTCGATTTCGCGAAGAAAAACGTCGTGCAGGAGGGGAGCTTTGGGATCGCGCTGCCGGATCGCCGCGTCGACGTTCGCGTTTCGATGACGCCGATTCCGATGGGCCAGAAGCTGGCGCTTCGGCTGCTGGACAAGACGTCGGTGCCGTCGCGCTTCGAGGACCTCGGTATGGAAGCCGACCTGGCGACCGAGATTCGCCGGATGCTCGGCCAGGATGCGGGCATGATCGTGGTGTCGGGGCCGACGGGAAGCGGCAAGTCGACAACGCTCTACACGGCGCTCAACTGCATCGATGCGCGGCGTCGGAACGTGGTGACGATCGAAGATCCGATCGAATACCGCATGGAGCACACGACGCAGATCGCCATCGATCCGATTCACAACGTGACATACGCATCGGTCATGGCGTCGGTGCTGCGGCAGGACCCGGATGTGATCTTCGTCGGCGAGATTCGCGACAAGGAAACGGCTGAGATGGCCATGCAGGCGGCCAGCACGGGGCACCTCGTGCTGACGACGGTTCACGCGCGGGACACGATCGGCACGGTGTTTCGACTGCTGGACCTCGGAGTCGAGCCGTTCCAGATCGCGAACGCGGTGTCGCTGGCCATCAGCCAGCGGCTGGTACGCGTGCTCTGTCCACACTGCAAGCGTCGATTTCGGCCCGACGCCCGGCTGTGCCGACAACTCCGGCTCGACGAGCACCAACAGTTCGAATTGTGCGACGGGGTAGGGTGCAGTCGCTGTATGCAGACCGGCTACCTCGGCCGTGTCGCAGTCTGTGAAGTGCTCAAATTCACACCGGCGTTGAGGGACGTAATCATCACCCAACCGACGATTGCCGACATTCGCAAGGCGGCGGGCGATTGGCTGTTTAGGACGCTCCACGACAGCAGCCGGCGAAAGGTCCTGCAGGGGATTACCTCGATCGAGGAAATGGAGCGAGTCTCCTCGAGCGATTGAGTTTCGAGGCACAAGCGACTACGCTAAAGCGCGTTCGGACCGGTCGTCCGACCGGGCGCGGCCGCTGATTCGTTGGAAGCCAACGCGATCCTCGCAGACTACCGTGAATGCAATCGGGCGTGATCAACATATTGGCTGAACTGCCGACGCTGGGCGGTTACTTTTCACCGATCAAGGCAGCGGTCTTCCTGTTGTTCGGTCTTGGCTGGGCCGCGACCGGCGCGTGGGTCGACAAGGATACGGCTCGTGTCAAGGTGCCGAAGCAGCCGTGGAATGCCATCGTATTCGGTGGCGGCGCACTGGGTCTGGCGCTCTGGCTGCTGCTGCCGAGTTTCGCACTGGGCCTCGTCGCGTTCATCCTGTTCTACGGCGGCACGACGCTGTGGTATGTCTTTTTTCGGAACGGCAAAGTGTCGCCGGCCCAGCAGGTATTGACGCTCGCCCACCTGAAGCGAATGACGGGGAAAAAGGCCGTCAGCGATGACGCGGCGTTGGCCGGCGACCGCGTTCGAATCAAGGGAGCGGACGGCAAGGCAGCGAAGTGGCCGATCGACCACGAGCAGCGCGTCAGCTACAAGGCATTTCAAGAGTTGTTGTTTGACGCGATCTGGCGGCGGGCAAGCGTCGTCGACATCGG
>CAZONT010000087.1:0-17235 GCA_964581285.1 uncultured Planctomycetaceae bacterium | reverse complement strand
AGCGCCGTGCCCAGCCCGATACAAAGACTCGCTGCCTTCTTACTTGTCATGACCGATTGCTCCTTACCGAAGGTCCACTCGACCCATCTCTCACGAAATAACTAGAAAACGCGCTTCGGCTCCGCGCCAGCCGGACTCCGGCCGACGATTGAGCCGCTCGAAACGGATGGAAACACCGAAAGCTGCCGGGAGACCGGCTGTCGCAAAATTCGCACGAACGTGCGAAAGAGGACGCAAGGCGATACGTTCACAAATACGGTACAACAGGACCGCACAATCTTCCCCGTTAGGGCCCGGGATGGTTATACCCTTGGCATGACGATGGGGCGGTTGCCCCAGCGCGCTGCCCTCCTTACACATTATTGAACCAATTCCGGACCTCTGAGTCAAGACGAAAATCGGCACTCTGACGCGGCAACTCTCGCAACTAATCGCTTACAGCAATTGCGGAGTGCCCCGATAACACACCATCAATTACGGCTATTCGAGATCGTCTGCGCCGCTCTGGTCAACCAACTGCAGGACCATGGCATCCGGCGAAGTGCGGGCCGGGTTCCCGGCGGTTTCAGGACTTGTGCCTAGCCGGAACGCAGTGCCATCAAGCGGCAAACTTGTCTTCTCATTAGTATTCCTCGACATGGGTGTCCGACAAGAGCGCAGACTCAGCCGCGCGGGAATTCGCGGACTCATTTTTTTCATGCTCGTGACCTCCGCCGCGATCGTCCTGAAGCGGTCCGAAATCCGTGCACAGTGGTGGGCCTGGCGGCTCGGAAATGCACAGAATTCCAATGAAATTTCATATTTTTCCGCCTGTCTTGCCGGCGTTGGCGCTAAGGGGGTCTTCGCGGTTATTCCCCTCCTCAACAGCGATCGAACCGATATTCGGATATCCGCGGCCTGGATTCTCGGGCAGGCACACGATCCCTCTGCAAACGAAGCCCTCACTCGATCGCTTCAAGACCGTGATGAAGACGTTCGCGCCTTGGCCGCGACCCAACTTGGCATCGCCTCCGACACCGCCGTCGTCGCAAGACTCAGCCGCATTGCGTCCGAAGAACCAGTGCAATCCGCTGTAGCAGCCACCCTCGCGCTAGAAAAATCCCAGGCCCCCGAGGCCGATCAAGCACTGCAGCATCTCGCGATTCAAGGTCGATTCCCCGAGCTTCGAGCGCAAGCCGTCGAAAGCCTCGGTCGACGTCGCAGCCCCGACGCAAAGTCGACTCTCCTCGCCTGCCTTTCTGACTCCGCCGTGGTCGAGGGTATCTTGCTCGGTGAGCGACGCGACCAGCGCGTCCTCGCCGCCGTCATTCAGCGGGTCCCCGGAATCCCCTCGGCTGACACCCTGCCGGCAGCCGGCCGCACGATCGCCGACATCGCGGGCCGGGCCCTCACGCGCCTCACGGGCGAAAACTGTGGTTATCGGACGCCGATTCAATCGGCTGACATTGACCGACTGCGACAATGCTGGTCAAACGCCACCATTTCAACCACGACTCTTCCGGCCGTCCTGCCTTGACTCCCGCGCCACTCACGCGACAATCTCCGCCTGTTGTGTCCCAACCAGTCCCTACACGTCCTACCATCGGAGCAAACGTCATGTCTCGACATCACTTCACCGCCGCGTTGTTTCTGCCGCTCCTCGTCGGGTGTTCAAGCATTCAGGGAACATGGATCAGCAAGGGCGGTACGGATACACCCAACAACCCCATCGGCCGCGTGACGTTTGCCGACGACGGCACCTTCACCGCTGAAGCCGACTATGGACCACAAGGCGGCAAGCGCGCCATGTCCGGCACCTACACATATGACATGATGAAAGGCAAGCTCAACCTCGAGGCCGACGGCCAGAAGCGGGACTACGAAACTTCAATCAAGGGAAGCGAGCTGACCATCTGGAAATCGACCGCCGCCGCGCCCGCGGCATCCAAATCCGGCAGCAAACCCACGTCGCCCGCGACGCCTCACAAGTTCACCATGACCCGTCTACAGGGCAAGTCGATGTGGAAGATGTAGCCGCCGGTGTGCTTTTGCACCGTTCGGGCTAAAATCGCCCGCTATGCCGAACCCTGACGGGAAAATGCGCCTCGAACGGTTCGAAACCGTCGAACCGATCGGCAAGCGCGTCCTGATTCGCAAGGACGAAGATCGCAAGAAGACCAAGGGCGGCATTCAACTCCCCGACAACATCGAAATCCCCACCATCACCGGGCGCGTCGTGGCCGTCTCTGTTCAGGTCGAGCGCGACGAAGACTTCCCGTTGCGCCAATACGACAAGGTGCTGTTCAACCCCAAGCACGCAATCCCGGTCGACTTCGAAGGCGACAACCGCCTGTTTGTCGTCCCGGTCGAAGACGTCGTCGCCGTCTTCCGCAAGAGCAAGTAGGCCCCCGGCGCCGACTAAGGCCCATTGGCCTTCGACTTTTCCTTCTTCTTCGCTTCCCGCCACACGCTGACTTTCGCGGCCAGATCGGTCGTGCGATTTCCCGCCGCGCGGACGCTCGTCACCGTCACTCGCCGCCCGACAGGCACGTCCTTCAGAGTCGCCGCCCGGCCCTCCACGATAATCTTGGTGTCTCGATTGACCCGGACCACCAGCGTCTGCCGTCGATCCTTCGCACTGCCCCCCGGATAATTCCGCGAAATGACCAGCTTGTTCGCCGTGGCATCGACCGATTCAACCACGCCATAGATGTCCGGGTAGGGGTCTGAAATCGTCAAACGTCGGGCCAGATCCGTCTTCTTCCCCGCCTGATCCTCGCGGAGATAGACCCAGATCCGGGCGTCGACCTCGACGTCGTCCGGCTCCGCCTGCTTCTTCTCGCGGATGATCTCCGTGTTCGCGTCGTAGCGGATCGTCGTCCGCTCGTACTTCGGCTTGCGCCCGTGCCGAACGACGATCGTCCGGGCGGACGTGTCGATGCTCTCGACCACTCCAAGAAAGTCGTACCGCCCGCTGGTCCCCTTTGGCGGATCCGCAAGTACAGCGGCGCCCGTTGCCGCCATCACGATCAGGATCCCGCGTATCATCGCCGACATGCTCTCGCCCTCCCGCGCGCCGCCGCGCCATTTCGCGCGTTTGCGGCCGCCGGGTATTACATCCCCGACACTCGCGCCGTGCAATGCCGGATTGACCGTCCCGCGCCGCGTTGCTACCGTTGGTCGCGCGTTCGCGGCCGCGTGAAGCGCCCCACCGCCTGCGTCATCGGAGTCTCGGTGCTACTCTCGATCAACATCGTCCTGCTCATCGCGTATATCCTCGCCCTCATCGCGCTCACGGTGAACGTCCGCAACTCCTTCCAACTCGTCGCCCAACAGCGAGAACTCGAGGTCGGCGCCGATTCAGCTTCATCATGGCCGCCCCTCGATATCATCGTCCCCGTCAAGGACGAGGAGTCCCACATCTCGGCCACGCTCGAAACCATCGTCGCCCAGCACTACCCCAGCCCCCGCATCCTCATCGTCAACGACCGCTCGACCGACAACACCGCCCTCGTCGTGCAGTCCTGGCAGGATCGCTATTCCGAGATTGAGCGATTCGACGTCGGCCAGCTTCCCGCCGGTCGGTTCGGAAAGCCGAACGCGCTTCACTCGATCGCACCGCGCCTGAACGGCGAGTACCTCGCCTTCGTCGACAGCGACTTGTCGCTGCATCCGCAATGCCTGACGACCCTCATACGCCACATGCTCGACAACGACCTTGACTGGCTTGCCGCCGCCGGTAAGCCCGCCCTCTCCGGCTTCTGGGAGCGCGTCATCATCCCCGTCTGCGGCGCGGCCGCCATGGCCTGGTACGACCCCCGCAAGATCAACGACCCCAAGTGGGACAACGCCATGGGCACCGCCCTGATCGTCTGCCGCCGCTCCGCCTACGAAGCCATCGGCGGCCACAGCGCCGTGCTCAGCACCTATGACGAAGACAGCGAACTCATCCGCATCGCGAAGCGCGCCGGCCAGCGCGTCCACTTTGCCGTCGTCCCGCAGCTCTATTCGCAGCGCTACTACGGCGGCCTCGCACGCACGATCAACGGCACGACGCGCACCTTCGCCGGCGGCCTGAAAAAAGTCTGGCGCGTCCTCTACACCATCAACGCCCTGAATTTCATCTCGCTGTTCCCCCTCGGTCTGCTGATTTTCCTCACGGTCTTCGCCCTGCTCGGCGGGTCACTCCCCCTCGCCCCAATCTGGGCCATGCTTGCGATCATCCACATCATCATTTCGATGTGTCTCGCCCGCCTCGTCTATCGCGAGGTTGGCCAGCCCGAGATGGCCTGGCTGCACCCGCTTGGCAGCGCCATGTGCGCCTATATCTGCGCAAAGTCGATCGATCAGATCGTCCGCCGCAAGGAATTCAACTGGCGCGGCACGGCCCACAAGTAATCCCCGAGGTCATTCGCCGCCCAGCGCCTCGACCTCGATTGACTTTGCAAACTCCGCGCCCATGTCGTCCGCGATGTATCCCCGAATCCACGTCAACGAGAAGTTCAAACGATCGCCGAACCGCGAGAAAATCGGATTCCACCCCGGCGGAGCGGCCAGCGGAGCCACGCCGTAAAGATTCGTCACCCGCGCCCCAACGAACTCCTTCAGCGGCGGACCGATCTCCCCGTAATACGAAAACCCCGACACATACGGCTGCAACCCAATCGGCTGTCGCAACACCCAACGATACTGCCCCGCCCGCATCCACCCCATCGCCCACAACAGCGCCCAGAGCGCCTCGCCGCGCTTCTCCGCAACAAACCGCGTCATCTGCTCGTGCAGGTCTGCCGCCAGTTCCCGCGCATCCTCCACTCGCTCGCGCCGCCCGCTCATCGTCGCGAACACCAGATAATTCCCCGCCAGCGGCCTCGCCCCCTCTGACCGTACACTGACCGGCAACGTCACCAGGTACGCCGGCGTCTCGATCCCGCGCCGCCGGTACATCTGGTGCACCGCCCGAATCACGCACCCCGCTAGGTACCTCGCATAAACTCCCGGCCCGGGCGGACAGATTCGCTTCGCATTCGCCCGAATCCGCTCGAACTCGGCCGCGTCAAATACTCGATAATGAATCCGAAGCTCCGCGCTCCCCTCCCCACGTCGATCTCCCAGCGACGTTTGCGGCACGCCGGCATGTTCGCGATGTCCGCGAAACCCGCTCGCGAAAAGCCCCAGCCGCCTCACCAACCCGCGCCCGTCTAGTGGATCAAGTTGAAACTCATCGTCGCGAAGCTCTGCCGGCCGGACCGTTGCGCCCGCATCGCACCGCGCCACCTCCGACAGGAACCACTGCGCCCCCTCGCCGTCCATTAGTGCATGAGACCACTTCAGGCACAGCCGCCCGTGTCCCCCGGTACCCACGTAATACTCGATCCGAATCGGCGCAACCCGCTCGACCGGCAGCGGCTCCGCCAGGCACCGCGCCATCTCACCAATCGCCGCGCCGCGAAAATCCTCGGCTCCGCGCAAATCGACGATTTTCAGGACGTTCGCATCGCCGCCCGGCCGCTCGACCCAACACGGCCGGCCGCTGATCAACCCGTCCCGAATTGTCGCCCGCGTGATCGGGTGCGCGTCCATCGCCAGCCCGAGCGCCCTCCGCAGCCGCTCCGGCTCGATCTCCCCCTCAATGTCCAAAACCATCAGCGTCGAATGTCCGATCCGCCCCCGCGCGGTCATCATGCGGTCGTACGACAAGAACATGTAGTCGCACGGATTCAGCCGCCAGCGTTTGGCCATTTCCAGCTCAGCTGCTCACCGACTTGAGACCGGCCGCACGCCCTACGTCGGCTTCACCAGCGCATCCATTCCCGGCAATCCAAGTCCGGCCGTCAGCCGCGACATCTCCTGCTGCATCGCCTCGGTGTTTTTCCGCAGCGCCGCGTTGACTGCCGCCCGAATCAAATCTTCGAGCATCTCCAGGTCCGCCGCCGCACTCGGCTGAATCTTCACCGCCACCACCTCGTTCTTGCCGTTGACGCGCGCCGTCACCGCCCCGCCGCCTGCCTCGGCCTCGTGCACGCGCGTCGCCATTTCGGCCTGGAGCTGCTCCATCTGCTCCTTCATCTGCTTGGCCTTCTTCATCAGCCCCATCATGTCGCCCAACTGACCGAACATCACTCTGCCTCCTGCGACGCCGGCGGCGGCGGACTCACCGCCTCGCGCCGCACGCTCATCAATCGTCCACCAAATACCTGCATCGCCTGCTGAACCATCGGGTCCTTGTACGCCGCCTCCATATCTTCGCGCTTCACCCGCTGCGGCGGTGCCGACACCGCCGCCACCACCGGCACTGCCACCGACTTGTTCCCAACGACCGGTTCCCTGTTCGCAGCTGCCGGCTCCCGGTTCTCGTTACCGGCGGGCATCACTTTTTTTTTATCAAACACCGGCGGCATCGCCGGCGCACTGGGCCGAACGACTGGCGCAGCCGCCGCCGGCTTGCTGGCCGGCGCACCACCCTTCCCCTCTAGCCGCTCCATCAACGACTCAATCGCCGAAAACTTCGGCGCTTCGGCGAGTCGCACCACCGCCGCCTCAACCAGAGCCCGGCTCGACCCGCTGAACTTCACGCTCCGCCGCAGTTCCTCGAGCACAGAAATCATGTATACATATGTTGCCCCGTCGAACTTCTGCGACTGCACCGTGATTGGCTCGCGCAGCCCCGCCGGCACATCGACAAGGTCTGTCTCCGCTCCGCACATCCGCACGACCATGAGGTCGCGCATCTGGGCGATCAGGCTCGCGCACCACTGGTCCGGCGTTTCGCCGCGCCCCAGCGTCGCATCGACCAGCCCCAGCGCGCCCGCACCATCGCCCGCCGCGAGCTTGTCGATCAACTGCGCCAGCAGCTCGTCGTGCGCCGGTGGCAGAACCTCCTCAAGCTGCTTCACCGACAGCTTCGGCCCGCACAGCGAAAGCATCTGGTCCATCAACGACAGCGAGTCGCGCATCGAACCCGTCGCCAGCCGGGCAATCCGCTTCAGCGCCGCCGGCTCCGCCGAAACCTCTTCCGCCTCGCAAATTCGCCCGAGCTGCCCGGCGATTTCATCCACGCTGATCGGCCGGAAATCGAACCGCTGCACCCGGCTCTGGATCGTCGCCGGAACCTTCTGTGCATCCGTCGTCGCCAGGATAAACTTGATATGCGGCGGCGGCTCCTCCAGCGTCTTCAGCAGCGCGTTGAACGCCCCCGTTGAAAGCATGTGAACTTCGTCGATGATGTAGATCTTGAACCGGCTGCGTGCCGGCCGCAGCACCGAATTGCTCCGCAGCTCGCGAATGTTATCGACGCCCGTATTGCTCGCCGCGTCGATCTCAATCACGTCGAGATCTTCCCCCTCCGCGATCAGCTTGCACGAGTCGCACTTCCCGCACGGTGTCTCCGTCGGCTGGTCGCTCGCGAGGCAATTGAGCGCCTTCGCGAAGATGCGGGCCATCGACGTCTTGCCCACCCCGCGCGTCCCGCAGAACAGGTAGCCATGATGCACGCGCCCGATGCGGATCGCATTCCGCAGCGTCTGCACGATCGCCCCTTGCCCGACGACCTCGTCGAACGTCTGGCTGCGGTACTTTCGTGCAAGAACGGTGTACGACATTTCGTTTCTCTTCCCCCCATAGCAAGGGAGGAGCGAGGGGAGTCTGGGTCACGTCGACCCGCAGCGCCGGCCCGGCTTACCACGGCACATACAAATACGCAGGTGGGCTGCTGTGTTTCCACCCTGACCCGTTATCCACGACCTGCATTGCATGGGGCCGAACCGGCGCAGCGGATCGACGGGCCGAAAGTCTAGCGATGCTGCCACGAATCGTCGAGACGAACAGTGATTAATGTGGATGTGCTGCGTTTTCCCGCTCCTCTGGAACCGACGTTATGCTCTGTCGTCTAACTCAGTGGGATCCGAGTCGGATCACCGAAAGGAAAGGAACGCTCATGCTCCGCGCCATCCTCACCCTGACGACCGTTGCCACGTTCGCCTCCACAGCCCGCGCCGCCGACGACAAACCCTCCCCCCTCGCCCTCACCATCTACTCCACCGCCAAGCCCGGCGCGATCCCGCCCGAGTGGTACCGCCCCATCCCCGAATCCATGGGCGGCGCCAACGTCTTCCGACAGGTCCCCGGCTACGCCGTCATCAAGCAGCAGCGCGACTTCGACATCAACGCCGGCCGCAGCACCATCCGCTTCGCCGACGTCGCCGCCCTCATCGACCCGACCACCGTCAGCTTCATCTCGCTCACCGACCCGACTGGCACCCAGGTCCTCGATCAGAACTACCAATTCGACCTCGTCTCCACGCAAAAGCTCATGGAGCGCTACATCGACAAGGAAATCTCCATCGAACAGACCCGCGGCAACAACACCGTCACTCTCACCGGCACCCTTCTCTCCACCGCCGGCGGCCTCGTCCTCCGCGACAAGGACGGCGGCGTCACCGTCATCAACGGCTACGCCTCCGCCACATTCCCCTCGCTCCCCGGCGGCCTCATTTCCCGCCCCACCCTTGTCTGGGACATCAACGCCGAGAAGGCCGGCAAGCAGACCACCCGCGTCTCATACCAGACGACCGGCATCACCTGGTGGGCCGACTACAACATCGTGTTCACCGAGGGCAAGGACGCCAACAGCGGCATCCTCGACATCGGCGCGTGGGTCTCCATCCTCAACGCCTGCGGCGCCGCGTTTCCCGAAGCCAAACTCAAGCTCATCGCCGGCGACGTCCACCGCGCCCCGCCCCCGCAATCGCCAATGGCCTTCGGCGGCGCCGAAGTCATGACCATGCGAAAGTCCGCCGCGCCCGCAGGTTTTGAGGAAAAGGCCTTCTTCGAATACCACCTCTACACCCTCGGCCGCCCCGCAACGCTCCCCGACAACGCCACCAAGCAGATCGAACTCTTCGAGACCGCTCGCGGCGTCCCCTGCGAGAAGGTGCTCGTCTACTACGGCCTCGGCGCCGGTTTTCCGGGATGGTTCGGCTACACCATGACCGATCGCAACTACGGCCAGCAGTCCAACAAGAAGGTCGACATCTACCTGCAATTCAAGAACAGCAAAGACGTCGGCATGGGCATGCCCCTGCCCTCCGGCCGCATCCGCGTCAGCAAGGCCGACCCCGCCGACGACACCCTCGAGTTCATCGGCGAAGACGTCATCGATCACACGTCAAAGGATGAACTCGTCCGCATCAAGCTCGGCGAGGCCTTCGACGTCGTCGGCGAGCGCCGCCAGGTCGACTTCAAGATCGACACCACCCGCAAGACCATGGACGAGGAAATCGAAATCAAGGTCCGCAACCACAAGGACGAGCCGGTCAAGGTCATCATCCGCGAATCCCTCTTCCGCGGCCTGCAGTGGACGATCACGAAGAAGTCGGAAGACTTTGAGAAAGTCGATGCCCACACCATCCACTTCCCCGTCACGATCCCCAAGGATGGCGAAGCCGTGGTCCGCTACACGGTCCGCTACACCTGGTAGTCGCTGCTGGCCGACCCGCCCGATCTGCACGGATTACAGACAATCATCCTCGATTCCGGCATCTTTGCCTTGAATCGCCACCCCGGAGTTTGCTAACATGGCGGAATGAAGCTCCGAGCAGCCACACTCCTGTTCGTTCTGATTCTCGGCGCCCTCGCCCCGACCACCCCGGCGCCTGAAGCCCGCGCCGACGATCGCGGTGTACTGCCACCCTGCGACGTTAACTTCGATGGCCAGATAAACGCCGTCGACATCTCGATCTTCGTCAACAAGCTGCTCGGAGTCACCCCGCCACTCCCCTTCGACCCCGCCGACATCAACTTCGACGGCCACATAGACGGCCGCGACATCCGCTCCTTCGTCTGCTGCATCTTGGGCACATTCTGCTGACAATTTCCCGCACTCCAAAGACTCCCCCGCCGCCAATTCGTCTCTCTGCACGCAGGACAAGTCATTGGCTGCGTCCTCCCAGCGCCTGTCCAGTCCGCTGATTCCTCGTGATTACATGGCAGACGCAACCACTCCTGCTCTCGGCCTTGCCTCCTCGCCGCCGCCCGCTACCCTCTACCTTGGGAAAGCAAACGCACGGAGCCATCGCAGCCATGACAATTGATGAACGCATTGCCCAGTTTCAGAAAATGGTCGAGACCGACCCGGCCAACGAACTTGGCTACTTCAGTCTCGGCAACGCCCTGTTCGAAGCCAGACGCTTCCCCGAAGCCGGACCCGCCTACCAGCGCGTCCTCGCCCTCAACCCGCATTACTCCCGCGCCCACCTCATGCTCGGCAAGACCCAGATCGAGACCGGCCACAAGGACCTCGCCATCCAGACCCTCACCAACGGCTACCTCGTCGCCCACAAGCGCGGCGACCTCATGCCCCGCAACGAGATGGGCGAGGCCCTCAAGTCACTCGGTGCGCCGGTGCCCGATCCAGAGGCCAAGGCAAAGACCGGCGGCGGCGTCTCGGCCGGCACGGGCGGCTTCGCCTGCTCGCGCTGCGGCGGCGGTTCAAAGATGCCCGAGCGACCCTTCAAAGGCCCGCTCGGCGAAAAAGTCTGGGCCAACGTCTGCGGTCAGTGCTTCAAGGAATGGATCGCCATGGGCACCAAGGTCATCAACGAGCTGCGCCTTCCCATGCACGACCCGCAAGCGCAGGAACAGTACGACAAGCACATGATCGAGTTTCTTTCGCTCCCAAGTTGACGCCGGTGAAACGCCATGCTCCGCGACGCCGACCAGGACGATCCGCTTCGCGACGACGAATGGCCCGACGACGATGACGCGGCCGACGACGATGCCTCGACCGATGTCGTCCCCTGCCCGGCCTGCGGCGCGATGGTCGCCGAATACACACAGCAATGTCCGAATTGCAAACAGTGGATCACCGCCCGCGACTCCGATCGCAAGGGCATCCGTCGCTGGATTTGGGCGATCGCCGCGGCCATGGTGTTCATCATTCTGATGTATTGGCGCTGAGGCGCAGCGGTAGCCGATGCGTGAAGTCGCCCCCGATATCTGGCAGATCAGCGGCTTCCCGCCCAACGCCATCAACGCCTTCCTCGTCGGCGACGTCCTGATCGACGCCGGCACACGCGGCTGGACCAACAAGATCCTCCGCGCCCTGGACGGCCGTCGCCTCTCGCAGATCGCACTGACGCACGTCCACCCCGACCATCAGGGCGCCGCTCACGCGCTCTGCGAGCACTTCGCCTGTCCGCTCGCCTGCCACGAGGCCGACCGCGCCGCGATGGAAGGCCGCGAGCCGATGAACCCGCCTTGCCGCTGGATTCGCCTTTCGACCGCCATCTTCGCCGGTCCGACGCATCCGGTCGGCCGCGAACTCCGCGAGGGCGACGAGATCGCCGGCCTCCGCGTCGTCGAATCGCCCGGCCACACGCCCGGCCACGTCGTCTTTTTCCGCGATTCCGACCGCCTCGCCATCGTCGGCGACGTGCTCAACAACATGAACCTCATCACGACAGTCACCGGCCTGCACGAGCCACCGTCGTTCTTCACGCACGACGTCGCCGCCAACCGCCGCTCGATCCGCAAGCTCGCGGCCCTGCAACCCGCAACGCTCCTCTTCGGCCACGGCCCACCCCTCCGCGACGCCGCAAAGCTTCATGACTTCGTCGCCCGTTCATTGGCCGTGTAAAGGAGCGGAGACTACGATGGTGCCGTGTTTACGGGCATCATCGAGCAAACCGGCAAGGTGCGAACCGCCGTCGCGCAGCCCAGCGGCAAGCGGCTCACGATCGCCTGTCCTGATTTCTGGAACGATCTTCCGAATGGTGCCAGCGTCGCCATCGACGGTGTCTGTCTCACGATCGTCGCCAGACGCAACGACGAAGCTGATTTCGATGTGATTCATGAGACGCTGCAGCGCAGCACGCTCGGCGATCTGGAATCAGGCGCGCACGTCAACCTCGAGCGTTCACTCCAGGCCGGCGGACGCCTCGACGGCCACTTCGTGCAGGGCCACGTCGACGCGATCGCAACGATCGCGCGGATTGAGCGCAGCGGAGGCGACGCCCGCTGGAGCTTCTCACTCGACGAAGAACCGCTGCGTTACATCATCCCCAAGGGCGGCATCGCCATTGACGGCATCTCGCTTACCGTCACAAACGTCACCGCCGGCGCATTCAGTGTCGCGCTCATTCCCACCACGCTCGAGCGCACGAACCTCGCGCACAAGCCCGTCGGCGCCCGCGTGAACATCGAGACCGACATCCTCGCCCGCACCGTTGTGCACACCCTACAATCGATCATAGGTCGCGCGCCAGGACTGAATCTTGAGCGCTTGAAAGACCTCGGATTTGCATGACGGATAGACCCAACGAGCACGACGCCCCGCGAAACGAACGCCCGACCATCGGCATCACCATGGGCGATCCGGCCGGCATCGGCCCCGAGGTCATCATCAAGGCCCTGGCCGACGGGAACCTCCGCCGCCGCGCCAAGTTCATCATCTACGGACTCAACGAACTCATCACGTACGCCGCCGACCTGGCCGAAATCCCCTCCTATTGGTTCCGCCTCCCGCACGAAGACGTCTCCCGCATCGAGAGCGGCGTCGTCGTCGCCGACTTCGACGAATACGACGTCATCGCTCCGAACATTCGTCGCTCCACCGCCGAAGGCGGCCACGCCTCAATGCGATTCTGCGAAGCCGGCATCGACGACTTGCGTGCCGGCCGCCTCTCAGCCCTCGTCACCGGCCCGATCTCCAAGACAAGCTGGCGCATGGCCGGCTTCTCATTCCCCGGCCACACCGAGCTGCTCGCCAAGCGTTTCAACTCGCGCCGCGTGACCATGATGTTCGTCGGCGGCGGCCTGCGGATCGCCCTTGCCAGCGTTCACGAGCCGCTGTTCGAACTTCGAAACTCGTTCACGATTGGCCGCGTCCATCAACCCATCGACCTGCTCGACAAGTCCTTGCGTGAGTGGTTCGGTATCCCACAGCCGCGGATCGCCGTCGCGGGGCTGAACCCCCACGCCAGCGAAGGCGGCCAGTTCGGCGACGAAGAGCAGCGCGTCATCGAACCGGCCGTAAACATGGCTCGCGACGCCGGCTGCAACGTGGTGGGACCGCTCCCGGCAGATTCACTCTTCCGCCGGGCGCTCGACGGTGAGTTCGACGGCGTCGTCGCTATGTATCACGACCAGGGGCTGATCCCGATCAAGCTGGTGGGGTTCGGCCAGGCCGTCAATCTGACGCTCGGTCTGCCCGCCATCCGCACAAGCGTCGATCACGGGACGGCCTTCGACATCGTTGGCAAGAACAAAGCCGACGCCGGCAGCATGAAGCACGCCATCGCCCTCGCGATCGACTTGGCGAAAAAGCGTGCCGAGCAACCCGCCGACGCATTCGCGCGTGCCGACGCCGCCGTCAATGATGGAACGATTGCAAGTGAGGAGTAGGGTCAGTCGGCGGCGGGCAGCCACAGCGTGAAAGTCGCCCCTTCGCCCGGCGTGCTCTCAACCGTCAGCTTGCCGCCGCCTTCTTCAACGAGTTGTCGAGACACGTAGAGGCCCAGCCCGAGCCCGCCGCGATCCGGCCGGCCGGCGCGCGACTTGGTGGTGAAGAACGGCTCGAAGATCCGCTCGATTGCGTCGGGCTTAATGCCCGGTCCGTCATCGCGCACGCTCAGGCGAACCATGTGGTCGCCCACGCGCTGCGCCGTGACGGTCAGCATGCCGCGCCGATCCAGCATCGCCTGCCGCGCGTTCAGAAGCAGGTTAAACAAGACCTGCTTGATCGACGTCGAATTGATCCGCGCCTGCAGCGTCGGCGAGACCTCAATCGCGATGTCAATGCCTTCCTTGTTGAGATCGCGACCGAGGCACTCCATCGCATCCTCGACCAATGGCCGAAGATCGGTCGCCGCCGTCGCCGCCGTCTCGTCCGACGCCATGCCGAGTATCTTTGCGCACAACCCGGCCGCGTGGCGGGCGTGCGACAGCGTCTTCTCGAGCGCGGTCGCCGTGAACTTTGCGTCCTGACGCTGCTGCGCCGCCTGGACATACCCGATGATCGGCGTCAGCAGGTTGTTGAATTCGTGTGCCAGCACCGCGCTCATCGTGCCGAGTCCGGCCATCTTCTGCAGCCGCTGAACCTGCCGCTGCAGGAGGGCGACGCGATCTTCAACGCCGGAGAGGGCTGCCTGTACCTCCTCGGCGTCAATCGTTAAATTGGCGGCGGACTTTGTCTGCTGGCTCATAAAGCTTCCGAACGATTATCGGCAGCCGGCCGGCGCGACTTGATCACGGGTGCACCGAATGGAACTCCACAACCGGCTCGAAACGTTGCTGAACCTCGCCCGCGAGCTGGAAATCGACATCCGCTCCGAGTCACTCGGAGGCGAAGGCGGCGGAATGTGCGTTCTGCGCGGCCGGCGCGTGTTATTTGTGGACACAAGCGCCGATATCGAGACGCGCTATGAGAAGACCGTCGGGGCCATGTCAACGTTGCCGGAACTCGATGGGCGATACGTGCCACCCGAAGTCCGTGAAGATTTGGACCGGCTTGCCGGCCGGGCAGCGCCATGAGTCTGATGATGAGCATCTCCGGCGTGCGCGGCATCATCGGGCAGACGATGACGCCGGTGCTCGCCACCGAGCTGGGAATGGCGTTCGGCTCCCACCTCGGCGGCGGCAGAGTCGTGATCGGCCGCGATTCGCGACCGAGCGGCCCGATGGTGCAGCGGGCGATTGCGGCCGGACTGCTTGCGGCGGGCTGCGAGGTCGTCGAACTCGGCGTGGTGACGACGCCCGGTACGGCCCTGATGATCGGGCAATTGCAGGCTGCGGGCGGAGTCGTCGTGACCGCGAGCCACAATCCCAGCCAGTGGAACGGGATCAAGTTTCTGACGCCCCAGGGTTTCGCACCGCCCGCCGACGAGGCCCAGCGCATTCTCGATCGTTATCGCGACAAGCAGTTTGCCTTGGCGTCGGTCGATCGCATGCAGCGCGCGACGACGAATGAAACGACACACGAACGACACGTTGCGGCCGTCATCGAACAGGTTGACGCCGACGCCATCCGCAAGCGTGGCTTCCACGTCCTGCTCGACAGCGTCAACGGAGCGGGCGGCACTGGCGGACGTATGCTGCTGGAGCATCTGGGATGCCGTGTGACGCACATCAACGCCGAACCGAATGGCATCTTCGCCCACACGCCGGAGCCGACTGCTGAGAATCTGACCGGACTCTGCGACGCGATGAAATCCCATCGCGCGGACGTTGGCTTCGCGCAAGACCCCGACGCCGACCGACTCGCGATCGTCGACGAGACCGGCCGCTACATCGGCGAGGAGTACACATTGGCACTTGCCGCCAAGCGGGTCTTCGCCCGGCGACCGGGGCTCGCCGCGGCGAATCTCTCCACGTCACGAATGATTGACGACCTCGCGGCGGCCGCGGGCGGCCCCTGCCGCGTCATCCGCACGCCGGTCGGCGAAGCGCACGTCGCCCGCGCGATGATTGGGAACAAGTGCGTCATCGGCGGCGAGGGCAACGGCGGCGTGATCCTGCCCCAGGTGGTCTTCGTCCGAGACAGCTTTGTCGCAATGGCGTTGACCCTCGAACTCCTCGCGACCGAGAAACGTCCGCTCTCTGCGATCGTCGATGGAATGCCGCGATACGCGATGATCAAGCTCAAGTACGAACTCGCCCCCACGCGCGTGGCGGCATGGCTCGATCGCGTCCGTGCCGCCGCGGCGGGTGGTCGAATCGATGCCTCGGATGGAATCCGAATCGACTGGCCGGAGGGCTGGGTTCACGTGCGACCGTCCAACACCGAGCCGATCGCCCGCGTCATCGCCGAAGCCCGCGACGAGCCCACCGCTTCGTCGCTCGCACGCCGCATTACCGACCTGTTGCCCGCCTGAGTGCGGACGCGAGTTCCGTCGGCTCGTCGCACTCAGGGAAAGATCCCGCGCTCGCGGTACACCCGTTCGAGCCGTGACAACGCGACAACGTACGCCGCCGTCCGCCAGTCAATCGACAGCTCCTTCGCCTTGGCCTGCACATGCTCGTATGCGGCCATGAGCTTTCGGCGAAGCTGACGATCAACTTCCTCCAGCTCCCACGATTCGCGACGCTTGTTCTGCAGCCACTCGAAGTAGCTGACGATCACGCCGCCGGCGTTGCAGAGAATGTCAGGGATGACGGCGATGCCGCGCGATTGCAGGATCGCGTCGCCCTGCGGGTCGGTCGGACCATTGGCGCCTTCCGCGACGAGTCGCGTCTTCAGCCACGGGGCCGTTTCTGCCGTGATCTGGTTCTCCATCGCGGCCGGTATGAAAATGTCCACGGGCGTGCTCATGAACATGATGTGGTCGGCGAATTCGCCGCCGGGATATCGGAACACGCCGCCATGCGTGCGGGCGTAGTCGAGCAGGCGAATCGGATCGAGACCTTCCGTATTGCGCACCGCACCGGTGACATCTTCGACAGCGACCAGCTTCGCGCCGGCAGCCGTCAGCAGCCGCGCCGCCCACGAGCCGACGTTTCCAAACCCCTGCACGGAGAACGTGGCGCCGCGGAGCTGGAGGCCGTGGTCGGTCGCCCAGCATTGCACACAGTTGGCGATGCCCTGGCCGGTCGCCTTTTCCCGTCCGAGACTTCCGCCGGATTCGACCGGCTTTCCGGTGACGATGTGGATTTGGTTCTGCCGCTCGTGTGGCGGAATGGTGGACAGGTAAGTATCCATGAACCAGGCCATGATCTGGGCGTTGGTGTTCACGTCCGGCGCGGGGATGTCGTACTCTGGACCGATATTGTCGCCGAGTGCAAAGGCGAAGCGGCGCGTGATCCGTTCGAGCTCGGCAATCGAGAAGCGCGACGGGTCAATCTGAATGCCGCCCTTTGCACCGCCAAACGGAATACCGGCCAAGGCACATTTCCAGGTCATCCAGGCCGCAAGGGCGCGGACTTCGTCAAGCTTGACGTCGGGATGGAAGCGCAGGCCGCCCTTGAAGGGGCCGAGCACGTCGTTGTGCTGTACGCGATAGCCGGTGAAGACTTCCACCTCGCCATTGTCCAGCTTAACCGGGAAATTCACGACGATTTCGTTCTTGGTCCGGGCCAGAATCTTGCGAATGCTGCGGTCGAGGTTCATGACGTCGGCCGCCTTGTTGTACTGATGCAAGACGTTGCCGAAGAGCCCCGCAGCCGCACTTGACGGCGGAACTTCTACGGCGGGCTGGGGTGGCGTCATCGCCTCGATCGGCTCCGCATCGACAGGGGCTGTGATTGGCTCGGTGGTCGTTTGTTGAA
>CAZONT010000086.1:16775-17251 GCA_964581285.1 uncultured Planctomycetaceae bacterium | reverse complement strand
GCGATGGCGCTGGAGCAGGTGATCAAGTACCTGCGCGACGCGACCAGCATCAACATGATCGTGCAGTGGACGGCGCTGGAGCAGGCGGGTATCGAGAAAGAGAAGGAAGTCACGCTCGACTTGCAGGATGTTCAGTATGAGAAAGTGCTCACATCGGTCCTCGAAAGTCTCGGCCAGGAGGCGGGGACGCAATTGGCGTATGAGATTTCGGACGGCGTGCTGACAATTTCGACGAAGGAGGCGTTCAGTCTCAATCCGCCCCCGCCGCCGGTGGTGTATGACATCACCGACCTGATCCGGCGGCAGATCGACTATATCCCGTTCTTCGGGTTGAGCTTGATACAGCTGGCGGGCGGCGGCGGCCAGGGCGGCGGCGGTGGCGGCGGACTTGGCGGTGGCGGTGGCGGCCTGGGCGGCGGCGGTGGCGGCGGACTCGGTGGTGGCGGCGGTGGTGGCCTGGGCGGCGGCGGCGGCGG
>CAZONT010000086.1:0-16765 GCA_964581285.1 uncultured Planctomycetaceae bacterium | reverse complement strand
CGGGCAGGGTGGCCAGGGTGGCCAGCAAGGCGACACGCAATCAGCCCAGCTTCGCCAGGAACGAATCGACGAACTCAAGCAACTCATTCAAGACACGATCGACCCGGAGAGCTGGCGCGACGCGGGCGGAAACATCGGTTCGATCGCAAACCTTGAGAACCAACTCGTCATTACGCAGACGGTAAATGCGCATAAGCAAATCACAGACTTGCTGCGGGCGCTGCGACGCGAGGCGTCGCTGCAGATCGCAGTCGAGGCGCGGTTCATTCTGATTACCCGGAATTTCCTCGAGCAGATCGGCGTCGACATCGACGTAGTTCTCAATTCCGGTAATGCGGGTTACGACCAGGCAACGGCCGGCTCGGGTGTGATACGCGATCCGGTGACCGGCTCGGTTCTACTGATTCCGCGGCAGTTCAGCCGGCTGGGGTTCACACCGGGGGCTCCGGGCGGCGTCGGTCTTCCGATGAACACGTTTGACCTGAATCAGCCGTACCGACAGCCGGGACTGGTTCCGGCGACGGGCAACATCGCGCCCCACTCGGGCAAGTGGTCGCCGATTCCGATCATCAACAACACACTCGACCTGGCGGCGCCGGCGGCAACGAACATCGATGGAACGCTTGGCGGCAGCGCAATCCAACCGGCGTTGCAGATGTTCGGGAGCTTCCTCGACAACATCCAGGTCGATTTCCTTCTGCGGGCAAGCCAGCTCGACAACCGATCGAGCGATCTGGACGCGCCGCGCGTGGTGCTGGCGAACGGCCAGCGTTCGACCTTCGAATCGTTTCTTTCGCAGCAGTATGTCTCGTCGCTGACGCCCGTGATCGGCGACAACGTCGGACTGTTTGCGCCGGGCGTCAACAACGCATTGACCGGTCGCGGGCTGAGCGTACAGGGTTTTGTTTCGGCGGACCGGCGGTACGTGACGCTGAACCTTCAGCTTGTTCAGATCGTTTCGACGGTCCGCGAGGCGTTCACGTTCCAGGGCCCGGGTCTGCTGAACGGCGGCGGCACGATTCAACTTGTGGACTCGAAGCCGAACATCGTGCAGACGACGGTGACGGTTCCGGACGGCGGGACCCTGCTGATCGGCGGATTGAAACTGTCGGGCGAGCGCGAACGCGACGCGGGCGTTCCCATTCTGTCGCGCATCCCGGTGCTCAAGCGCGCTTTCTCGAACACGTCAACGGTCAAGGACGACCAGGTTCTGCTCGTACTGGTGAAGCCGAAGATCATCATCGCCGATGAGGCCGAGCAGGAGGCGTTCCCCACGCTCAGCTCGAGCGAATAGGCCCCAAGTCGCCGCGGCGACCAAAGCAAATCTCGGCGAGTTCGCTAGAATCAGCCGCTTAATCGCGCGCGGGTCGCGCGCGACGAACGAACGCGGCCGCAGCGATGCCCAAACTTCCTGAAGGCAACGGTGGAACCGAGCGAGTCGGATCGGTCGCGCTCCGTGTTGCGGCGGTCGTATCCGGTGCGGTCCTGGTCTTTGCGCTCTCGTGGTTCTTGCTGGGCAGCGTCGATCTGGGCTATCACATCGCATACGGTCGACGCTTTCTCGACACGGGGAAGATCGTCGATCGCGACCCATTCATCTACGCAGCGCGGGATCATTTCTTCGTAAACGCAAATTGGGCGTGGCAAGTGCTGGTTGCCTTCCTCGAACGGCGTACGGGACTGATCGGGCTCGTAGCGGTTCGCGTGGTGTCGCTCGGCGCGGCATTTTTCGGGGCGGTGTGGATCGCGCGGCGGCGCGGGGCGTCCTGGTGGGCGATCGGTCCGATGCTCGTGCTGGCCGGCATGGGGGCGTACGAGCGATTCGATCTCCGTCCCGAGCTTGCGAGTTATGCACTGGGGGTGCTGCAAATCTGCATCGCGGTCGCTCCGCCGCGGCGCCTGATGGTGGCTTGTGCGGCGACGTTTGTCGTGCAGGCACTTTGGGTCAATACGCACAGCTACTTCATGGTGGGTCCGCTGGCGACTGCGGCACTTCTGGTGGGAGATGGCGCGGCGGCGCGGTGGTTGCGGCGCGGGGCAATCGATGCGGAGGCGGCGCGACTCGTTCGGTTGCGGTCGGCGCTGCTTGCGGCACAGCTTGCGGCATGCGTGGTGAATCCGTGGGGGTTGAAGGGCGCGGTGTTTCCGATCGAGACGCTGCGGCTCCTGAAGCAACAGGGCGTTCTATCGGGTGAGGGCGGCGGTCCGTGGGCGGATATCTCCGAGTTCAAGGCACCGCTGACTTATCTCGACAATCCGATCGGTGCGTGGACGATCCGCTGCTACCTTGTATTGCTGCTGACGGCGGGGCTGGGGTTGCTGGCAGCGCTGCGGACTTGGCGATGGGGCGATGCGGCGGCCATCGCGCTGCTGGCGGCAATGTCGTTCAGCATGCGTAGGAACGTCGCACTGTTCGCGATCGCGGCGACTCCGCTGGCAATCGCGGCGATCGGTGCGTGGGCGGCGGGTCGGCCGCGGCTGGCCGGGGCACGGCGCGGCGCAGCGTTGCTGGGGGCTGCGGCAACGATCGTGGCGGCAGTCTGGCTTACGCCGCAAATCTACACCGGGCGGTTCTACAGCAATGACCAGCGTGTGCGGATGTTCGGGGTCGGCTACAGCCCGGTTGTATTTCCGTTTGGTGCGTGCGCGTTCATTCGATCACAGCCAGCGCTGCGGACGCGCTTCTTCACTGATTTCTACACATCGAGCAACGTGCTGCCGCACCTGCCGGAGAACTGGCAGGTTTACATCGATACGAACACGTTTGCGTACCCGCCGGAGCCAATGGCGACGCTGGGCGGCGTCAGCTCGTGCACGGAGCCCTACAAACCGTTCTTCGAGAAGCAGGGCATCAACGTCGTGCTGCTGCACCCTGGTGCGCAGACGAAGGACCTGATCGGACGGCTGGTGGAGGATCCAGATTGGGCGCTGGTCTACGTGGACTTTGGATTCGTTGTCTTCGTGCGGCGCATTCCAGAGCACGCGGCCGTAATCGCGGCGAATCATCCGACGGAGGCGGAGCTCGATGTCTCTAAATGGGAGGCGGAGGCGCGCCGGACCCATCTGCCGCCGGGGTACTCGCTCGGGCTTCTCGCGAGTCTGCCGCTGTCGTTGAACTGGGACTCGGCGGCCGCGCAGATACTGAGGCGTGCGGTGGGGATGGAGCCGAACTTTGCTCAAGCGTGGCAAAACCTGGGCACGGCGTACGGGCAGCTCGCGATCAAGGCGGGGCGCCGCGACGGGCCGACAGAGGAGGTGCGGCAGTTCCTCCTGCAGGCGAAACAGTGTTTCGAGTGGGCGTTGCAGCTCGATCCGAGGAACGACGTGGCGAAGCGAAACCTGAAGCTGACGTATGAGGGGCTGGATTCACTGCGTTGACGGGGGCAGGCAGGGCTTTGAGAATCAACGCGATGATCCCACAACTATTCATGTTTGCGTCGATGCTGGCGGCACCGCCGGTTACTTCGCAGCCGGCCGGCAAGGTTGTACAGTTTGCTGAAGGGGTGAAGATCGATTGGGGGCGAAAGCAGGTCGAGGTCGACAGCGAAGTTGTACTGCGCGAAGGGCTTCTCGAACTGCTGGCTTGCAGCAAGGGGACGAAGGAACACGAAAGCATTCTGCGGATTCGGGCACGGCCGCTGCACGTGTATCAGGCACTGGGGATGCTCGGGGTCGAAGATGGGCAGCCGTCGCGGTTCGACGAGGCGACGCGGACGGTCTCGCCGCCGCGCGGGTCGGCCGTGGCGGTGATGATTCGTGTGACTCGCGACGGTCGCGAAGTCACCGAAGATGCGGCGTCGTGGCTCATGCCACGCGACGCAGCGAAGAAGATGCCGGCGGCGCGGTGGTATTTTGTGGCCGCCTCGCCGTTGAAGGGCGAGCGATTCGGGGCGGATATTTACGGCACAGTGGCGACGCTGATGCCGTTCGGGACGTCGATCGTGCTGCTTGCTCCGTCGGGATCGATCCAGCCGCCGACGAGCCAGCCCGAAGCGGTGAAGGGCGTTGCGCCGGACGATTCGGAATATGCGAACACGCCGCAGGATTGGGAACTGGTTCCCGATCCAAAGCGCGTACCCGCCATCGGGACGCGAGTGACGCTGGTCATCCGCCCGGCGGCGCGAGGTCTAGGGATTCGGATCGATCGTTTTGGGCGCTATTGGATTGCGGGCCGCGAGGCGAGCCCGGACGATGTCGAGGCGGCGATGCGCACGGCCGGACGCGGGACGCGTGCGTACGTCGAAGTCGAGCCGTGCACGGTTGACGATGATGTGACCGCGGCCCTTGCGGCGCTGGAGCGCGGCGGAGCGGAGCGGTCGGCGATCGACGTACGGCGGCCGGCTCGTGACGCCATTCCACCGGGCGATCGCGGCGCGGCGTTGGATTTGCTGCGGCAAGCGGGGCCGAACGGTTCGGTGTGGCGCGAGTTGTCGTCGGAGTTTTCCCGAATAAACGAGGATCTTCGTCGCCGACGCGAGGAAGTTGAGCGGCTGGCGGCGGCTGTTCGCGAGGCGCTGGATCGGAGGGCCGCGACGAGCGGCGAAGCGAAGTAGCTCAGTCGTTTCGGCGGAGGCGGAGCCAACGCGGACGCCACATATCGCGGAGGCGTTCCGAGATTCGCAGCCCCATGCGGCGCGTGTCGGTGGGCCAATCATGTCGGCTGATTTGCCCGGGGGCGGGATTGGGACGGCGCAGGGCGGCGACACGGGTCCCAAGATTCCAGAGCCACGTGCTGATTGAGCGATGTGTCATGAATCAGGCCCCGGCCGCAGCGGCGTCCGCTTGGGCCTTGAGTGAACCATCGAGTGTTCCCCAGAGCTGGCGGCGCTGGAGTACGGTGGGAGTCGCAGCGTAGAAGCTTGAGACCTGGCTGATGCCACCGTCAGCGCGATCGCCCGCTTCGTAGCCGAGTGAAGTCAGCCAGGCGCCGATCTCGTCGGTAAACTCGGCGGGAAAGATGATGGCGGTGCAGTGTGAGTGCGAGACGCCCGCCAGGTCGGCCAGTTGGAGCTTCGCGCGACAGGGGGGGGGCGAGTTGTCGGCGCGGCGGGCGAGTTCGAGGAAGTCGGTGCGGGCGGCCTCGGCGGTGGTCCGCCAGAAAAAGAGGCCGTCTTCGAGTTGGAATCGCTCACTTGAGACTCCGACGAGTTCAAGGCGGCCGTCCGGGTAAACGTGGCGAATCCGAAAGACCTTGGCGTCGGCGTTCTTCTCTGATTCAAGGAGCTCGGCAACCTGGGCGGACGTCAGGTCGGGGACCGTCTGGTCGCCGAGGTGGACGACGTAGTTGCCGGCAGTCGGTGCATGGTCGGTTCGGAATGACAGCTTCATCTCGGACTCCTCTACGACAATTGTAATCGCACGGCCTTGCGTTTTCCGACGCGGACCAGCATGCCGGTGGCGGGGGTGACGCGGGATTGCGAGTCGGTGACTTTTTCGTCGTTGATCGACACGCCGCCGCCGTCTATGAGGCGGCGGGCTTCGCTCGTCGACGTTGCGAGGCCGGCGGTCTTGAGCAGGGCAGCGACGGCGATTTCCGAGGCGGGGATTGTCACGGTCGGGATGTCGTCGCGGAGGCCGCCGTCGCGAAAGACGCGGTCGAAAAGGTCGGACTCGTGCTGTGCGGTCGCCGCATCGTGATACATCGTGACGATGGTTCGCGCGAGACGGGCCTTGGCTTCGCGCGGGTGGGTCTTGGCGGGGTCGCAGAGTGTCTTGACGTCGTCGGCGTGGACGCTTGTGAGCAGGGTGTAGTAGTTCGACATGAGTGCGTCCGGGATGGACATGACCTTGCCGAACATGTCCTTGGGCGTGTCGCGAACGGCGATGTAATTGCCGTAGGACTTGCTCATCTTCTGCTGGCCGTCGAGACCGACGAGCAGCGGCATAACCATGACGATTTGCGGCGGCTGCCCGGCGGCGATCTGGAGGTCCCGGCCGACGAGGTTGTTGAAGGTCTGGTCTGTGCCGCCGAGTTCGACGTCGGAGTGGATGTTGACCGAGTCCCAGCCCTGCATGAGCGGGTACATGAGCTCGTGGACGCCGATGGGGATTTCCTCTTTCAGGCGCTTGGCGAAGTCGTCGCGCTTGAGCATCTGTTGCAGGGTCATCTGGCCGGCGAGGCGGAGGACGTCGGCGAAGTCCATCTTGGCGAGCCACTCAGAATTACGCCGGACCTCGAGCTTGCCGGGCGACGAGTCGAGGACGTGGCCGGCCTGTTCGAGATAGGTGCGGGCGTTGCGGTCGACTTCCTCCGGGGTGAGAACGGGTCGGGTCTTGCTGCGGCCGGAGGGGTCGCCGATGCGGGCGGTGAAGTCGCCGATGATCAGGACGGCGATGTGGCCGAGGTCCTGGAATTGGCGGAGCTTTCGGAGCGCAACGGTGTGGCCAAGGTGGATGTCGGGGGCGGTGGGATCCATGCCGAGCTTGGCGCGGAGGCGACGCTTTGCCTTGGTGGCGGATTCGAGGCGGGCGGCCAGCTCGCGCTCGGAGTAGACAGCCTCGCAGCCGGAGATCAGAACCGAAAGTGGGTGACTGGCCGCGGACGTGGTCATGCGGGCAGGTTAGCGCCTCGAGATAGGAGTGGCAAGATGATCGCGCCGGTACCTGAACGCGGGGCGGATTGGAGCTGCTCAGTCGAACGGAGCGGCCAGAGTACAAGCAGGGTCGGCCCGGTTCCACCTACTGTCGTTCGCGGGATATGCCATGGCATTAGCGCAAGGCGTGCTGATTTCGACGGTATAGCTCTCGCCAGCGTGCCACATCGTCGCGTGCGGCGTCGTGGCGTCCGCTCGAAAGGTCTGCCGCGGCTTGATCCATTACGGACGCGAGCTGTTCGAGAACGGGACGGGCGTCGGGATTGCGCGCGATGGGGATCTGACGTCGTACCTCGAGGGCGATGCCTCGAAACAAATCCACCAGAACCGGCCATTTCTTCCGTTCGGCGAGGTATTCGTAAGCAGCGAGGAAGGAGAACTGGTCCTCCAAATCCTCCTCTACATGTGTTTCGCCGGGTTCAAATGGGTGCAGACCGTTGCCGACGGTGGAGACAAACGACGTCAGGTCGTCGCACTCAGAAGCTGACAGTCCCAGTTTGAACTCGTGATTGAACCAGTCCGTCACCGCGCGCAATGTGGGCTGGCTGCCGTCGTGAAAGTATGGGGCGGTGAACGCAGCACCGAGCAATGTCGGCGTATCCAATGCGCGATCGCGCGCGTATTCGCCAGGGCTTCGAACTGTGCCGATGTCATGCCGCTGGCCGTCCACGAAGTTCGAGGAGGGGATGTGGCAGGTGGCGCAACTCGCGCCGTCGAAACCAGGGAATGGGCGCCGGAAAATGGATTCGCCGCGGCGTGCCGCGTCACTCGCGCGGCCGTTGAGCGTGCCGTTTCGATTAAGCGCCGGATTCGGGAGAAAGTCGATTTCATTCAGATAGGCGACCATGGCATCGAGGAGGACGGGGTCCGGTTCGTCGGCATTGAATTCGTTGACAATTACGTTCCGCACGAATTCGCGAAGCGACGAAGATCGACCATTGCGGCCGTACGGCGCGGTAAAACGAATTCCTCGCAAATCGGGAATGTCGAGCGGGTCGAAAATGGAATTGTTCGCGAGCGGTGAAAAGAAACTATTCGTCACGTCGACGCCGCCGGGGCGTGCCGACAGGCCAGGGATGACAAAGTCCGGATTGATTGCGCCCTTATCGTGACATGAGTTGCAACTCATTCCCAGAGAGCGGGCCGGCTCACCCAGGATATTCGGGTTGTTGAAGGCGGCTGCTCCGAGTGAACTGAGGGGCATGTCTCGCTCAAGCGCCCCTTTCTCAACACTATTCAGAATCTGGCGCGGTCGCCGGGTCGGCCGACTGATCCGCGTGCCCGGGGGGGGAACATCGACTCCGGAAGGCGTTTCGGCCATTTGCGGGCGCGTCGGCGGCGTCGGACGCAGCCGCCCCGCGCCGTGAAAGGTGAAGTCGTCGCCAAAATTGATCCGGATGTATTCGGCAATTTCACGGGATAGACTCGCGATTTTTGCAGTGGAATCATCGTCGGCGGAACGGGTCGTCGGTGTCGCGGTGAGTCGGGCGAGTTCCTGCCAGCACATCGATAGTCGCTTCGATGCAGCAGGGTCTGCATGACTCAGCGTCCGTGCAAATGAGTCGAAGGCGTCTCGGGCCGACGCGAGTTTGTTTGGTGCGTCGAGCCGGCTGGCTGATGCAAGAGTGTCGAGCCGGTTCAGTATCAGTGCCCCGACGGCGCGGGTGAGTTGTTCAAAAACCTGTCGTGCCGCCTCCCCGCGCGGCAGCGAATCCTGTTCCGTCGCCTCCGCGCTCTCCGGTGGAAGATCGGAGTCAGTCATGGGTGGCGGTGGCATCGCCGATTGAGATGCAAAAGCGATCGTCTTCATCAGGCGCTGCGCGCGTTCCCTTTCGGAGTCGCCGAGTTGGCGTGCGATAATCTCGCCGTCGCGCCGAACCTGATCCCAGTCCGGTGGAACCAGGTTCAGGACGAAAACCGCGCGCTGGTAGGCGTCAGCGACCGACGGCGGGGCGTTAAAGGATTCCGCCCGCGTCAGCGCAGGCAACAACAGGGAAATCGCAGCTAGCGCGCCGGATGGCCTGGATCGGAGTGCTCGCGAAATCGTCAAGTGTTTTTGCCCTAAGTATGCTCCCGATAGCATATCCGCTGAGAAGTTTCCGCGGCAATGATTGCAACCGATCAACTTGTCGGGTTGTTCGCTTCATGAGAATGGGACCGCCAGGACCGGAGGCGAGTCCTGCGGCCGGACTACAAGGACACTGGAGATGCACACCTACAGATTGCGTCGCGAACAACTCGTCGGCCAATCGCCTAACGATGTGTTTCGATTCTTCGCAGATGCGGGGAATCTCGACGAGTTGACGCCGAAGTGGCTGCGGTTCGAGGTCGTGACGCCGCGGCCGATCGAAATGAAACCCGGGGCGCTGATTGACTATCGGCTGCGATGGCATGGACTGCCGATTGAGTGGGTGACGCGGATCGAGGAGTGGTCGCCGCCGCACCGGTTCGTCGACACTCAGATTCGCGGGCCGTACAAGCTGTGGCATCACACACACGAGTTCGAGGCGGTGGATGGCGGAACGCGGATGTCGGATGTCGTGCGGTACGCGCTGCCGCTCGGCCCGATCGGGCGAGTTGCGCACGCGCTCGCAGTTCGGCGCGACGTCGCGAAGATTTTTGATTATCGGCAGCGACGAATTGCGGAGCTGTTCGGCGGGCAGAGGTCTTGAATCGTCGGGACAGGAAGTGATATAAGGAATCGGGCGCGCGACGGGTCGGCGGAACGAGTGGGCGAGCTTGATATGGGCACGAGTTTCGGCCATGCGGCGAGGCGCGCGAATCGAATACTGGTCGCCATGCTTGCAGCGTCTGCCCTGAGCGCGGTTACCGCACATGCGGGCGACCCGGGGACGGGGTGGTGCCTGAAGACAGACCTGAACGCGGACCGCTTTCGAACGTCTCTTGATATCGAACTATTTACTGTCGGATTGCTGGAGGGCGCTGGCAGTGCGCAGGTGCTGTGTGCCGCGGACATGGACGGGGACTTCGTGCTCACGGGCAAAGACATCCCCGAGTTCATTCGCATCTACCTCGAGCCGGATGTCGATGGCGATAGCATCCCGGACGTGTTTGAGACCAGCAACGGCGTTTTCGCGTCGGCTATGGCGACGGGAACCGATCCGACGAACGCCGATACGGACGGCGATGCGCTGCGCGACGGTGACGAGGTGTACGACACTGCAGCCGGGCTCGATCTGCATGTCCTGGGCTGCTCACCGGTTCGGAAGAACATCCTCATCGAGGTGGACTGGTTCGACGACTCGGAAGGTACGGTGCATACGCACCGACCGTCGCTGCCGGTGATCAACCTGATTACGGCTGCGTTTGCGGCGGCGCCGGTTCCGAATCCATACAGCGCGGCGAACGGCATTACGATGATCGTTGACTATGGCCAGGGCGGGGCGCTAAGCGGTGGAAACCTGATTCCGGGCTCGGATACGGTTGTGCTGTTCGATTCGGAGTTCAATGCATACAAGGCGGCGAACTTCGCCTCAAACCGCAACGGCTTTTTTCATTATGCGATTTTCTGCCATCGGTACAACAGCTCGACCAACAACAGTTCGGGCGTGGCGGAACTAAACGGCGATGACTTCATCGTGTCGTTGCAGACGTCGCAGTCGTCATCCAGCATCTCGAAGACGATGATGCACGAACTGGGGCACAACCTGAATCTGCGGCACGGCGGATTTGAGAACCTGAACTACAAGCCGAATTACAACTCGGTGATGAACTATCGGTTTCAGTTTCCGGGGGCGGATTCGAACGCGAGCTGCAATGCGGTTGGCGACGGCATCCTTGACTATTCGCGCGGGCTGCGGATTCCGCTCGATGAGAGCAATCTCGACGAATTGCAGGGGGTGTGCGGGACGGTAGCGATCGACTGGAACGGCGACAGCGTGACTTCGACGGACGTCGCGATGAACATCAATTGCTCGGCCGGGCAGCGGTTCGCGTGCGGGTCAAGCAATCCGGAGAGTTGCGGAGACGCGAGCTGCACCACACTGTTCGACCACGATGACTGGGGGGCGGTTTCTTTCAGCGGGATCTTCCAGGCTGACCTGGCGGCGCCGGAGATCGTCGCCTGCCAGGATGCTCCGCTCGTCCCGGACTAGGGCGCGAGCAATTCCGCGACGAAGAGCGGGACGTCGGCGACTGAAACGGCGCCGCTGCTGTTCATGTCGGCGGCGCAATAGGCGGCCGTAATCGTCCCGCCGGGCGTCATTGCAGTGACGAAGCCCTGGATGTCCGCGCCGTTGACGAGCGAGTCACCGTTCACGTCGCCGGTGCCGGACGCGAAAACGGCCAGCACTACATCGTCGGAGTCGGGTTGGGAACAGCCGTTTGCGACGACGCAATCATAGAGTCCGGCGTCCAGCGCACTGACTGGATCGATAGTGAGCGTAGCGGTTTCCGAGCCGGAAATGTTTCCGCCGTCGCTGAGCGCGTTCAGGTTTCTTCGCCAGTTGAAAGTCAAACCATCGCCATTGGCGGCGACGCTGAAGACGGCCGAACCGCCGACGCACACCGCGGCGGCCTGCGGCTGTTGTGTGAATTCGGGGTCATTGACGGAGTCGCAAACATCGCCGAGGCCGTCACTGTCGCAGTCGGCCTGATCGGGGTTCGAGAGGTTGGGACAGTTGTCGGGCAGGCAGTCGTTCAGTCCGAAACCTGGGTCGCCGAATCCGTCGCTGTCCGTGTCGGTGCAACTGTCGCAGGCGTCCCCGAGGCCGTCGCTGTCGGCGTCGGACTGCGAGGCGTTGGCAATGACGATGCAGTTGTCGCAGGCATCGGGAACGGTGTCGGCGTCAAGATCGTCGCCGATCGATCCCGCACTGATTTCGATGGCGAGGTTGAACTGCCGACCGCTCCAATTGACGCCCGGCGCCTCGGTTGCGCGAGCGCTGGAATTGCCGCCTGTGTAGTTGCTGACGACCCAGCCGAAAACGTCCGGTGCGCCGGTGGTGGTACTCGAAATTTCTACCCAATACGTTCCGGCCGCGAGCGCCTGCGGCGTGGTCAGGATGAAGGTCAGCAGATACTCGGTCAGGCCGCCGACGGTGAAGCCGGTCGCGACACGGGAGGGCGTATTTGCCTGCAACGAGATTAGCGTTCCGGGCAGACCCGCCGGTGAGTCCTGATGCAGGCGGATGGTGAAGTTGTCGGCAGGGAAAGTGTTTCCCGGCGAGTAGAGGCCCCAAATCTTGATCTTGTCGATGGTCTTCGGGAGGAAGAGCGAGAATCGCTGGGCACGGGCGGTGATGCCGGTTCCGTTTGCTGGGTCTTGGAAGTCCGCGACGACGAACTGGCCGTGGGTCGGGACGTTCTGAAGCACAGAGTCCGCGTGTGCGCCACCGATCGTTTCAATCTCGTCTGGGATTGAGTTGTTGTTGCAGTCACGGCTTGCGGTGCAGTCGTAGATCGACACGTCGTCGACATACCATCCGCGGTAACCGGTGCAGGTGTCCTTGCCGAGGTCGAAGCGCAGTCGAATCGTCTGGCCGGCCGCGACGAGTCCATTAAGTGCAATCAAAGTCGTACCCCACTGTCCGCCGACGCCGGTCCAGGCCGGTTCGCCCGCGAGGGGATTGGTGTTGCCCGCTCCGGCGGTCTGTGTAACGCCGTTGTAGCCGTTGTAGTAGAAGCCGCCGGTGATCAACTGCCACGGGCCGCCGTTGACGCTAATCTTGACGTTGCCGCCGTCGAATCCGGACTCCGTTTCGACGTAGTGGCGGATTGCGAGGGTGGGGAAGTTCAGCGTGCCGGGGAGCGCGATCGGGGGGCTATCCAGATGATGGACCGCGGCCTCGGTACCGCTGCAATTTCCACCGAAGTCGAGGCAGTAAGCGGCCTTTCCGGGCTGGCCGAATGGCAAGGGTGTCGACGTTGCGATCCACTGGTACGGCGTCGTTGGAGCGCCGTCGGTTGAGACGGTCCAGGGTGCAAGGATTCCGTCCTCAAAGTCGTCCGCAAAGATCGGGCTCTGGGCGGCGCACTGTGTTGGCGCGGTCGAACTGAGCACGTTTACGGTCTGACCGCAACGGCCGGGTGTGTTCATTTCGACGGCGAGAAGCGCCTTGTTAACCTGCTGCGCATCGGATGCAGTGAATGCAGAGGCCGAGGGACCGGCGGTTCGCGGGTCGGTCGGCGTCGTGCCGATCAGATCGGCCGCGGCTTGATTGAAGGCCGCGTATGCGTCTTCGAAATCGGACGCCACGGTGATATAGGTGGTGAGTGCGCGATACCAAACGGCGCCGGCCTTGATTGGGCCGATGCCGGTGATGGATTGGCCGTTGAACGTGCCGCCGTCGGTGAGCAGGGCGAACGCGTGGTTTGGCACGCCGCTGCCACTGTGGACGCCTCCGTTGTCGGTCACGCTGCACGATTGAAACGTGCTGCCTGCGCGATCGGGATGACTCTTGCACGTGGGATCCCACATGTCGCGAATGGGGCGGTTGCCGAATGCGGTGGCGTCCTCTGCGACGGCCCAGCGCACGCCGTTGGGGTAATTCGAACTTTGCGGACTGCACACAGAACGCAGGTTGTTCGGCGTATCGAGGCCGGCGCCCGTGGGATGCGTCGGCCACGGTGTTCCGCCCGGCGTACCGGCGAATGCCGCGTTTCCATTGAACAGGTCGATGAGCTCGCCGAACACGTCGGAGAAGGATTCATTCAGCTGGCCGGACTGGTTTTGATAGATGAGGTTGGCAGAGTACTGGGTGACCCCGTGCGTCAATTCGTGGCCGACAACGTCGTCGGCGACCGTGTTGGAACAGAAGACCATTTGCGCGCCATTCCAGAAGGCGTTGGGGCAGGTTGGCGCGGTTGAATTGATCGTGGCGATCATCGGAAGCCCGAGGCCGTCGATGCTATCGCGTCCGAAGGCGCGAAAGTAGTAGTCGTAAGTGTCGCCATAGTAGTCGTAGGCGCGGTTGACGTCGGTGGGGGACCCGACGGGGGCCTGGCCCTCCGTACGCACGAGCGTGCCGGGGATCGAGCTGCCGCCGTTGCCGTTGTAAATCCGGCGATCCTTGATCGAGCAGACCACATCCCAGCGATCGAGGACGGCGCCGGTGTGGGCGTCGATGAAGTAGGCCATGCGACTAAGTGGACCGTCGGAGATGATCAAGTGATACGCGAGGTGAGCGCCGATGGATTTGTCGCCGTACCAGCCGGGATCGACGATGACGAGCTCCGAGTGATCTACGACCGGAGCACCGCCGGCGAATTCGTCTTTGGCGATCGCGGCCGCTGCGTCGGGTGTGAGCGTTGCAACGGGGTTTAGCTTGGTTGGGATCGGAAAGAATCGTCCGTTGGCGGCGATTATTTGGCCTGCCGCGTTCTGATGGATCTTAAGCGTTCCGGCGAAAACCGGGATGCCCTGGTGGACTTGGTCATAGGTTGTATGAGCCGTAGCGAGGGCGTCCACACTCAGGCGCTGTCGGACGAGTTGGCTGTCGGGGTCGGTGACGCCGAACAGGCTTCCATGCTGGGCCAGAAATTCGTCGGGAGTCGGCGGCTGTGCGGCGATTTTGGACTTGACGGGGATTGTCGGTCCGGCGGCCGGTGCGACGAATGTCGTCAGGCCGGTCGATGTCGACTTCTGAATGCGGAGCGCGGCGTTGTGCTGGGCCGAGACAGGCACTGCGCCGAATGCGATCATGCCGACAACGAGGAGGACCAGCGATGCACGGTCAGAGCGCGATTGGTCGATCATGAAATTCCTCTGGGTCATGTTGAATTTCGCCGATTAGACCGCCGAAACCCACGCCAATTATACCGGACTCCGAGAGTCGGATCAGTCGGTGGGGACGGCCGTCCCGCGATTGACAGAGGTGGATGGGGTCGTATAATCCATTCGCTGTGACGGCGGGCCGCGTTGGCCGCGCGGTCTAACCGCATGGCACGCGTGACTTTACAGAACGTCTGCAAAGTCTACCCGGGCGGCGTAACGGCCGTGGACCGGGTTAGCTTGGATATTGCCGACGAGCAGTTCGTAGTGCTGGTCGGGCCTTCGGGCTGCGGGAAGAGTACGACGTTGCGGATGGTCGCGGGGCTGGAGGAAATCTCCTCCGGCTCGATCGAGATCGGCGGTCGTGTGGTTAACGACGTGCCGCCGAAGGATCGCGACATCGCGATGGTTTTTCAGAACTACGCGCTCTATCCGCACATGAGCGTGTACAAGAACATGGCCTTCAGCCTGACGCTGCGGCGACGCGAGCTCGGGTTGAAGAAGGCGGATATCGATCGCAAGGTCCGCGAAGCGGCGAAGATCCTTGGGATCGAGGCTCTGCTTGACCGCAAACCGAAGGCGCTTTCCGGCGGGCAGCGTCAACGGGTGGCGGTGGGCCGGGCGATCGTTCGCGACCCGAAGGCGTTTTTGTTCGACGAACCTCTGTCGAACGTGGACGCGAAGATGCGGGTCGAGATGCGATCGGAAATCAAGAAGCTGCAGCGGCGGCTGAAGACGACGACGATCTACGTCACGCACGACCAGGAAGAGGCGATGACGCTCGGCGATCAGATCGTGGTCATGAAGGACGGCCGGGTGCAGCAGGTTGGATCGCCGCTCGAGATATTCGACCGACCGGTGAACCGGTTTGTCGGCGACTTCATTGGGACGCCCCCGATGAACTTCCTTGACGGACGCATTGTCGGCAATGGCCGGCTGTCGTTTGACGAAGGAAGCGCAAAGGTGACGCTGGGTAGCCGGCTGGCAACGGCGGCCGAGGCCTACCGCGGGCGTGACATGGTGCTCGGCATCCGGCCGGAAGGACTTTCGACGATGCCCGACCGGGCGGCGACGGCGTTCGGACCGACGGCGGGCACGGAAGAATTGCCGCAGCTCGACGTGCGAGTGACGCTGGTCGAGTTGCTGGGCAAGGAAAAGGACGTACACATGGCGACATCGCGGCACGATCGACTGGTCGGCCGGATGGATGCGCATGTTCAGGTGAGCGAGGGACAGACAATGCGCGTCTTCGTGGATTTGCGGGCGGCGCATCTGTTTGAGCCCGGCGCGATGGGAAAGAACGTGAGTCTTGCATCGCTAAATGAGGCGGCTCGTGCGAACTGACTTCGACGGGCAGCGGCTTTTTGCGTCGACAAGGCAGATTCGGCTCCGGATCGGGAGCGTGCGGATGAGCTGATTCCGCACGAATCATCCTGAATCCGGGTCGTGGGAACGGCCCGTAGAGTGAAAGCGGGCACAGGACTGGGCGGCCCGCTTTTTTGTTGGTGCGGGCGACAAGTGAATACGTTGCAGATAGGAAACATCTTGTGAATGCAGAACTGATGCGAGTGGTCGACGCGATTTCGCGCGACAAGAACATTGACAAGGAATCCGTCCTCGTGGACCTGGAGCTGGCCATGGTGTCGGCCATCCGCAAGGCCTACGGGCAGGAAACCGATGCGCAGGTAACGATCGACCGTATTTCGGGCGACATTTCGGCGACGGTCGGCGGCAATCCGGTGTCGATGGCCGATCTGGGGCGGATTGCGGCGCAAACGGCGAAGCAGGTGATGATCCAGCGCATCCGCGAGGCGGAGCGCGGGAGCATTCTGGAAGAGTACAACGACCGCAAGGGCTCGATCGTGACCGGTACGGTGTCGCGGTTTGAGGGCGGGACGCTGGTGGTGAATCTGGGCCGGACCGAGGGGTTCCTGCCGCGGAGCCAGCAGATCCCCGGCGAGACTCACCAGCCGGGCGAGCGTGTGCGTGCGATGATCCTCGATGTGAAGGAAGCGCCGCACGCGGTGAAAATCATCCTGTCGCGGGCGCATCCCGAGTTCATCAAGCGGCTATTTGAGCTGGAAGTTCCCGAGGTTGCGGAACGCGTCATCGAGATTCGGGCTCTCGCGCGCGAGGCGGGTTACCGCACGAAGGTGGCCGTGACGTCGATCGATACCAAGGTCGACGCGGTGGGGGCGTGCGTCGGCGTGCGCGGCAGCCGTATCAAGAACATCGTCGAGGAACTCGGCGGCGAGAAGATTGACATCGTGCGCTGGAACGAGTCGTCGCAGATTCTGATTTCGAACGCGCTCAAGCCGGCGGAGATTCAGGATACGTCGCTCTGTTTTGAACTCGGGCGAGCGACCGTCGTCGTTCCGGAGGATCAGCTTTCGCTGGCCATCGGCAAGCGCGGCCAGAACGTGCGGCTGGCGGCGCGGCT
>CAZONT010000085.1:0-17465 GCA_964581285.1 uncultured Planctomycetaceae bacterium | reverse complement strand
CGGGTAAATCTGGTTAACGCATTCAGTATGACAGCGGTTGCACCAAAAACGCCGATCGTCGAATGGGTCGGTATACAGCTCTGAGCATTTTAGGTCGACGGCGTCATATGCCGCCGACTTCGTGTAACCGCTCAGGCGACGTTCTTCAATCTCCCCAAGAATGCCCCGAATCTCCGCGTCGCTGAACGAATACCCTTCGTATTCGCAATCTGCCCGAAGTTCGTTGTTGGGTTGTAGCCTTGGGTCCACCTGCGTCCCGCATCCCGAAATCGCGCCAAACATCATGCCCAACAAAACGACTGTTCCCGCCCTGCGTGCAATCATTCTCAACTCCAAAAAAAACCGTTGAATCTCTTCCTGCCGCACAAGTCGACCGTTGGCATCTCTGCCGTCCGGCGGACCAGCTCATCGCGGCACTCGGCTGCGGCATTTTCGGTCGATGGCTTACGGCCTGAGACTTACGGCTTATGGCCCATGGCTTATGGCTCCTTGACTCTCATAACCCCTCGAGCGGGTTCTCTCCGTACACCTGGTCAATGCACGCGACATAACAGTACTCGCACAGCAAAAACTGAGGCGTGGCGACCCCAATGACCCCAAAGTCCGTGGTGCATTGTAAGTCATATTTGTCAGATGCATGCGCCTTTGTGATGCCCGAGAGGCGACCCTGTTCAATCTTTGCCAGAATGCCTCGAACCTCATCGTCGCTGTAGGATTTGTCTTTGTATGTGCATCCCTCCCGAGTCTTGTCGCTCGGCTGCAGCCGGGGGTCCAACTGCGTCCCGCACCCCGAAATCACGCCGCACAGAATGCCCAATGAAACAAATGTTCCCGCCCTGCGTGCAATCATTTTTGCTCCAAGAAAAAACCACTGAATCTCATCGCGCCAAGCGATTCGAACACCGATGGTCAGCCGTGTTTCGAGCCGCCACGCCGATCGCGGATGCCTCAAAAGAACCTGTATACCTGGGCTACGCAGGCGAATTCACAGTCAAGGCACTGAACATCATCCTCGTACTTCTGATATTGCTGATTGCAATACGAGCTGGCTTCCTCAAATTGCTCGTCTTTGGTGGCGCCCTGTAGGCGACGTTCTTCAACCAACGCAAGAACGTTCCGAATTTTCTCCTCGCTATAGAGCGAGCCCTGGCGGTTGCATTCGGCACGAAGTTCGGCGTTGACTTGCAGCCGGGGGTCCAACTGCGACCCGCATCCCGAAATCGCGCCAAACATCATGCCCAATGAGACGAGTGTTCCCACCCTGCGTGCAATCATTTTCGACTCCAAAACAAAGAAAATCCGCTGAATCTCATCCGGCCGCGCGAGCCGATCACCGCTGAATCTCCCGCCCGCGCGGAGCCGCTCAGTCTCTCATGACCCCTGAAGCAGCCTGAGGTCGTACACCTGGTTAATGCAGTTGATACGACAGAAATTGCAGTCAAATTCATCGAAGTTATTAGGATTCTGTTCGGCGCATCTTAACTGGGATGCGTCGTGTGCCGCCTGCAAAGTGATACCCCTTAGGCGACCTTCTTCGGTCTCAGCAAGAATGCCTCGAATCTGCTCGTCGCTGAGGGTCTTGCCTTTGAGTTCGCACGACTCCCGGAGCTCGTTGTTGACTTGAAGTCTTGGGTCCAGCTGCGACCCGCACCCCGAAATCACGCCAATCAACATGCCCAGTGAAACGAGTCTTCCCGCCTTGCGTGCAATCATTTTTGCTCCAAGAAACACCCGCTGAATCTCATCCCGTTACGCGAGTCCATGACCAATGCCGCACCGGCCGCTCTGTCCTTGAGTGGGGGCGTCCGCGCCGCCTGCCCTTGACGCGCCGCGCGGCGCAGCCGCTTCCGAACGTGAAGCGTTCACGGCGTGTCGAGGGAGCCGTCGCACCGAGAACGGTACCAGCCGCATGCGGCCAGGAGGCGTCCACCAGTCCCAAGCGAAACAGGCCGCCCCGATACACGCCGATTCCTGTATTTTCCCAAAAAAGAACTCGCCCCGACTATCCCCCGGCCTGCCCGCCCGAACTCCCCATTTCCTCAACAACGCTCCGACCGACATACAATCGGCTCGCCGCTTCGTCGCTCCGCGACCGCTCATTGGAATTTCGTCGCGCTGCGGCACGCCGGCAGACCTTTATCTCAGCGACGTCGCGGGGCACGCCTTGCCCCTGTCGCGACGGGCGGCGCAGCCGCTCCGGAATGCAAAGCGTTCCCGGCGTGTCAATGGGCGGAGGGAAAAAATGGCGACGACTTTTCAAGCCGACGTGGGACGCGTCCCGGCAAATCCCGTCCAATCCCGTCAAAAAAACAGTCATGCGATCCCATCCCACCAACCCGAATCAACCCGACGCCCGCCAGCGCTTCCGCGCGCCGCGACGAGAGAGTCCGTCTGTGACGATTGCGCCGACGAGGAAACCAATCTTGCCGCGCCTTGCCCTCCACTTCGTCCCTCCGTCCCTCCGTCCCTCCGTCCCTTCGCCCCTACGTCCCTTCGTCCCTGTTCCAGAGCCATTCTCACCATTCTAACTTTTTGCGTATCGCCCCGACTCCAACCCGGCCCTATGTCAGCGGTTCGGCGTATGTCCCCGTTCCGACTATTCCAACTTCTCAAACGCAACTCGGCCCAGGCCCCAAGCCGCCCGCTCGATTACCACACCCCTGGCGCAATCCGATATCGCACGCGCTCGGCGTATTCCGAATACCCCTCGAGGTGCTCCCGGAGGTACCGGTCTTCAATGATCAGCCGCCGCAAAATCAGCACGACGCCCCCCGCCGCCGGAATAATCGCCCACCACGACCCCAGCGCCGGCCCCAGCACCGCAAACCACACGATCGACCCCAGGTACCCCGGGTGCCGGATCACGCCATACGGCCCGCCCGTCACCAGCCGGTGCCCGCGCTCCGTCTGGATTCGCACCACCGGCGAGAAGAAGCGATTCACCCGCACCGCCCACATCACCAACGCGAACGCAACCGCGATCGCCGCGAACGCCCCGACCTCTGCGGCCGGCGGCACGTGCGACCACCCCCGCCGCGCGTCCAGCCCCGCAACCAGCAGCGCCGCGACGATCAGCGGCATCATCATCGCCCGCAGTCCGCGATCGGTCCCGCCCGCCCCGGGCCTCACCCGCTCCCGCAGCAGCTCGCGGTCGATCGTTGCCAGCATCACCACCAGCGCCGCCGCGAGCAGCCCCAGGTACGCCCAGAACGCGGGTACGTTCAGCCGCCCCGCCCCGCCGAACAGCAGCGCCCCCTGCATCCCGAAGAACAGCACAAATTGCAATACCAGGCCTATGCTCATGTTCGTCTCCGAAGTTAGTATAACATACGGAGTATAGCCATGACTACATTCGACTTCAAGCAAGGCCCCGCCGTCCCAACTTCGCCTGATATCTAGCCCGATTTCCGCGTCCCGCGCGCCGCTCGCCCACCCTGCGCCGGCCCGAGCTGCCCCAGCTGGAAGCTCAATTGCTCGAGTTGAACCGCCATATCCACCGCCGACACCGCCACGCTCTCAGGGCACGTCAGCGCCACCGGTGCGAAGTTCAAGAGCCCCCGCACCCCCGCCGCGATCAATTGGTCGGCCACGCCCTGCGCCGCCGCCGCCGGCACCGCGAGGACCGCCAGCCGTACGTCGTGCTGCCGGACCACGGCCTCGATCGTCGCCGCCGGCTGCACCGTCAAGTGCTCCACCCCCGGCACCGGCTGCCCGCACTTCGCCCCGTCCGAGTCAAACACCGCGACGAGGTGGAACCCCTTCTTCGCGAACCCGCGGTATGCCGCGAGCGCCATGCCGAGGTTTCCGGCCCCCACCAGCACGACATTCCACGCGTGGTCCGTCCCGAGGATCCGCTGAATCCGCGACGACAGCTCCACCACGTCGTATCCGATCCCCGGATGCCCGAACTGCCCGAAGTACGCCAGGTCCTTCCGGACTTGCGCATCGGTCAGCCCCAGCGCCTGCCCCAGCTTCCGGCTGGAGATCGTCCGCCCTCCCGTTCGGCGGTGGGTCTCGAGTTCGCGCAGGTAAAGGCTCAATCGCTTGACCGCCGGCCCGGGAATGTGCTCGGATCGGGCGGCGTCGTTGATTTTCCGCGTTGGTTTTCGCACCCCGAGCGACTATATCCTGTACAGGAATCATCGGTCAAGATTGCGCCGCGCCTCGCCGACCGCCGCTCTTGACACTCCCCGCTGTGAACCGATACGGTCTAAGTCGCGTCGCCTGTGCCGCGTGGCGGACGGCCTCCGTCCGGCCGTCCGTGGGGGTCCGTCGGCCCGACAGCGCAACCAGGAATCCGCCTCAGAATCTATGACCCGCCGTCTCATCCTCGCATCCTTGCTCCTCCTGTCTCTGCCCGTCGCCGTCTTCGCGCAACAGAGCGATCTAGCCGACGTCGTCGCCAAAACAAAGTTCACCCCGGACGACACCTTCAAGATCAGTACGTTTCTCGAAACCCAGGCACGCAAGCTGAACAACGCCAAGAACGACCGCGCTCGCCTCGAAGTCAAAACCGCCGTCCTCAAGTGGATCCAAGACCCAACCGCGACTGCTGAGTTCAAAAACGTCTACGCCATCGAGTTTTCAAAGGCCTTCCGCGGCCTCATCGGCGCTCAAAGTCGCGATACCGGCTTCACCGCCGTCATGATGCTCGCCGAAATGCCGGTCCCCGGCGCCCGCGACGGCTTCGTCGCCGCCCTCGCTTCGCCCAACGCCGAAGTTCGATACTGGGGCGCCAAGGGAATCGTCCTGATCAAAGCCCGCGTCACCAAGCCGGCAGAATATGGCCCCATCCTCACCGCACTCGGCTCCGCCGGTGCGTCCGAAGCCGAACCGCTCGTACTGAAAGAGATCTACGCCGCCCTCGACTTCACAGGGGTTGAGAACTTCGCCGGCCAGGCCGACATCGCGTCCGCCCTGAACTCGATCTTTGACGCCCGACTTCCCGCCCTGCAGGCCGGTGGCAAACGCAGCGAGATCGATCGCCCCGCCTTCGCCCTGGCCGCCAAGATCTACCCCAAGCTCGCCAGCAACGTGGCCGTCCAACGCGAAGTCGTCCTGAACCTCGCCCGCTTCCTCGCCATCGATGTCGCGCGCTACGCCCAGCTGGGCCCCAAAGGCGGCGGCATCGCGCTCGCCGACAACGCGAAAGCGTGCGAGTCGGCCCTCGCCGCGATTGTCAGCGACGGTGGCGGAACGGCCCCCGCTGAAGCTCAGCGAGTCGGTGCCCTCATCGCCGCGGCAGCCGAGCCCAAAGCGGTCCGCGCAGCCCTCGACCTCTGGATCGGCAACAGCACCGCCCCCGGCGTCCTTAACGGCGCCCCTTGGAACCTTAACGTCGGCCTGGCCCAGTAATCGCGACCTTCTCGTACAGCCGCACATACGGTTCCGCCTCATTCGGCAGCGGCGCGGTCTCATGCAGCAACCGAAATTCAGCTGATCCCGAAAGATCATCAACGGTCATCCGCTCCAGGTTCCATACCGGAAACTGCGTGTCCCAGACGACGATCGCCCCCACCGGCGCCGCCGCAATTCGCTCCGCCAGTGGCGCCCGCTTCGGCGCAACCGCTCTGTCCGTCACGTAATCGAAGTAGATGTGCTGCGTCACCAGCTCGCGATTTTCATATCCGTTTGTTCGGAGCCATTGCCACGCGTTATCCGCCACCCTCTGTGCTGGCTGCGCCTCCAGCGGCCGAAACAGGTAACCGCAAGTGGCGATCAACAAAGCCGCCATCGCCCCCCGCGCCACCGCGCTTGCCGTCGCGACACCGAGCAGTCCCGCCACCGCGAGCGTCGCGATCGCGCCCGCCGCGATTCGCACCGCCCACCGGCCATACCCTGGCTTCTCCATGAACAGCGATTGGTCGTTCAGACCGAATTGTCGCTCGACGGCTATCAGCAGAAACACGAACGCCCCCGCGAGCGCCCAGAGTGCAAGCCGCCGTCGCCGCGCCTCCGCGCTGGTCAGCTCGTCCCAGCACGCCAGCGCGCTCACCGCCACAAGCGGCGCAACCGGCACCAATTGCCGCGGAAACCCGTTCGAAAGGTACGTCCCCATCGCCCGAATTGCCGTCTGGGTCAGCAGCACGGCGACAACGGCTCCGCACACCAGCACGCCGCCGGGCTTTCGGATAACGAACGCCAAGCCCGCAATCCCGAGCCCCGCCACAGCCGGTCCCCAGGCCTCCATGGCCCGCACGGACATGGTCAGCCACCCGCTCTGCGGCAGCGCATTGATCGGATGGGGGGTCATGAAAAAAGCGATCGACATCGGAACGCCGCATGTCCATTGCAGAAGGTTGACGAGAATTGGCGCCAACAGAATTGGCCACAGTCGCACCAGCTGGACGCGCCCGATGTAAGCGGCAACGAACCAGACCGGCACCAGCGTGATCAACTCACTCCGAGTTGTTATCGCGACAGACAGAACCAATCCCGACGTCGTCCACCATCCCCGAAGCGCCAACAGAACCGCCCCTGCGAGAAAGAAAGCTGCAATTGTTTCGCTCAACGTCGTCAGCGAAAGCGTAAAGAACATCGGCTGCACAAATGTGAGCAGCGCCGCGGCCCACGCCGAACGCAACCCGAGTGCCTCCGCGATCCGGAACCCCCACCACGCAGCGATGCCCGACACCAACGCCGAGAACACACGCGCTGCCCCCCAACCAAGCTGAGTCGGCAGGAAGTACGCCGCAACGACGCCGGGATGCGCCCAATCATGGAGAAAGTACGTTGGATACTTCCAAGCCCAACGCGCCATGAGAAACCGACAGAGTTCATCCCATTGCCACGTCCCGGTGCTGAAGTAGCCGAATGTGATCGAGAACAGCAGCCCTACGATGACGATGGTCATCGCGCGTCGCCGGTCGTCGCCCCCAGTTTGAAGCCGTACAGCCAGCGCCTTACCAAATGGCGTGGGCACGAATTGAGGCATTCTTCATCGAGAATAACAACTGCTCGCCGTCGATCCAAAAGAAAAGCGCATGCGGCGACTCATATCGCCAATTCGGGTTACGGAAGGCAGAAGCGACTATTAACACGGCGATGCGTTCCGGGCGATGATCTCTCTCTCCGCGCCAGGGAAATCCCTTAGGCCGCGCGTCATCCAAGTTGTGGCGTTATCCTTTGCCAAATGCTCCGCCGCCGCCGCTTGGCGTTGATTCCGGTTCGTACTGTCACTGTCATCGCGCTCATGGTCGCGGCCATCTACGGACTCCTCCGGCTTGCTCCCAAGGAACTCGTCGCCGAACTCCGCGTCGTCGACGCCGTCTCCATCGGGACGCTGGACCCCGCCCAAATGAGCTGGCTTCAGGACATGCGGATCGCTGTCCAGCTTTACGAAGGGCTTCTTACACGCGAACCCGGCGGAGGCGTCGCGGTCGCCGGCGCCGGAATTCTCGATCCGTCCCGAACCACTTACACGTTTCGCCTGCGCAGCGACGCCCGCTGGAGCAACGGCGATCCCGTTCGAAGTGACGATTTCGCCTTTGCCTGGCGCCGTGCGATCGAGCCCGGCACCGCGCGCGACTACGCGTTTTTTCTCAACAACATTCGAGGCGTCGCCGACTACGTCGCCTGGCGCCAACGGGAAATAGATCGTCTGGTCCGTCTCCCGCCGGCGGCTCGCGCTGCCGCGGCTGAAGAGCATTGGCTCGAGGCTGACCGCCGATTTGCAGAGACTGTCGGTATTGTGTGCGTCGATGCGGGAACGCTTCGCATCGAACTGACACACCCCGTCGCCTACTTCGACGAATTGCTGGCATGTCCGGTCTTCATGCCGCTGCATCGCGCGAGCGTGATTCGCTACGAGCAGCGCAGCGACACGGGCCTGGTTTTCTATGAACCGCAATGGTGCAAACCCGGCAACACGCACTACAACGGCGCATACGTTCTGAAGCAGTGGCAGTTCAAACGCGGGCTGATGCTCGAAAAGAATCCATTCTTCCGCGACGCGGCAAACGTGCGCACCAACACGGTCGAATGGCTCGACGTCTCCAGCGTCGATACGGCCTGGCTCATGTTCGAAACACAGCGCGTTGACTGGCTCCTTTCCCTCGAGTCCGGCTTTGCCCCCGAGCTGTTAAGCCAATCGGCGTCCCACATCGCAGGCGCGAGGAATACATCCGGCGGACGACGCGACGATATCCATGCTTTTCAGGCCTTTGGCACCTACTTCTACAACTTCAACTGCAACCCGACCCTCCCGGACGGCACGCCGAATCCGCTTGCCGAACCGCTCGTTCGCCGCGCGTTTTGCATGGCCGTGAATCGCGACGATCTTTGCTCGCGCGTCACCCGACGCGACGAACCGGCTGCAACCAGTCTCATTCCGCCAGGAACGATAAAGGGCTATCCAGTCGTGGACGGGCTTCGGACCGACATCTCCGCCGCCCGGCGGCTCTTGGCCGACGCCGGCTGGCCCGACGGCCGGCGATTTCCCGAGGTGACGATCCTCTTCAACAACGAGTCAAACCACGGCCTCATCGCCCAATCGGTGGCCGCGATGCTCAGCGCAAATCTGGGCGTCCGCGTCCGGCTCGTGGGCAAAGAGGCCCAGTCCTATCGCGACGACAAAAAGCAACATCGGTTCATGATTGCCCGCGCGAGTTGGTACGGCGATTACGATGACCCAACCTCGTTCCTCGATGCCTTTCTGTCCGGCAACGGCAACAACGATTCGGCCCTCGTCGACCCAGCTTATGACGCGATGCTCAAGCGGGCGGATGCCGTCGCCGACCCTACCGCTCGCCTCGTGGCCCTAGCCGCATGCGAGGGCTACCTCGTTCGCGATGCAGCCCCGATCCTTCCGCTCTTCCACTACGTCAATATCTATGCTTACAATCCGCGCATTGTGAAGGGCGTGCGACTGAATCCTCGGCTTCTGCCCCTGCTGAAAGACATCCGCGTCGACCGCGACGCTCCATCCTCTCAGTGAGAGAAATGCGTTGCGACGACTTCTCGCCCGCATCCTGCAAGTTCCCTTCGTGCTGCTGACGATATACACCACGACCTTTCTCCTGGTGGTCGCCGTCCCCGGAAACCCATTCCAGAGAGAAGGTGCTCGCGCGCTGCCTCCTGCCGTCGAGCAGGCCCTGCGTCAACGCTATGGCATGAACGACAATTGGACGTTTTACTTCCGTTACCTCGGCCAGTTGCTCCAAGGGAATCTCGGCGCGTCGCTGCAATATGAAAACTGGTCGTGCAATGAGATCATTGCGGCAAGCCTGCCTGTCTCGGCCGCGATTGGACTCGCCGCCATGCTGATCGCCCTGATTTGCGGCGTGGGCCTTGGCACCCTCGCGGCCGTTCGTCGCGGTGGCCCGTTCGACGCTTTCGCGGTCGGCTTCGCTGTGTTCGCCGTCAGCGTGCCTGCTTTCGTCGTCGGTGCGGCCCTGCTCGTGCTTTTCAGCGTTGTCGTTCCGGTCCTGCCCGTTGGAACCTGGGGCAGCCCCGGAGATCTGCTCCGGCCCGCGCTGACCCTTTCCCTCGTTCCCATGGCGTATATTCTCCGCCTGACGCGTTGGTCGATGGGCGAAGTCCTCGAAAGCGATTACATCCGAACGGCAAGAGCTAAAGGCCTTGGCGAAGCCGCGGTGCTCTGGCGCCATGCGCTTCGCAACGGCCTGCTGCCCGTCCTCAGCTACCTCGGGCCGGCGGCAGCCGCTGCCATGACGGGTTCCTTTGTTGTCGAGCGAGTCTTCAACGTCCCCGGTCTCGGCATTCATTTCGTCAACAGCATACTCAATCGCGACCAGATGCTGATTCTCGCAACTGTAATCGTCTACTCCGCTTTGTTGGTGTTCCTGAATCTCCTGGTCGACATCGCTTACGGCCTGATCGATCCGCGCATCGGCGACGACGCATGAACCGCGAGCGAAGCCAAAGCCCGCTTCCGCGTATTGCCGCGATCGTGCTGGTGGCCATCGTCGCCGCCTGTGCTATCGGTTCACTCTGGGCAGCGCCGCGCTATGGACTCACCGACCTGGCCGCTGCGCGTCACCCTCCATCGCTTGCCTTTCCGTTCGGTGCAGATCTGCTCGGCCGTTCGCTCCTCCCGCGCTGCCTGCTGGGCGGTGTTATCAGCATCACGGTCGGCTTCTCGGCCGCCGCATTCAGCATGCTGCTCGGTGTCGTCTGGGGTTCTGCTGCGGGGATGATCGGCGGCCGAATCGACGCCCTGTTGATGCGAATTGTCGATGTCCTCTATGGCTTGCCTTATCTCTTGCTCGTCATCCTGCTCAAAATCGGGCTCGATGGCCTGCTGCGTCGTCGACTCGGACTTTCGGCCGCCGCCACGGAAGTCGTCATTCTGCTTCTCGCGATCGGTGGCGTCAGCTGGCTTACGATGGCCCGGATTGTCCGAGGACAGGTTCTCGCTCTTCGTGGGCAGGCCTTCATTGAGGCGGCCAGCGCGATCGGCCTCACGCCATTCGAGATTTGGAGGACGCACCTCCTTCCCAATCTTGCCGGCCCTATCGTCGTCTATGCAATGCTCACGATTCCACAGGCGATATTGCAGGAAGCATTCCTGAGCTTCCTCGGTATCGGAATTCAGCCCCCGCTGCCGAGTTGGGGAAACCTTGCAAGCGAGGGGGTCTCCGCCATTAACACGGTTCAGAGCTTCTGGTGGCTCCTCGTGTTTCCGTGCTCCTTGCTGACCATCACCCTTCTCGCCCTCAACATCGTCGGAGGCGAGCTGCAGCGCACCATCGAGCAGCGCGGTAGACGGTCGGACGTTGCGGCTGTCTCATGACCGATGAACCGGTGCTTTCGCTCCAGAATCTCTGCGTCGAGGCCAACGCGACGCGCTCGCCAGTCCGACTTGTCGACGAAGTCTCCCTCGAACTCCGTCGCGGCCAAACCCTCGCACTTGTGGGCGAGAGCGGCTGCGGAAAAAGTCTTACTGCGCTAGCTATCACACGACTGTTGCCGCGCGGCCTGCGTGTGACGAGTGGACGCGCGGTCGCCGCTGGTACTGACCTGATTACCGCGTCCGAGGCGCAGGTCCGCGCACTACGCGGTCGCCGAATCGCGATGATCTTTCAGGAGCCGATGACGGCGCTCAATCCGCTAATGTCGATCGGCGATCAGGTCGCCGAGGCGTTCGAGATTGGCGCTGGTTTCGCTCACCGCGCAGCGCTCGACGCGGCCGCCGCCGCCCTGTCACACGTCGGAATCGCTGACGCGCGGCAGCGACTATCACAGTATCCGCACGAGATGTCCGGCGGAATGCGCCAACGCGTCATGATTGCGATGGCACTTGCCGCCAAGCCCGATGTACTCATCGCCGATGAGCCGACGACGGCCCTCGACGTCACCATCCAGGCGCAAGTCCTTCAATTACTCCGTGATCTGCAATCGGAGACAGGAACCGCGCTCCTCCTGATCACGCACGACCTTGGCGTCGTTGCCCAGATGGCCGATCATGTCGCTGTTATGTACGCCGGCCGCGTCGTCGAGAAAGGGCCTGCGCCCGAGTTCTTTTCACGACCTCTGCACCCCTATAGCCGCGGTTTGCTCGCCTGTGTCCCGCCCCTCAGCCCGCGACTCAATCGGCTTGCCGTGGTCCCCGGAACCGTTCCGACCGCCGGCTCCTGGCCATCCGGTTGTCGCTTTCATCCTCGCTGCGACCTCGGCAGTGCCGATGCCCAATGCAACGAGAAAGATCCCCCCGCTCAAGACTATGGCAGTGATCGCGTAGCCCGCTGTTGGAAGGCCGATGCATGATGGATGACGCGCTGCTCGACGTTCGCGATCTCCGTGTATCGTTCGCGCAGCGCGGCCACGCCTTGTTTCGAGGCCCACCGTCCGTTCGCGCCGTAGACGGTATCTCTTTCACGATGCGACACGGGCGCACGCTCGGACTGGTCGGCGAAAGCGGCAGCGGTAAGTCTACATTGGCGCGCGCCCTCCTCCGCCTTATTCCTGCAGCGTCCGGCCAGATTCGATTCGACGGCCATGACCTCCTCGCGCTCAACGCCGCCGACATGCGTCGCGCCCGCCGCCACCTTCAGGTCATCTTCCAGGACCCCTTCGGTAGTCTCGATCCGCGGATGACAATCGGAGAGATCGTCGCGGAACCGCTACGCGTTCACGGAATCGCATCCGGTCAAGACGTGGCTTCACGCGTCACCGACCTCCTCCAGAGCGTCGGCCTTCGGCCCGAGCACGCGCAACGCTATCCGACGCAATTCTCCGGTGGTCAGCGACAGCGAGTCGCCATCGCCCGCGCGCTTTCCACATCACCGCGGCTCATCATCTGCGACGAACCGGTGTCCGCCCTCGATGTCTCGGTTCAGAGTCAGATCATCAATCTCCTCTCGGACCTTGCACGCTCGGCCGGCCTGACCTACCTCTTTATCACCCATAACTTCGCCGTCCTGCGACAAATCGCGGACGAAGTCGCGGTGATGTATCTCGGCCGCATCGTCGAGTATGGACCGACTGACGCCGTATTCGAAAATCCGCGTCACCCGTACACCGCGGCGCTCCTGGCGAGCGTTCCGCCGATTGACCCAAGGGCCCGACTTCTCCCCTTGCGAGTCCTAGGTGGCGAGCCCCCGTCGCCGGCGAGCCCTCCGCCCGGTTGCCGGTTCCATCCGCGTTGCCCGATGGCCGATGGCCGGTGTCGCGTCGACGATCCTCCACTTGAAACTCGACCCGGAGTTCGGTCAAATCAGTTGTCCGCGTGTCACTTCTCAGATCGTGTCGCAATTGCAGGCCCGGGGACACGTTCAGCCCCGGCGTGAAGGGAGTCGAAAGACGCCGTTAACTACTTGTTATCGCTGGCTTTCCACGGCTCGAACCTCGCAGCGGCCGTGTACAATTTCCGTGTCGGGATCGGCCATCTAAATCATGCTAAACGCTACACTTAAGCACAGACAGCCGACTGTGATTTTGGGCATCTTGGCGTCGGCCGCACTGGCGACCGCCGCCCGTGCCGAACTCCTTGAAAACGTCCCGGCCAAGGCGGCACTCGTTATTGTGGTTCGCGATCCGGACGCCCTCTCGGGCCGACTCACGCGCCTGGTCCGCAAGATCAAGCCCGATTCTCAGCCCATGACCGTTGATCGCATGTTTAATGAACTGGGCCTTCCTGCCGGCACCATCAGCGGCCGAAAGCCCGTCGCGATCGTCATCAACTCCGCCGACGACGTGTACGAACCACCGGTCATCGTCTTTCAACCACTGGAACTCGGGAAGTTCATGGTCACCGCTGACGCCTCTTCCGCGGCGCCGGTCGCAAAGATCACCCTCAACGGCGCCAAGCCCCGTTTTGTTTCGATCCAGAATGGCTGGGCCGTGGTTGGCCCGCGAGCGCAGTCCGTTCGCCGAGTCCTCCGCAGCGCCGAACAGAGCAATCTGCTGAATGCCCTCGGTGATCAGGAGCGTGCGGTTTATGAAAAGTCCGACACGTTCTTGCACCTCTCGATGGATGAGTGGCAGGGAAAAGTCACACAGGCACTCGGCATTATGCGGTTGATCGGAACCAGCGCCTCGATGGCATCCGACTCGCCGGACGGTCAGGTTCATTCCGTCGTCCTTGAATGGTTGGCGAACGGACTCGGCCGAGTTGCGGCCGACATGGATTCCACCGCGCTCGCCTTCACACTGGACGACCACGGCGCGCGATTTACACATTTCCATTCGTTCAAGCCCAAGAGCCGCGTCGCACAGTACCTCGGTCGACTCAAGATGGCCGATGTCGATCCTTGGATTGGCCTCAACCGTCGCCCTTTCCTCGCGGCCTTCGCGTGGAATTGGTCCAATCCCGACGACGCGTCGATCATGGCAGACTTCATGAAGAAGATCTCCGCCATTCCTGGTTTGTGTGCGGACGCTGACAAAGCTGCCAACGACAAGTTCGTCCGTGCATGCGAGTCGTACTATCGGAAGCTCGAGACATCCGCCGCCGTCTTCGACCTGACACCCGACCGTCATTTGCGACTCAGCGGCACGTCGCGCTTCCCGGACGCCGCCGAGGGCATGCGACTCATCCGCGAGATTAGTCTGGAATCCAGTCAGCTCATGTCATCGTTCGCGCCGACCTGGGCCTGCGACGGCGATTTTTCCGAAAGCAAGCGCGACGGCCTCGACATTTCAGCGATGTCATTCGCCTCCCGCCAGCTCCCTCCTCGCGAGCGGGCCATGGTCGACGCTCTTTATGGCCCGAATGCCGCCTACGAGTTGGCTGCGATTGACGATCACATCGTGGGATACTCCGTCTCGCCCGATCCCAACGACATCGTTCGACTCGCTCGCGCTGCGCAAGGCAAGATCCCCGCATTCTCCGCAGCGCCGGGCGTCGCCGAGATGCTCACGACACTGCCGGAACACCCCTGTCTCGTCGCCATCGCCGACGTCGACCGAGTGACACGATTCGCGCCCTATCTGGCATCCCTCGATTCGCAGATCGATATCCAGGTCTCGCCCACGAAATCGGACAAGGATAAGGCAGCCCCGAAGGAAGCCCCCGCCAAGGAGTCCGGTTCGAAGGTCGCGGCCGTGCGCGATAATTCGCAGCCGCAGGGTCCCCTGATCGGCTGGGCGCTCGTCACCGGCCCGACTTGGATTCGCGGTGAGCTCGTCATGACCGAGCAGGACGTGGTGCGCAGTGTCCCGCTCGTACAGCGCATGTCGCAAATACTCGCCGCCTCTGACGACGCACAAACAACTCGCACGAAGCAAACCAGGATAAAGATCGAGCGGCGGGGTTCCCGTTGAGCCGTCTCGCCTTTCTTGACGCATTACCCAAAAGGACCTATAAGTCGCCGGAGTCTCCGGCAACAGCCGGCGTATCCCCTGAACTAAGGAGTTTTGCAATGAATCGTCTGCGAGTCTATGCGGTAGCCGCGTCTGTCGTCTTCCTGCTCGCTGCCTCGACACGAAGCGTGCTTGCCGACCGTGCCGCATCCCAGAAGGCCCTGATGGAAGCCATTCCGGCGGATGCCTGGGGTTTCCTGGCAATTCCGAGTCTCGAAAACCTCGACGCCAAGATCGCCATGCTGAACAAGCAGCTCGGCGTCAACATCCCGCCGATCGTCCAGGCGGGCGCCGGTCAACTCGGCCTCACCGAGGAGCTCAACGGCAAGGGCGGCCTGGCAATCGTCTCGCTGGACTACAAGAAGTATGCACAGACCGGTCCCCAAAACAGTCTTGTCCTCCTCATGCCGGCCAACGACGCTGACGCCATGCTCAAGAAATTGGCGGCCTCGGCCCCAGGCGCTGACGATGGAGCCCCCGAGGGTGGCGGCGACAAGGCCGCGAAGCCTGACGCTGGGACCGACGACGGCGTCGTTCGAGCTGGAATGATGGGGATGCCCGTATTCGCAACCAAGCGCGGTTCATTCGTCATCATTGGAACCGGCAAGGACGCATGCCTCGCCGTTGCCAAATCAAAGAAGAGTCTTGCCGATTCCATCCAAAAGCAGCGGCTCGACACCTTTGCCAAGGCCGACATGATCCTCTCATTTGCCGCTGCTTCCTGGATGAAGCAGTTCGACGACCAGATCAAGAACATCACGTCCATGATGGCCATGGCGGCAGGACCACAAGGCGCGCAGGCGTCTCAAGGCATCAATGAGTTGATAACGATGCTCGGCCAGGTCGAGTCGGCCGACGTGTGCCTCCTGATCGAACAGTCCGGCGTCGGAGTCGTCGGTCTCGGCACACCGCAGGCCGGCAGCGACCTCGCCACAACCCTCAAGTCCCGCAAACCGCAGACCGAGTCGTTCCTCAATCGCCTGCCCCTCGATAAGTTTGCCTTCACATTCGGCATGCTCGCGCAGGATCCCGCCAAGGTCGATGAAAAGCAGGCCCAGCAGGCCATTCAGCAGGTCCTGTCGCAGTTCGGCCTGCAGGAAAAGATCGACCAGGCCAAGCTCAAGGAATACGTTGCGGAGGCCGTCGCGACCGGCAAGCTCTTCGGACAGACGTCGATGTCGATCAACGTTCTACCCGATGGCGCCGACGGCATTGTTAACGCGTCACTTGTCATGGAGTGCAAGGACACGGACGACGCCATGAAGCGCTTCGGAAAGATGGTCACGCTGGCCAAGGGCCTTTCCGAGGACGAAGAGTTCAAGAAGTTCGCAGCGGCCGTCGAACACAAGCCGGCCGCCGAGACCCTCGCCGGCGCCAAGGTCGACACAATCTTCGTGGACCTTAAGAAGCTGAGCGATCAAGTTGAACCTGAAGACGCCGAGGCCATCAGCAAGATCGTCGGCAAGGATGGCCTGACTCTCCGTTTCGCCCCGGCAGGCAAGAACCACATCATTCTTTCGCTCGGCGGCGGAAAGGCCTGTTGCGAGAAGCTGATCAAGACCGCCGAGAGCAAGTCTGGCGGACTGAATGACGACGCCGGAATCGTCCGGGTCGGCAAGCATCTCCCCTCGTCAAAGACCGGCGAGTTCTATGTCGCTGTCGACTCAATCGTCGATGGAATCCAGCGCATCATGACGGCCGTTGGCGAAGAGGAAGGCGTTCCGTTCAAGCTCGGCAAGGTCAACGCCCCCCTCGGTGCTTCGACCACCGTTGACACCAGTTCCAGCCGGCTCGACATCTTCGTTCCGATGGAGCTGATAACCTCCGTGAAGGATTCAGTTCTTGCCGCCCAGGCCGGCGAAGAAGAGGAAGAGGAGGGCGACGCCCCGGCGTCCGGTGCAAAAGAGAAACCGGCTGACAAGAAGCCGGCAACCAAGAAGCCCGCCGATTCCGGCGACGACGAGTAACTGAGCCCATCTGTCTTCTTTGAGCGACTCCAAGGGCCGCCCCGCCATTGCGTGGCGGCCCTCTTCTTTTCGTTCACTTGTTTGAGCCCCGCCCCCGCCGGCGCTACACTAAGCTCAATGGCCGCATCGGGACGTATTCTGGTAGCCATGTCGGGCGGGGTCGACAGCAGCGTCGCAGCCGCTCTGCTCGTTGAGCAGGGCGCCGACGTCGTTGGCGTGTTCATGCGCGTGGGCAACCACAGGCCGCCCGATCCGCTCCTGCCTATTGCCGACCGGCATCGCGGCTGCTGTTCCGCCGCCGACGCCGCTGACGCCCGCCGCGTCGCCGGCCAGCTGAACATCCCGTTCTACGCCTTGAACTTTGAGGAAGATTTTTCGCGACTCATCGACTACTTCGCGGATGAGTATGCGAATGCCCGAACGCCCAACCCCTGCGTCCTCTGTAACCAATGGCTCAAGTTTGGAAAGCTCCTCAACTACGCCGACGTCGTCTCCGCCGATCGCATCGCAACCGGCCACTACGCCCGACTCGATCGTGTGAATGACCGGCCGCGATTACGCCGCGCCCGTTTCGACCGCAAGGATCAATCCTACGTTCTGTTCGGGCTTCCGCCCGCGGCCCGCGAGCGGACACTCTTCCCCATCGGCGACCTGTCGAAGGATGAAGTTCGTGACCATGCCCGTCGCCCCGGCCGCGGCGGTTTATAAAAACCCCACTACCACGACAAAAGCGTT
>CAZONT010000084.1:0-17561 GCA_964581285.1 uncultured Planctomycetaceae bacterium | reverse complement strand
AGGCCGCTCCCGCTTGTCTGTGACCAACGCGGAGGTGGTATCAGCTCGTCCCAGCTCCTCCCAGCAGAAAAGACAGGTGCCGTTCGAACGCATCCCGCTCCGCACACGGTCGTGCCTCTTCTGAACCTCCCCCGCTCCAACGCCCCGCGTCCGCGCTCCAGGCCCCCGCCCCATTATCAGCCGTTCTCAGCGATTCTCAGCAAAGTCTTGAGGCGACCCCCTCGTTTGGAGTCGGCCGCCCGACCGAAGCGCTCGCACCCCGAAATACGGGGACCGTCGTGCCGAAATGCGGGCGTGCGCTCGCCGCTGCGAACCGATATGTCTCACCCCTCGGCCTTCCCAAACCGGCACACAATCGGCTGCGCCACCCGCAGGTAGTCCGCCACCGACATGACGATCGAATCCGTCAAACTCCCCGCGTTGAACGCAATCTTCTCGTTCGCCGTCACCGACTCATCGACATACAGCTCGAACGGCAGGATCGGACTCCCGAACGGCGGCACCGATCCCGGCACGAGGCCCGTCTGCGCCAGCAGCTCCTCGGCCGTCGCAAACCGAATGCTCTTCGCCCCGACTGCACGCCGCGCGCCCGCCGAATCCAGTCGCACCGCCGCGCTCAGGACGAACAGCCGAAACACGTCATCCGACTTCAGCAACAGCGCCTTGCCCCCGATCCGGATGTCCTCGCCCCGGGCCTTCGCCGACGCCTCCGATGTCGTGGTCGGCTCGTGCTGCACAAATCGATACGGTACGCCCTCGCGTTCGAGCCACTCGCGGATTGCCTGCAAAACCGCCGCCATTCGTCCTTCACCTTCCCGTACGCGCCCACCGGCCGCATCGCCCAGCCATGCCGCGTCCATGCACCTCGCCGACTCGCCGTTTATAATCTCCCGTCATGTCGTGGCAATATGCAATTGTCGCCGTCGCCGTCATCGCCGCGGGCGCTGCCCTCTTCCGCGCGATTCGATCGCAGTTCCGATCCGGCTGCGACTCGGGCGCGTGCGGCTGTGGGCACACCGCCGCCGACCCGCTCGCCGACCGCCGCGCGAAATCAACGCCGCTCGTATCCATCAACGTGAACGCGCCGGCCCGCTCGCCCGGCCGGGACGAGCCATCGTGCTGAAAGGCAAATCGATCATCGTTACCGGCGCCGGCCGCGGCATCGGCCGCGCCATCGCCCGCCGCCTCGGCGCCGCCCAGGCCAGCGTCATCCTCGCCGCACGCAGCGAGCGTGAACTGGACGAGACGCGCCGCATCGTCGAGCGCGACGGCGCTGCATGCCTGGCAGTTAAGGCCGACCTGACGCAAGTCGCGGACGTCGACCGCCTCGTCGAAGAATCCCTCGCTCGCTTCGGCCGCATCGACGGCCTCATCAACAACGCCGGCGTCGCGCCCCGTTCGCCGTTCGAAGCGATGGAGCCCGAGCAGTTCGACGCCCTCGTCGCGACCAACATTCGCTCGGTGTTCCTCTGTTGCCGCGCCGTCTGGGAATCAATGTCAAAGTCCGGCGGCGGCGTGATCGTCAACATCTCGTCCATAGCCGGTGAAGACCCGTTCGACGGCTTCGCCGCCTACGGCGGAACCAAGGCGTTTGTGAACACCTTCAGCCGAGCCCTGAGCACCGAAGGCGCGACCAAGGGTATCCGGGTCTTCTGCATCGCCCCCGGCGCGGTCGAAACGCAACTTTTGCGCGGTCTTTTTCCCGACCTGCCCGACAACCAGGTTCTCGAAGCCGACGACGTCGCCGCCCTCGTCGAATCGCTTTTCCTGCCGGCCGCCCGCTTTATCGACGGCCAGACCATCCGCGTCCGACGCCGCTGAGGCCTTCCGCGCGGCCTCGGAGGGTCCGAAAGCGCTGGAGAAGCGTCTATTGCCGGCCCGATAACCCGGTAATGCAGAACCACAATACGAACCCAAAGCAGCGAATTGTCCGCGCCGCAGCGACCCTGATCCTCGCCGGCGCTATCACGACTCAAACGCTCGCATTCGACCCGGACACGGGGACGGTTTCGCCCCCCGATCCCGCTCGAATCAAGCACTTCAAGTCGCGAACCGTGAAGATCGACTTCGAGCTTCGCTCCGGCCGCGACACCGTCACCGGCGTCGACCTATGGTTCACCGACACGCGCTCGGCGACCTGGACTCAGGCCACGCTCGCGAACGCCAACGCGTCGCCGATCGTCTGGACCGCGCCTCATGACGGCCTCTATGGACTCTACCTCATCGTCTCCAACGCGGCCGGCGCGTCATCGCCTCCGCCGACATCCGGTGCCGCCCCGCACCAGTGGGTTCAGGTTGACGCCGCATCGGCACCTTCGACCCCGGCCCCCAATTCGCACGCCCCCTCAACCCCGCCGACCCCGCCGACTGCAACCGTCACATCGATCGAGCGCGACAACCAATTCGCGACCAACCGCCGCCTCCAGATTCACTGGTCCGCAACCGGCGGCCAACTCGCTCCGCGCCCCATCGACATCTATTACTGCCGAACCGGCGATGATATCTTCAACCTGATCGCCACCTCGCTCTCGAATGACGGCGTCTTCCGATGGACCGTTCCTTCCGATCTCGCCGGCTCCCTGAAGCTCAAGGTGGTCGCCCGCGACCGCGCCGGCCAGGCGGCTGAGGCATTCTCCACGGCGATCGAAGTCCCCGCGGACAACTCGCCCCATGCCGCCGTCGCCGAATCGAGCGGCGCCAACATTTCGGTGACCGAAGCTATCACAGACGTGCCTCCCGCGGCGTCGCCGGCTCCGACCCGTCCCACACCGCGGGCAGAGCAGACCCGGCCGCATTCGCCGCCGATGCCGGACGTACTCGACTCGCCAGCCCCGCCTGCGGCCGACGACGCTCCGCCGCCCCGCCCATCACCGCATCCGTCGAAGCCGACGGGCCGCGCCGCCGCCGCGCTGGAACGGGCCGACACGCTCCGCGCCAGCGGCGAGTGGGAGCTGGCCGAACAGCTGTACAACGACGCCGTGCAGGCCGATCCAAACTCCGTCGAAGCCCACCTCGGTCTCGCATCTGTGCTCACCAAGCAACGAAAATTCGACGCCGCCGAAGTTGAGTACACCACCGTGCTGCGAAGTGCGCCCGGAAACATCGAGGCCCTGCGAGGCCTGGCGATGGTGCAAGTCGCCCGCCGCCGCTACGCTGCGGCCGCCAAATCGCTGGACGATCTCCTGCAACGGCGTCCCGACGACGCCGAGGCGTTGATCATCTCCGGCGACGTCGCCATGCTGATGGGCGAGAAGACCGCAGCCCGCCGCGCGTGGCGAAAAGTCGAATCGCTTCCCGACGTGCCGGCCGACGTGGCCGATCGCGCCCGAAAGCGACTGGTCATTTACCCGGCGGACGATCAACCCTAGCCCCTATCGAGTTGCAATGGCCGTATCCAAAGGACGAAAGACAGCAACAGGCCCCAAACCGCTCTACGCGATCTTTGGCACCGACAATTTTCTGAAGTCGCAGGCGCTCCGCCGCGTCCTGTCTGATGTCCTCGGGTCCGACCCGGATCCGATGGCCATCGTCGAATTGGAGGGCGCGAACGCGAGACTCGCCGACGTCCTCGATGAGTTGCGAACACCGTCGCTTCTCACCCCGATCCGCGTGGTCATCCTCCGCGACGCCGAAGTCTTCATCACCGGCCGACAAAGGGCCGCCGACAAGGATGACCAGGACGACGACGCCGACGACTCGGCCGTAGCATCGGGGTGCCGCAAGAGCGTTGAAAAGTACTTCGAATCGGAGTCACCCAGTGGCGTGTTGGTACTGATGCTCCGATCATGGCCGTCGAACACGCGTCTCTACAAGATCGCCGACTCGATTGGCGAGAACATCGGCTGCGGTGCGCCGAAGAACGGGGCTATCGCCTGGGCCATCGATTGGTCCGCGTCGTGGGCGGGTACCGTGCACGGCTGCGAGCTGTCGCGCCCGACCGCTGCTCGACTGGTCGAGCTCGCCGGCGTCGATTGCGGCCGCCTCGATTCGGAGCTGTCGAAGCTCGCTGCATACATTCATCCGCGGAAGCAGATCGCCCTGGCTGACGTCGACGCTCTCGTCGGTTCGCGCCGCGAGGAAACGATCTTCGCCCTCGGCGACGCCCTCGGCCGTCGCGATGCCGCCGCAGCCCTCGATCTGTGGCAGCAGGTCATCGCAACGGACCGCGCCGCCCCCTACCGCGCATTGGGCGGACTCGCCTGGGGCTTCCGGCGTTGCGTGCAGGGCCGACGCCTTCTCGACGAGGGCGTACCGCCCGGTGTCGCCGCAAACCGCAGCGGCTTCTACGGCAATCCCGAATTGCTTCGAAGGCAGGTCGGATCCCTTTCAGCACGCCAGTGGGAGGACATCCTCACACGATTGCTCCGAATAGACGTCTCCACGAAGACCGGCCTCGGTGCCACCGAGCTGGCCGTTGAGAAACTCATTGTTCAGATATGCGGCGAACCGGCCGCGAAGGATCGCAAATGAGCATCGCTCGAAGTTTCTACCCACGGATGGGTGTCGTGCTGCTGGTTGCACTGTTCGCCTCATGCAGCAAAACGGGTATCACTGGATCGAGGGCATCGACAAAGGCCGAACGGCGTAGTTCGCCCAGTCCGCAGCAGCGACCGGTTGACTCAACCGTCAAGGTCGGTCTCGTTGGGGCCGACAAAGCGAGCGTACAACGGGCAAACGTCTCCGCCCAACAATTCGAGCCCGATGACCTGAATGCGAAGATCGCGCGGCAAAGCGCAACCCATTCGGCCACGCCGCAGCCATCGGTCGACCCGATGCCGCTGAAGAGCGAAGTGCTCGCCTCGTCCGATTCGCGCGTCGAGCCGGTTGCACCTGTCACGCCCGAACCGGTCGCAACGATCGCGAGCCCGTCGCCGACTCCGCGCTCTCCGGAACCGGTCAAGGTCGAAACGCCACGGTCCGTCGCCCCACCTGCCGAGGTCGTAGCTCAGCAGCCGCCGGTCGCCAAGCCAACTCCTGTCGCCGAACCGACGCCTGTCATCGAAGCCAGAGTTGAACCGGCCGAGCCAGCGCCCACTCCCATCGTTGTCGCCGAATCAACGGAAGACACTGTCCGCGATGTCGAACCAGTTTCGCCGCCGGAGCCCGTCAAAGAAGCTCCGACTGTCGCCGCGACGCCGACTGAACGGCCCCCGGTCACCGTCGCAGTACAAACCGCACCGTCGCCGAGCGTCGAGAAACCGGCGATGCCGCCGGTCCCCGTTTCAGCCGCTGTGCCCGCCCCTGTCCCCGAACCGGTCGCAAGAGTCACCGAACCGACTCCCGCCGTCGCCCCACCGCCGATCGCCGCCGCGCCAGCCGCCAATCCGGCTCCGCCCGTTCAAGCACCGGCTGCTGACGCGCCGCGCGAGAAGAGTCTCACATCGATGATTCGCGACCTCGAAGCGACCGTCGGCCGCCAGCCCAACGATCTCGAACAGCAGCTTCGCCTGCGGATGCTCTACGCCGTCCTCGGCGACGAAGACAAGGCCCTGGCCGCGACGCCCGGAATGAGCGGTGACTCGGCCGAGATGGTTCGCGGCCTCGTGAGACCCATGATTGAAATCTGCAAGGACGCCAACCGCGATCCTGCGGCCTGCGCTTCGCGCCAGCTCGCCGCCGTGGAGGAGCTTCGCCTGTTTCTGCGCACCCGCGCCGATCTCACGATCCCGAAGCTTCTACTCTGTCGCTCGGTCGACGGCTTCGATCGCTTCGACGCCATCGATCCGCCTCGCGTGCCGGCTCGCGCACCGGTGACCTGCCAGCTCTACGTCGAGATCGACAACTTCACGAGTCAGCGAACTCCGGCAAACGAGTATCGCACGTCAATCTCGATGCGAACCAGTCTGCTCAGCAAGAGCGGCCGCGAACTCTGGTCCACCGTCGATGACAAGATCGATGACATCGCGCGACAGCCGCGCCGCGACTTCTTCGTCGCCAAGGAAGTCTCGTTCCCCGACACGCTCCCGGCCGGCGACTACATCATCAAGGTCGATATCGAAGACAAACTCGGAGGGAAGGTCAGCACCCGGAGTCTGGGCTTGAAGGTCGTCGGTAGCACGGTGAAGGCGGCCTCCGCCGACGCGAGTCAGCCGTAACCGATCGCGCAGCGCCTCGCACGGCTGGGAGACGTCGCCGCGGGCACCGTGCTCAGATCCGGCGGCACCGCCGCCATGTTCGATCACGTCGGATCCACGTCCTGGCCGAGGCGTAACTTCGCCTATCTTCAGCGACTGGCCGCCCTGCTCGCGACAGGGTCCGGCGATCCGCTGATCGCGATCGTCGGTCCGGGGGCCGCGACTCGTCTGATGAGCCCCTTCCTCGCCGACGCAGGCAACGACGCGATCGCGAAGCGCAGCGGATATCTTTCCGATTTCGCTCGTTACACAGACCAATTACTGCGGCGAATCCCCATGCTTCCGCTCGTCTCATTTGAGCCGCTCGAAGTCGATCGCCTCGTCGCGCGGCCCCACCGCATCGCGGTCATCGACCGCTCGGTCCGGGTGCTCGCGGCCGTCAAGCGCGACCTGCCTCTCGCCGAGGTCTTTCACTGCGACGTCGTCGTAAGTCCCTTGCCGATCTCGGCCGACGCGGTCGTCGCATTCAATGTCGTGTCGCGCACTTCCGATCCATCCCTGGCGACCACGAACATCGTCGCGGGCGTCAAACCCGGCGGGCTGCTGATGATGGACGACCGCTCCGCCAACCAATGGCTGGCGGCCACGAACATCGCGCTCGATCGAATTGATGAAAAGCTCTATCGGCGCCGCCCCTAGTCGGTGCGACACCCACCCGCGCGTCAGTCGCCGGCCGGACCGGCCGTGTGCACCACGAACACCGAGATCCCGATTTCATGTACGCCCGGCACGCCGTTCGGCACACCGCCCGGAGCGTTGTCATGCCGCGGCGGCGGCAGATTGATCAGCGGCACCGGAATCGGAAACTCGTTGTAGCCCGAGTTCAGCGGATCGATCAGGTCGCCCGGCAATGGCGCAACTGGCGGGGCCGCGTTCGGACTCGTCACGATCTTCTTGTTCTGAAATGCTTCCTTGCGAATGACGAACACAAATCCGCCGCGGCCCACACTCTGCAGCGTCTGCAGCCCGTTCTCATCGCGGTTCGACCGGTCAAGGAATGCATAGAACTTGCCCGGCGTCGGACTCCCCTGCCCATTCTGATCGATTGGGCAGACGTAGCCCGGATCGGGAACCACGTTGCTATTCGGCTCGGCGTTGAGGTCAAAATTAGTCCCGTTCAGCTGCACCGACTGAAACAGCCCCAGCGGCGGATCGGGCAGCGCCTCGCCCGGCGGCAGCGGCGGCGACGTAAAGTATGTCGTCTCGCTCGCCCGCGGCGCACCCTTAAACGCACCTTCAATGTTGTAGAACCGCCCGCTGTTGAATGCGTTGTCCCGGAGAAACAGCAGCCAGGCCGTGGGCCCGAGCCCAAACTCAACCGTCTGCGTGTCGGTGATGATCGTCTGCGGCGGCGTGATGAAAGTCAGACCATACACGACGACTGCCACATCGCCGCCGGCCATGTCGAAAAGGCTTCGATTGGCGACGATGTCGTCGTTCGACGGAAAGTCGGCCTGATCGGCCAGATAGTTATCGCCCTGGACGTGATTGTTCGACCGCGGATTAACGGCCCGGATATTGATTTCGACCTGCGAGAAAAGCAAATCACTCTGCGGGTCCGGCGGCTCGCTGCGGCCCGCACGGATCGCGACGATATAGTCCGACCCGCCCGAGAGATTCTCGCTTCCCTTCGAACTCACCCAGTCGTACTCGAAGTTCCAGTCCGGCGTAAAAGAATCTGGCGCACCAATCGTCGAAACCCACGCGTCGTGATGGATGACATCGAGCCCGAGCGGATCGCATGCATCCATGGTCGGCGGCTCAGTTGCCTTGAATTGCACAATGTCGACGCGAACGCGGTTCGCGTTCGAGAGCTGCCGCGCCGCGTTCAATCGTCCGATCGATACCTGGGGAGTGACTTGGGGTGAATTGTCCCCCGGAGGGACCGTCACACCGTTACCGCAGCCCGTCGCCAGAATTCCTGCAACAGCGGCAGCCGCTGTCCATGCGACAAATCGTCGTACGCGACACATATGGCTTTTCCCCTTCGCGCGCTCTCTGACCGCGCGGGATAATACTAGCACCCGGAAAACAGCGGCCCCTGCCAGCCGGTCCAATTCCCCCAACTTTCTGTCCTGACTCTACTTATACAGGATTGTTAACCGGAATGTCAATCCTGTTCCGGGTCTGCCGCAGCCCCGGCGGCAGTCTGCGGCACCGCACTTCCCGGTAACCGTCGACCCGGTAGATGCTTGCGCCACCGCTCTGCCTGCAGTGCGAACAACGTCGTTTCAACACGCCGCGTCAATTCCTCGACACTCAACGCGGCGGCTTCCTCCGGCATGATTGCCTGCCCATAACAGACGTGGATCGATCCAAATCGCGGGAGCGATTGTGTCCGCGGCCACGCCTCAAACGCTCCATCGATCAGCGTCGGCACGATGGCCGAGCCCGCTCGCTTCGCAACCAGCATCGAGCCGTCGTGCAGCGGCAGAATGGATCCGTCGGACGTCCGCGTCCCTTCCGGAAACGTCACGACGACTTTACCGTCGCGGAGTCGCCGGATGATCTCCTTGATTGCTCCCACGTCCGCCGTGCTCCGCTTCACCGGAAATGCGTTGAGCGACTCGATCAGCCTGCGAAAATACTTATTGCGGAACAGCGTATCGCGGGCCATGTAGTTGCCCTCGCGATAGAGCGCCAGCGTTACCAGCACCGGATCGAGAAAACTCTGATGGTTGCACGCCAGCAGAACCCCACCCTTGGAGGGCACGTTCGGCAATCCGAAAATGCGCACGCGCCAGATGAAATAGAAGATCATCTGGCACAGATAACGGGTGATACGATAGTAGACGCGCACGGCTGGTTACGATGCGCCGGCCACGGCCGATCGATCGAGCCGTCGCCGACTCACCTCTTCAAGCATCCGTTCGACGACCTCATGGATCGTCAATGCCGTCGTGTCGAGATGGATCGCCGTCGCCGGTTCGAGCAGCGGTGCCCACTGATGCGCATCGTTGCCGTCGCGTTCGCGAAGATTCTGCAGGATTTCCTCGTATGTCACGCTTTCGCCGTCCGCCAGCATCTCCTGGTGCCGTCGCTCGGCGCGTCGCTCGACGCTCGCGTCGAGGAAAAACTTCAGATCGGCGTCCGGGAAGACCACGCTGCCCTGGTCGCGGCCCTCGGTCACGAGCGAGCCCAGTTTTCGCCCGATCTCGCGCTGCCGCGCTACCAACAGGTCGCGAATCTTCTGCTCGCGGGCCACAAAGCTCGTCGCCCCGCTGACGGCCATGCTGCGCACATCTTCGGTGACGTCTTCGCCGTCCAGCAGAACTCGCGCATGCGTCGGTCCGCACATCACATCCACGTGCGCGTCCCGCGCCGTCTCGATCAACCCGGCACTGTCGGTCAGTCGGATGCCTCGTCGAAGTGCACGCAGCGCCAATGCCCGATACATCGCCCCGGTATCCAGATATGCGACGCCGAGCCGCGCCGCCAACTTGCGAGCCGCGGTGCTTTTCCCCGATCCGGCTGGACCATCTATCGTAATGATCATCGGCGGATGTCCTCGGCAACGGCTGGCGAAGTATAGGGGCGTCGTCCGGGACTCGTCAAAGATGGTTTGACGCGAGTTCGGTCCGACATACAATCGCGCGCGATCGACCGGCCGCGGCCTTAGAACGATTTTCGGGGAGACCTGTCATGCGTACTGCCTCTCGGATGCGATGGGCTGTGATTTCTATAATGGTTCTGTCCGGCCTCGCCGCCTGTCGTCGCGACCAGCCGCCTCCGCCGCCATCAGCCCCGACCCCCGAAGCTCCAAAACCACAGGCGGGCCCGGTCTCGCTTCGGCCGCAACCAGCGGCCCCACCCGCCGCGAGCACCAGCCCACCTGGGATGCCCGCAGCGCCACAATCGAGCATCCGCGCGGCCGATCCGATGGACGCCCCTGGGACACCGTCCTACTTGCCGCGCAGCGGCGATGTCTCAGGTTGGACCAAGCGCGACCCCGTTTCGGTCGTCTCCGCCGCCGATCTCGGCAAGCTTATGACACCCGAGCACGCCAGGCGACTGAGCCGCTTCAATCTCCGCTCTGCGGCGGCTTGCAGCTATCAGATGAAGCTGGGCGATCGCGATCTCGTCGCGAACATCATGGCGATCGAAGCCGCAACCCCTCAGGACGCGTACGGGCTGACCACGTGTGCGTGCTCGTCTCCCGAAACGGACCGCTGCGGCGGCCTGACCCGCGTGGATCCAGGTCCGCCCGTTCGTTACCACACCTGGCAGGGTCGAGTTGCGCTTCAGGCATCGTTCAACGCTACCGCCCCGGAGCAGGTCGCCGAATTGCGACGTCTCGTTCAACACATCGTCAGCCGCATCCAGCGCGAGGACGAACCGCTGTTGACTCACGCTTTTCCACAACAGGACCGGATTCCCGGCCGTCTCTGGCTGGCGCGAAACGTCCTGAGTCTTCCGCCGGAAGCCGTCGCCATCGCGACGCCGCCCGACCTCGAAGCCACGGCGCGGCTGCTCAATCTGAACGCCGATTCAATCATCGGCGTCGCCGCCTACGCCGTCCCAGGCGCGCGCCAGCCCAACACCGTCTGGGTCGTTCAGTATCCGAAAGCCGAACTGGCGAAGCAGGCCTACCTCAAGCTCAACTCGCAAATCACCTCCGGAAGCAATCCGGCCTGGCAGAATACGAATGTCATGCCGCCCCGGGGCCCGTATCTGGTCGGGACGTGGACCGCCGAGGAAGAGTCTCTCCAGTACATGATGCCGAAAATCGCGGCGCTGCTCCCGCGATCCTGAATCGACTTGCCTTTCGCGCCGGATCACGCATGATCCGCACACCGCCCGCGGACCGCCTGCGCCGCGCGCCCGGAGTCGCTCGTGGTTGCCTGGCTCTACGCCGCCTTCATCGCCTTCGTCTTCGGACTGCTTGCGCTCGATTTGGGCGTGTTCAACCGCAAGGTCCACGTGGTTCGCACACGTGAGGCCGTTGCGTGGACCTGCGCGTTCGTGGTCCTGGCCCTGCTCTTCAACGTCCTGGTCTATTACCTCTATAAGCACGACTGGGCCGGCATCGCGAGCAAGTCCGAACCGCGTCTCTCGGGCGGGGAAGCCGCCATTCAATTCTTCAGCGGCTGGTTGGTGGAGTATTCGCTCAGTCTCGACAACATCTTCGTCATCGCCCTGATCTTCGAGTATTTCCGGGTGCCGCTGGCGTACCAGCACCGCGTGCTCTTCTGGGGCATCTTGGGCGCCCTGCTGATGCGCGGAGTCATGATTGCCCTGGGTGCGGCCCTCATCGCGAAGTTTCACTGGATCATCTATATCTTCGGGGCTCTGCTGATCATCACGGCCGTCAAAATGCTCATCGTGCAACACGAGCACGTCGATCCGACCCGCAACCCGCTGGTTCGACTGGCCCGCCGGCTTTACCCGGTCAGCGCGGCGTTCGACGAGCAGCGATTCTTCACGTCGGTGGACGGACGTCGCGCCATTACGCCGCTCTTCCTGGCGCTCTTGGTGGTAGAAAGCACCGACGTACTCTTCGCAATCGACTCGATCCCGGCGATTTTTGCGATCACCAAGGCGCCGTTCATCGTATTTACATCCAACGTCTTTGCGATTCTGGGCCTTCGCTCGCTGTACTTTGCGTTGGCCGCACTGTTGGATCGATTTCAATATCTCAAGTTCAGTCTGGTCTTCCTCCTCGCGTTCATCGGCGTGAAAATGCTGCTTTCGCATTTCTATACTATTCCGAACAGCGTCTCGCTCGTCGTAATCGCCGGCATACTCGCTGTCGGTGTCCTGGCGTCGGTCTTTGCCCGACGGCCCGCTCGACGTGCGACACCGCGTGAGTCCTGACGTGCTCTACGATTCGGCTCGAAAGGTCGTCGTTGCGGTTGTGGGAGGCACCGTCGTCCTGTTCGGCATCGTGCTCATCTTCACGCCGGGCCCCGCTATGATCGTCATCCCGGCCGGTCTAGCCATCCTCGCAACCGAGTTCGTCTGGGCCCGCATCATGCTCCGCAAGGTAAAGTCGCGAGCCCGCAGCGCTGCAAGAGTCGTGACCGACGTGATCAAGGGAAACCGTCACACCGGTGGTAATTCAAAATGAGCGAGACGACGGTCCGCGGCACCTGCTATGCCCAGTTCGCCCACGATATCGGCATGGGCATCAATCTCGCCGAGGCCGATCGGCTCATCACCGCCACGAAGCAGCGCGAGGCAATCAAGAACACGCGCCGCGCACCTCAGACGGCCATCAACCAGCCGGCCCCGCTGCGCGTTTCTCAGGCCCATCAGCGTATCGAACTCGATGGTTTCGCGACCGATGGTACGATCGATGCCGTTCTCTACGACTTCGGCGCCGCCTCGATCACCTTTTCCATCCCGTTTGACGGCCCGCTTTCACGCCTTGAGGCGCTGAGCGACCACCTCTACGAAAACCGCGCCCTGAGTGCCGCGTCGACCCGGGCCGTCGAGAATCTTCTCAACGCCGTCCGCCAGGCTGTGGACCGTCCGACCGTCATGGACGTCGTCGAAGACTACGCCATTTATCAGATTGACGATCTCGCCGGTCCGGCCACGGCGGCCGATTTTCTGGCCACGCAATCCGCCGTCATCGCGCGTATCCTGCGTTCGTCCGGCGTGCCGCTCTCCGCCGAGGAAATCACCGATGCACTGGGCTGCCGAATTTCCTATGGCCTCGGCGACGCTGCAATCATCGACTGGAACGCCGCCATGCTCCTCGGCCGCGACATGGACGACGTTCGTACCATTCTTGAGTTTGCCAATGTCGAATTGCTCGAGATGCGTTTCCTCGACCGCCAGCTCGACCACGCGCTTGAGCAGTCCTACCGCCTGCTTACGCGCAACCGATGGCCCGGCTTCGCCCTGTTTGGCTCCCTCGCCGCCGACATGCGCCGCATCGGACGTATGCAAGTCGACAGTGCCATCCTCTTCGAAGGCGTCTCGAACGCCCTCAAGCTCGTTGGCGACCAGTATCTCGCGCGCGTCTACCGCCTGGCGTCCCAGCGATTTCACCTCGCCGAGTGGGACTCGGGCATTATTCGCAAGCTCGAAACCCTCGAGAGTATCTATTCCAAGCTCTCCGACCGCCAGATGAATCTGCGCATGGAGGTGCTGGAGTGGGTGATTATCCTTCTGATTGCGTTCGAAATTGTGCTCTCGTTGTTGCCGTCCCGCCGGTGATGTGATCGTCTACTCTCGTCGCGACGCGAGGACGATCGTCGCGTCCTCCGGTGCCTGGCCGTCGCGAACGAACTCGTCCATCTCCTGCACGATTTCCGAGAGCATCAGGTTTACCGCCATGCCGGCGGTGTCGATCAGGCACTCGGCGACACGGGCCCGGCCGAACGCCTCGCCGGCCGCGTTCCGCTGATGTTCAAATCCGTCGCTCATCAATGCGAGAATCGACTCTGGTCCCAGCGTCTCCGCCTTCGATGTGTACGAGAAGCCCCGCGCTCGGCCGATCGTCGGCATCTCGCAGCGCTCAAATTCCGACCATGCGCCGCGCTCATTGATCTGCCCGACCGAAATCTTGTCGCCGGCGACGCAATACTTGATCAGCCCACTCGCCGGCAGCAACCACACGCAGGCCAGGTCGACCGCCCAATTCGCCTGCGCGTCCGTGACAAGCCAGTTCACCGCCCGGGCGAGCACGTGCGGAGCATCGGCATGTAGACACGTCGTCCGAAACGCCGCCCGAATCTCTGACATCAATCGCGGCTGCATGGCCCCGGCGGCGTCAACCTGCGCCAGCACGATCGCCACCGTCCGATTCGCCAGGCGCATGAGGTCGTAGTAGTCGCGCGGCCGCGACAGGCCCGGCCGCCGCAGCGCCGCGACGTGCAGGTCCGGCCACTCGGGCATCGCCCGAATCGTCAGCGCGTCCTGGATCTGCCGTGCGATGATGTTGCTCTGATCGGTCAGGGCGGTGCGAATCTGCGTGACGCCGTGAATCGCCTGGTCGATCGGCCCTGAAATGGCAATTGCAAACGCGCACAGGATATCGAGCGCCGGCGTCTCGTAGCGGGCCTCCGCCGCCGTCGTCTCGACGTACAGCATCCCCATGATCGCACCCCGGCCCGATACGAGCGGCACTGCCATCGCCGACGCAGCGCCCATCGAGCTTGCGTCCGGCATGCAGATTTCGTACGAAAACCGCGTGCATCGTTCGTGCAATTTCATCATCAGCGGCGGCGGATCAATGGGCTGGCCCTTGGCGTCCTTGCCGCGCGTGAACTCCAACCCGCTCGCCGTCCTCAATCGCACGCACAACCCCACCGCTGCCGCCCGAAACGTCGCCAACGCCTGCTGTAGGACGCGATCTACCAGCGGCTCGATCTGCGCAATCCCCGCCAGTTCGGTCGTCAAAGTCGCGAGCTCGTGCAAACGCTCGATCGGCAGCTTGAGTTGGCCGCCGTGGCTGCGAACAAGCGATCCAACCGGCAACGGTTGCTCGCGTTCGGTCCCGGCGCTGGGACGCTGTGGCGCGGCCGCGGAAGTCGCCGCCTGCTTTGGAAGCGTGCCGCTGCCGTCCATGCTCAAGAAAAGTTTGATTGCGAACCGCCCCACGCTCACTTCGTCGTGGTCTTTGATCTTTTGCGCCTGGGTGATCATCGCACCGTTGACACGCGTCGGCATCCGCAAGTCCAGCACTTCGACCAGCCAATCGCCCGCGCCGGCCGGACGAAATTGAACCTGATGCCCGGCGATCTGCTCATCCGGCAGTGAAATCGTACAATCCGCCGCCGAGCCGACCGAAATCAGTTGCTCGCCGAACTTCCGATCGGCCAGCATCGCGTCGTTTTCGAGGACGAAAATCCGCACCGGGTGTGCCCTCTGTGCTAGGGTGCGACGGCGAACCGAATCCCCGCCAGTCGCGCTTGCGATCCGCTCACATCGAAGACGAGTGTTCCGCCCTCCTCCAAACCCGACCGCTCGACGCTCTCCGGCAAGCCGGGTGCGGCCCGAAAGACCTGCCGCGCCAGCTGAAAAACCACCGGATCGTCGAGCGACTGCCAGTACGCGTCCATCATCGGCTGCTCTCCGCCGAACATCAGCCGCGACATGGCGAACGACGCCGGATCGTCCGTCTCCGCATATGCATACAGCGTCGCCGTAATCCCCGTGGTGCCCCCGATGCAGCGCCCGAGCGTAAAGACCTCCCGATCGCGCGGCGCGTTTTGCGCCAGTGCGCGCCCCAGCCGCCAGAATGCTACGACCGTCTGAATCTCAATTTCCGCTTCGTGCGCCTTGCGTACCGGAGCCCCGACGAAAGCCTCGATCGTGTTCATGTCGTCACCCGCTGGCTGTCGAGAGTGCCGCCGGCCGCCGCGATGGCCGGCTCCGTCGTCCGATTCTACCCCCGGCACACGCCCCCAACCACACCGAACGCGAGGCCGCACTTCGGCTCAGTCTTGTGGCTCGCATCCCGCCGCCGCACCGCGCGCGGATCGATCAAGATACGCCTGCAGGATCATTTGCGCGGCCAGCATGTCGCGCCGCGACGCCTTCCCTTTTCGCGATAGCCCGCCCATCGCGAGCGCCTCGTCCGCCGCGAAGCTGCTCAAGCGCTCGTCCTGTTCTTCGACGCGAACCGAGCCGGCCGCTCGCAGCGCGGCGATAAACTTTCGCGTCAGCACGGCCTGCGGCCCGACCGAATCATCCATGTTCAGCGGCAATCCGACGACGATCGCATCAGCCGCCTCATCGGCCGCCCGTCCAATCACGTCTCGTGCGTCCTGCTCGACCCGCCCGGACGAAGCAAGCGTATCGAGCGGCGACGCGATACGAAGCCCGTCATCGCCGATCGCCAGGCCGATCAGCTTTTTTCCGTAGTCAACGCCGAGAAATCGTGCCATAGGACGTCTTACGAGTATCGGTCGCCGAAGCGCTGCTCCAGCTGCGCCACGAGTTCCTTGATCCGCTGCACGTCCGACGCGCGACAAACCAGTGTCGCGTCCGCGCTATGTACCACCACCAGATCATCTACCCCGATCGCCGCGATCAGGTGCCCATCCTCGGCGACGAATACGCTGTTCTTCGCGCCCAGCGTCGCCACCTTCTCAGCCGCGAGCGTGTTCCCTTCCCCGTCGGCCGGCCGCAACTCGCGCAGCGCCGTCCAACTCCCGAGGTCGTGCCACTCAACATTCATCTCGACCAGCAAAACCCGCCGCGCCTTCTCCATCACCGCGTAGTCAATCGATATCTTCTGCAGCCCCGGATACGCCTCGGCAAGTCGTTTCTTACCAGCCGAGCCCGGCCATTCGTCGGCCACCGCCGTCACGGCCGCATGTGTCTGCGGCAACCGCTGGCGAATCTGCTCCAGAATCGTCGCCGCCCTCCACACAAACATCCCGCTGTTCCAGTAGAAGTCCCCCGCCGCAAGGTAATTCTTCGCCGTAACCGGATCGGGCTTTTCTTTGAACTGAGCAACCGCAAAAACCCCATCCCCAACCGCCGCGCCGCGTTGCACGTAACCCAAGCCCGCCAGCGGCGCCGTTGGCCGTATCCCAAACGTCACCAGCGCATCGGCATGCTTCTCCGCCGCGACAAAACCTGACTGTACCGCCGCAGCGAATCGGTCCCGCGGCGAAATGACATGGTCCGCCGTGAACACACCGACGATAGCCCCCGCATGCCGCTTCTCAATGATCGCCGCGCCCAATGCAATCGCCGCCGCCGTGTCCCGCCCACATGGCTCGCCGATCAAGTTCTCCTGAGGCAACTCCGTCAACTCGCCGGCAATTGCCTCCAAATGCGCATCAGCCGCAACAACAAAGATGTCTTCCGCCGCCAGCATCGGCCGCAGCCGCTCAAACGCCAGCCGCAGCAAACTCTTCCCGCCAACCAGTCTTAGAAGCTGTTTCGGCCGTCCCTTCCGGCTGAGCGGCCAAAGCCGCGTCCCCGCCCCCCCGGCCATAATCATCGCAATGCGTCGCATGAATTGTTACTGACTCGGAAGCCCTACTCCGCCCCCGCCCAGTTCTTGTCCACCCAGGCGCAAAGCTCCTTCACATGCTCCACGCTCGTCGAGAACATCTTGCGCTCCTCCCCATCCAGCTCGATCTCAACCACTCTCTCCATGCCGCCCTTGCCCAGCATGCACGGCACGCCGACGAAGTATCCACCCACGCCATACTCGCTCTTGCAGTACGCCGCCGCCGGCAGGATCCGCCGCTTGTCGCGGATGATCGCCTCGGCCATCTGCACGGTCGCCGCCGCCGGCGCGTAGTACGCCGAGCCGGTCTTCAGCAGCGCCACGATCTCACCGCCGCCCTTCCGCGTCCGATCGACAATCGCATCCAGCCGGTCCTTTTTGATGAGCTGCGTCACCGGGATACCCGCCACGCTCGTGTAGCGCGGCAACGGCACCATGTCGTCGCCATGGCCACCCATCAGCACCGCGTCGATGTCCTCGACGCTGCAGTTCAGCTCCATCGCGATGAA
>CAZONT010000083.1:17548-17924 GCA_964581285.1 uncultured Planctomycetaceae bacterium | reverse complement strand
CGCGGCGAGGCGCGGCCGAAGTCGGGCGTGCTGCGGACGCGCGAGTTTCTGATGAAGGACGCCTACAGCTTTCATCGGGACAAGGCGAGTCTCGATGAGGGCTACCAGGCGATGTATGACGCGTATTGCCGCATCTTCACGCGCTGCGGGCTGCCGTATGTGGCGGTCGAGGCAGAGAGCGGGCCGATCGGCGGTGATGCGTCGCACGAGTTCATGGTGCTGACGGACGCGGGCGAGGATGTGGTTGTTCTCAGCGAGAACGGGGACTACGCAGCGAACCTTGAACGCGCGATGGCTGCTCCGCTGCCGACTTCGACGGCTGAGATGAAGCCCGTCAGCGAAGTTCACACGCCGGGCAAGGGGACAATCGCAGACG
>CAZONT010000083.1:0-17538 GCA_964581285.1 uncultured Planctomycetaceae bacterium | reverse complement strand
TACCATGGGATTCGGTCTAACGCAGACGTGTGCGGCCTGCTCGGCACGAAGCCGAGTGACATGATCAAGACGTTGATCTATGTCGATTTGCGAAAGAACGAGAAGACCGGCGCGTTGATCCAGCCGCTGCCGATCGTCGCGCTCGTGCGAGGCGACCATGGAATCAACGAGGCCAAGCTGAATCGCGCGGCCGGGGCGAGGCTCGAGCTGGCCGGCGAGGGCGCCATTCAGAATTTGACCGGGGCGGCCGTCGGTTTCGCGGGGCCGCAGGGATTAATCGAGAAGGTGTCGCGATTGATCGTCGATCCGGCCGTCGTGGGCATGCGGAATGCGTGCACGGGTGCGAACAAGACCGACTATCACGTCACGAATCTGAATCCGGGGCGCGACTTCCCGGTTTCGGGCGAGAAGGTCGTCGTGACCGACGTGCGGAACGTGGTCGAGGGCGATTTGTCGCCGCGGGGCAGCGGCTCGCCGCTGAAGCTCAAGACGGCAATCGAGGTCGGGCACGTGTTCAAGCTCGGCACGAAGTACAGCGACTCGCTGAAGGCCACGTTTCTCGATCAGGATGGCAAGCCGAAGCCGTTTATCATGGGCTGCTACGGCATTGGCGTGAATCGGATCCTCGCGGCCACGATTGAGTCACACCACGACGAAAACGGCATCAAGTGGCCGGCGGCTATCGCACCGTTCGAAGCGCTGATTGTGGCGCTTGATCCACGCGAGGCCGAAGTGATGTCGATTGCGCACACGTTGCACGACGAGCTGGCTGCGGCGGGCGTGGACGTGCTACTCGATGATCGCGATGAGCGGGCGGGGTTCAAGTTCAAGGATGCGGATCTGATCGGCGTGCCGGTGCGGATTACCATAGGGAAAAAGAGCCTCGCGGAGGGCGTGGTCGAGCTGAAGCGGCGCGATGGGGGAGATGTGGAGAAACATGCACCGGGGGCCGTCGCGCCGATGGCGATCGAACTGATCCGGTCCAGCCGTCGCCCGAACGGGTGATACTACCGGGCCGCACCTCGCACGCGCTCGCCGATTCGTTCAACGGTTTTGGATACGCACCTCGCGTCTACGTCACTAAACTAGAGTCGGCGGGGAATGAGGATCGGGATGGCCGACCGAGGCTGGTTCGCAATCTTCGCCGTGTGCGTGGGAGTCGCAATGAACTCAACTCCCGTGCGGGCGATACCGCCGACACCCGATCACGTCGTTATCGTCATCGAGGAAAACCATTCCGCCACTCAGATCATCGGCTCGCCTGACGCGCCGTACATGAACGCGCTCGCCGCCAGTGGGGCGAACTTGTCTCGCTGCTTCGCGCTCACGCATCCCAGCCAGCCGAATTACATTCAGTTCTTCTCTGGTGCGAACCAGGGAGTGACCGACAACACGGTTCCCGCACCGGGCTCCCCGTTTTCGACGCCCAACCTCGGCGCAGCGCTCATCGCCGCCGGCCGAACGTTCGCGGGCTATTGCGAGGACCTGCCGGCGATCGGTTCGACGGTTGTGTCAGACCTGGCGTACGTGCGGCGACACAATCCGTGGGTCAATTGGCAGGGGAATCCGCCGGGGGCGTTTCAGCTTCCGGCGAGCGTCAATCGGCCGTTTTTTTCGCCAGGCGGACAGGCGTTTTACGGCGACACAAACGCTCCCGTCGATTACAGCGCGCTGCCGCAGGTGAGCATTGTCGTGCCGAACTTGCTGAACGACATGCACGACGGCACGATCGCCGAGGCCGACGCCTGGCTGGAACGTCACATCAAGCCCTACGCCGACTGGGCCATGGATCACAACAGCCTGCTGATCCTGACATGGGATGAGGATGATTCGGCGACGCGAAATCAGATCCCGACCGTCTTATACGGGCCGATGATTGTTCCCGGTCCCAACAGTGCGACGTGGACGTTGCACAATCTCCAGAGAACCATTGAGGACATATTCGGCGCCACGCATTCCGGGAGCTCGAACAACGTTCGCTCCATCGTCGGGAGTTTCGCCGGCGACCCGGCGGTCGCCACGCGGACTTTCCGGCAGGGTGCGAGCGGCTATCTGAGCGCGCATGACAGCTCCATCGAGCAGACGAATCCGAATAGCGCGCATGGCAGCGACGCGATCCTGGTCACGGACGGTTCGCCGCTGACGCAATGTCTGGTTCGATTCGACAACATCATCGGCAGCGGGGTGAACCAGGTGCCGCGCGGCGTTACGGTGCTTTCGGCGAAGCTGCTCATCCTGACGGGGGCCAGCTCGGCGACGAACGACAGCAGCGTCAACTCCATGTCGGCGTTCGCGATGCGGACGAGTTGGACCGAGACGTCGACTTGGAACAGCACGATCGGCGGCGTGAGCGCCAATGGCGTTGAAGCGGCGGCTACGGCGGACTTTGGGCTGCCTCCGAATGTACTTGATGCGTGGGCGATCTTTGACGTAACGACGACCGTGCAGGCGATCGCAAATGATCCCTCCGTGAACTTCGGCTGGCTGCTCAATCCGAGCGGCACCGACGGTTGGCGGTGGCCGTCGTCGGAGACAGCCATCATCGCGAACCGGCCGGCGTTGGAGATCACATACGATCCGACATCTTGCCGGGCCGTCTTCACGCAACATCCGGCGAGCCGGCGAGCCAACGTCGGCGACCCGCTGTCATTCACCTGCGCCGCTGCGGGTGGAAGCCCGATGGCGTGGCAGTGGCGGCGAAACGGCCTGAACATCGCGAATGGCGGCACGGTCTCCGGCGCGACGACGACAACGCTGACGATCAATCCTGTTTCGGCGGCGGACGCAGGTTCGTACGATTCGATAGCGACGAACGCTTGCGGCGCGACGGGCAGCAACCCTGCGACGTTGCTGGTCTGTCCAAACGCTCCCGGCGGTGACATGAACGGCGACGGCGTGACGAACGGCGGCGACATCCAGCAGTTTTGCGCGGCGCTTCTCGGCGGATCGACGGCGGCGGGGGATGTATGCGCCGGGGATTTCTCCGCGAATGTGCGAGTGGACACGCCCGACTTGCCGGCATTCGTCGGCAGACTTCTCGGACTCTAACGGCATCATCCGGACTCAATCGCCGCGGCACAGTCGCCCCCTTTTTGTGGATCGATGGCGGCGGTACAACACTCCCCATGCGATTCAGAGTCTCTTCAATCATCGTTGCAATCGTCGGAACGGGGGCGGGCTGTTCGGCGCCGCGGGGCGCTGATCCGGACGTCCAGAGCATGGTGCGCGACGTCCAGTCGCAGAACTGCCGGCGAAGCGTCGAGACGCTCGCGGGATTCGGGACACGGAACACGATGTCTGAAACGGCCGGTGATACACGCGGGATCGGGGCGGCGCGGCGGTGGATCGAGGCCGAGTTTCGAAGGATCAGCGCCGAATCAGGCGGCCGGCTGGTCGTGGAGACCGATTCGTACGTTCAGCAACCCGACGGCAATCGAATCACGAATCCGACTGAGATCGTCAACGTCGTCGCGACCCTGCCGGGCGCACAGCCGGAGTCTCGCGATCGAATCTACGTCGTGAGCGGCCACTACGACTCGATGTGCAGCGATCCGAAGGACTTCAACTGCGACGCGCCGGGCGCCGATGATGACGCGTCCGGCATTGCGGCCGTCCTCGAATGCGCCCGCGTCATGTCGAAGCACCATTTTGACGCAACGATCGTATTCATGGCGGTGGCGGGGGAGGAGCAGGGGTTGCTCGGGTCGAAGCATTGGGCTTCCGTCGCGAAGCAGAACGGAAAGAACATTGCGGGGATGTTTACCAACGACATTGTCGGGGCCAGTCGCGGGACCAGCGGCGTCGATCATTCGGGGCATGTCCGCGTCTTTTCCGAAGGGGTACCGACGTCGCAATCGGCCGAACAGGCGCGGTTGCGGGTGGCGACCGGGAACGAGAGCGATTCTGCCTCGCGGCAGCTTGCACGATTTGTTGATGAGTCGACCGCGGCATACGTGGCCGGCTTCGACGCCGAGCTGATCTTCCGCCGGGACCGCTATCTTCGTGGCGGCGATCACATTTCTTTTCTGGAACAGGGCTATCCGGCGGTTCGTTTCACCGAGTACGAGGAAAACTTCGACCACCAGCACCAGACGCCGCGGACCGAGAACGGGCGCGATATGGGTGACTGGCCGAAGTATTGCGACTATTCGTACATTGCCAACGTGGCCCGAGCGAACCTGGCGGCGCTGGCGTCGCTCGCGCGCGGACCGGCCGCTCCGAAGAATGTGAGGATCGTCACAGCGAAACTGACGAATGAGACGACGCTGCGCTGGGATAGGTGTGTCGAGCCAGACGTGGTCGGCTACGAGGTCGTCTGGCGCGAGACGACAGCGCCGAATTGGCAGCACTCCAAATCGATTGGTAACGTGGCGGAGGCGACGCTGCCAATTTCCAAGGACAATGTGTTCTTCGGGTTGCGGGCCGTGGATGGGTCCGGCCACCGTAGCGTGGTTGCCTCACCGATGCCCGCGCGGGAGTAACGATGTCGAAGCCGCCTGCACCGGCGAGCGTGAGCCAGCGACTGATCTGGGCCCTTTGCACGGGCGGAGGCCTTGGGTATGCGCGGTTTGCTCCGGGTACGTGGGGGACACTGCCGGGGTTCCTGCTGGTGCCGCTCGTTGACTCGCTCCCGAACGTCTATGTGAAGGCGGTAATGCTGGCTGCGCTCGGGCTGCTGGCCGTGCCAATCGCGACTTGGGGCGAGACGTTCTTCCAGACGAAGGATCCGTCACCGGTCGTTATCGACGAGATCGTCTCGCTGCCTCTGACTTGTGCATTCGCGCCGATATCGTTGGCCTATCTCGGCATCGGATTCGTCGTCAATCGCATCATGGACATTCTGAAACCGCCACCAGCGCGGCAACTTCAAGCGCTGCGAAGCGGCTGGGGTATCGTGATCGACGATATGTTTTCGGGGCTCTACGCCGGAATCGTGTTGCTGATGGTCCACCGGTTCCTGGGCGGATGGATTATCCAAACATTTCCGGATTGGATGACACGGACGCTCAGTCTTGGCCGCCTGTAGCCGCGCGGATTAGTCGTCGTCCTCTTCTGCCTTGTGCTTCTTGCGTTCCTTCTTTTCCTGCTTGCGAACTTCTTCAAGGACGTACTTGATCGCCTTACCCTGCTCTTTCAGGCGCTTCTTGCGCGGCAGATCGCGGAGATCGTCAAAATCCTCGAACTTGGCGCGGGCGTCTGCTTTCTTCAGGGCCTTGTAGAACTCCTTGATCACCTTCGCATCGGGAGCGTCCTCGTCGACCATGAAGTAGAAACTCAGGCCGGCGACGTTGTTCTCAATCAAGTTCCGGGATTCGCGGTGGTTGATGTGCGGGGCAACCGCGATTGCGCCGGCGAAACGATCGGGGTAACGCAGCGCCATCATGCAGGCCAGCGTCGCGCCCTGTTCGGTGCCCGCCAGCACGATTTCTCGCGTGTCGATTCGGTACTCCTGGCAGACCTGCTCGATGGCTGACATGATTTCGCTTACGGAGCGATCGGACGACAAATCCCACTCGTAGCGATCCGGACCAGCGTTCACCGTTCCCTGAGGGGCCAATAGGATGACATCGGCGGTCGACGCGGCGTCCTCCCATTCCTCGGTGCCGATCCGCATGTTTGTGCCTTGCGGATGAAGCACGACGAGCAGCGGCGACTTGAGGTCGCGGTCGAAGTCGGCCGGCAGACTGACATGCCACGGCATGCCGATCGGGATGTTGCCGACCGGGTTGCTGGGCGGGGCCGGAGTGATTGGAATCGTCGGAACGACCGGGTTCTGCGGTCGGACCGGAGCCGGCTGCGGGGGCGGCGGCGGTGGTGGTGGTGTAACCGGCGCAGGTGAGGGACGTGTTCCGCCTTTCATCCCGGCGATGAGATCGCGGTACTTCGGCTCCTGGCGAATGCTATTGAGGTCGGAGTCGTTCTCGATCTGCTTCGGGTCGTTGAGTCCCTTGTCGACGGCGAGTTGCAGGTACTTCAATGCCTCCTGCCGCTGCCCCAGCCGGGCATGCATGCAGGCGACGTTGTAATTGGTGATCCACATGTCCGGGGCGATGTCGAGCGCTTCCTCCGCGAGGTCGAGGGCTTTCTCGTTATTACCCTTCTGGGCTTCTTCGATGACGCGCTGCGTCAGGCGCTGCACTTCCTTCTGGCGGTCCGAGACCGGTTGCTCCGAGTCGTCCGGCTGGCGGTCGTCACCGTCATCGCTGACCGAAGCCGGCGCCGCACCGCCGCGCAATCCGGCGACGAGGGTCTTGAAGCGAGAATCGTCTCGAACCGTCGCGAGGTCGGGATCCTTCTCGAACTGGGCGACGTCGCGATAGCCGGCCTTGGTGGCTTTCTCAAGGTGGTCGATGGCCTCGTCTTTCTGGCCGGTGCGGGCGTAGAGGCAGCCGACGTTGTAGAGCGTCTCGCCGTTGTTCGGTTCGAGCTTGAGCAGCTCCTTTCCGACGTCGAGCGCCTCGCTGTACTTTCCGTCGGAGTAGAGGTCGTGCATTTTCGAGGTGAGCTTCTCGATCTTGTCGGTGTCGTCGTCGGCAATCAAGGCGGTCGCAGGGACTGAAACAGCCAAGGCTGCGATCGCCAGTCTGAAGAACAACGCTCTCGTGCTCATGTTCGATCTCCTCTCGCCGAGAAACTGCACCCCGGCTCATTCCAAGTGAAACGAGAATAGCCATTATAACGTCGGAAACCAGCCATGCGTTCGCCGGACTATAGGCCGCGCACCGCACGACCTCCGGCCCGAGGGTGGTGTGGCGCAAGCGGAAACGCCCGGCTGGACTGGCGCTGCGCTAACCGTCCGCGGAATCGCCGTCGGGCTTCGCCGAATCGCGAATATAGAAGTGAATGAGGCCACCGTCGGGAAGGGTGACGGTGGGGGAATCGAGGCGCTTCCAGCCGGTGATCGCACCAGTGTCTATGCGATGGCGGACCTCGCTTGCGCAGCGATTGGTGAAATCGGGGAAGTCGTTCCCGCCGTCCTGGACGAGGAGGACATCCGAACTGTTCAAGGCGTTCGTCGTCGCGGAGCCACAATCCGTGTTGTACGGGATCAGTCCGAACTGCAGCCGCGTGTCGCGACGGGCGGCGGCGTAGGAGAGCGTGTTCTGATTGATGCGAACCGTGTCGCTGAGCATCATGGCGATGGCGGGTCGGTTTGGGGGTATGGGACAAATCTGCCGGGTAGCCGCGACGATGTCGTCGAGTGGAAACTGCGGCGCTTGGCGAGCAATGCCGCGAATGGTCAGGTCCGGACCCCAGGCAACCAGCCGTCCGCCCGGACCAAATGCGTAGCGCGGCCCGCCGAAGCTGAAGATCGCGAACGCAAACGTCGCCGCCGCCAGCTGCGCGGCGAGAACCACGCATGCGACGGCTCGAATTCGAAGGGCGATCAGTTGAAGGAGCGAAAGTTCAAGGAGCGCGAAGGCCGGGAAAACCGGCAAAAGGAACCGTGTCGTACGATTGCGAACCAGCGTGAACATTAGAACGGACGGCAGCAGCCAGGCGAGCGCAATCCAGACGGCGCGACGTGCCGATGCGGCAGACTCGGGTGATCGCGGCTGCAGGAACAGCAAGACGGGAGTGACGATGACAGTGACGACGAAGGCGGCGCCAAAAATGAAGCCCAGGCCGGAGTTCAGGTTCGTATACCAGAAGTCGAGCATGGCTTGGATTGAGAGTATCTCCGCGCTGCCGTAGTCCTTGCTGATCTCGCCGATCGACGCCGACTTCATGTAGAACCAAATCGAGGCGCCGTTGACGATGTACCAGTGCAGGGGGATCCAAAGCGAAAGGCCGAGCGAGGCGGCATAGGCTGCTCGCCAGCGAACGCCGCGGACCCAGTCGTAGATCGGGCCGCTGATTGCGAGAATTGCACCGCACACCAGGCCCAGTGTCAGCCGATCGGAACTTACCCCGCCAATGACCAGTGCCGGAGCAATGATCGACACCGCCGTCGCACGCCCGAGTGCGAAGAAGTCGCCGTGTCGGCGCAACGCGGCGAGAAGCACAATCAACGCGACGCCGCCGACGTAGACCGGAAATGTGACTTTCATCAGCAAGCCGAGGCCGGCGATCAGACCGGCCGTCAACGCGTGGCCGACGTTTGTGAACGCATCGGACCGCAGGCCGTGATAGACGAACGCAATCACAAGAACCGTGAGCCAGACTTCGACGAACAATTGCCGTGTCATGTCGGCCGTGAGCGGCATGACGCAGAAGATCGCCGCGGCAGCGCCGGCCGCCCATTCTGACAGGAAAATGCGCGCCAGCGCACGAAGATAGAGCGTGGCGACGGCCAGGCCGATCAGGTTGGTCATCAAGAATGCGACGTCGTGTCTTCCGACTGCCAACAGCATCGGCTGACAGAGCACGATGATCAGCGGCGCCTTGACCCCGCCCATTGCGCGATGAATGAAAAAGTCATACGCGGCTGGAAAACCGCCGGTGCACATCGCATCGAGAAAGCGAATCGCGTTCTCGGCGTACCACGAATCGTCATAGGTGAAATTCGATGTGTTGATGAGGGCGAAGGCGAGATATGCGGCGAGGATCGACAGCAGGGCGGCCGTCCACGCGGTTCGCATTCGGCCGTTCGCGATGCCCGCGATCATGCCTGCGAGTCCGAGCGCCCGCCGCTGCGCGCCAGGGGCCGAAATGCGGCCCGGGCAAGCATGCCACGCCGACTGCCGACCGGGAACCAGTTTCGCAGGCGAAGCGCCGCACGATAAGCCAGCGTGGCGCGCGTCGCAGCGTCGGCTTTGCGCTCTGCGGCCGTGTCGTCGGCTAATCGGACGAGCTCAGCCCGGAGTCGCTGATTGGTTGCGGCCAAGCCGGCTTGGGTGGCCTCGAGACCGTCGATGGTTGCCTCCAGCGAGGCAATCAGCCGCTCCTGCTCGCGAAGCGATTCATCGCGCTGCTCGGCGAGCTGCCGCCAACTCGCGGCCTCGTCGGCGTCGGTCGAAGGGGCACGAGGATCGGTGCTCATGGCCCGACCTCCGGCCGTGGCGTCGCCTGGGCGGCTACCGTGTTTCGCATGCTGACGCGAATCTCCAGCCAGTCGGCCCAAGCGTTTGCGCTTGGACACCCGCCCGGCATTCGCGTGGCGGCGATAAAGTCGGCCATGGCCGTCAGCGGACGGTCGAGCACGAGGGTGATTACATGCGGCAGGCCATCGGGCGGGATCGTCTGCCAATTGCTGTGGCCGTGGACGCGGTGATCGCGCGTCGCCGGATCCGGGAATTCGGACAGCCGCGCGGTGGAGTCGGCGACTGCGAACGCGTACTCCACCGGATGATTCGCGAGGGCGTTGCGTATTTGAACGATTGCCGCAACGCGGCTTGTTCCCGGCAGGCAAGCCGCCGGCACGACGGCCGTGGCGAGTTCGTCTTCAAGTGGATGGAGGCGGAATCCGGGCACGTCGTCGAGCGCGTGGGCATAGTTGCACGACGACGCGGCGAGCGGGCGAATTGCGCGGGCCATGTAATGCGACATGACGTATTCACTTGCATCGTCGTCGTCGGCCCGAGGTAGCCGGCCCCACATCGCGGTCGTCGGATTGACTGGGTTTCCCGGCAAAGCGCCCCACACGGACATGGCGAGCGCCCCGGTCAATGGCCGCCCCTCAACGACGGCTGACAACTCGTGGATCGGGCCCACAGACGAAAGGGCGAGCGCCGGTGCGTCGCCGATGCGCGTGTGCCAGTCCACTTGGATTGCGAGCAGGTGCATCGGAGCGGCCAGTGCCACCGGGAGCCCGCAGCGAATGGGACCGCCCACCATCTGCGAGTAGGCGATTCGCCAGTGCGCCAGCTCGGCATTTGTTTCGCGCGCAATGAGCGTGACGACGACGAATCCGTCGCGCGGTCCGGTCTTGGCTTGTGGCAATGAGAACAGGTCAAAGCCGGCCAATCCTTCGGCCGAGAGCGGCAGCGACTGCCGCAATGTCGTAGCGGATGTCCCCGATGGCGCGAAACTCGCGTTGCCGGGTGGCAGGATTGTCATGAGGTGGCAGACCGCATACCGCAGCCGCTCGTACTCCTCGGCCCGGCTCTGCAGAATTCCGCGGGCCTGTTCATGCTCGCGCCGCAGTTCGACCAACTCGCGCCGGAGTTCGGCCGCAGAGCGGTCGCTTCGAACAGCATCGTCCCACGCAAGCCTAAACAAGGCGCGATAGAGCGCCGCCTGCCAGTTTCCGCCCGGCTTGCCATCCAGTCGCAGATCGAGAACTTGCGGCTCTGCGTGTCCGCGCTCATTCCACCAAGCGACAAACGACGTGATCTCCTGACGGCCGGCGTCGCTCAGCGTCGCCAGCATGCATGGGTCACTCGGCGGAGCGGGAAGCTGAATCAAGTCGTCCGTCTGGCCCGACGCTGAACGGAGGCGCGGCGGGCCGTTTCCGTCGGCCGGATGGAACGCGACCAATTCGACCCCCACGCTGCCCGACAGGTCGCCGGCGACGGCGGACTCGATCCGCTCCGCGTCCGCGGCTCCGACAATGAGCTTGGGCCGCTGGCCGAAGAGGCGGTCGATTACCTGGCGTTCGACATGCATCGTCATGCGACTCTCGCAATCCGATCGGGGAACCACGATTCGACGAGATTCGCGAATGGTTCGAAGCTTTTCGTCCACGTCTCGTTTCGTCGGACCTCCGCCGCTGCTCGGCCGACTTCCAGCATCCGCTCGCGATCGGTGTGCAGTGTATCCAGCCGGCTGAGGATTTGCGCGACGAGGCGCCTATTGTCGAGTTGATTGGAAAACAGGAATCCCGTCCGACCGTCTGCAACGAGTTCGTCTACTGCGCCGACGTCGGTTGACAGGACGACGCAACCGAACCGCTGTGCTTCCAGAATCGTCAGCGGCGCACCCTCAAACCGCGACAACATGATGACAATGTCGGCCCAACGATACAACCGAGTGAGTGCCGCGGCGGTCAGTGCGGGAGGATGGATGAATGGACGGATCGCGTCGATGTTCGTTTCGCCGGTCTGTCCCTGATGAACAATTCGTTTTCCAACGATTCGCCAATCAATTGAAAGCGTTGATGCATTTGTAGCGTTGCACAGGTCCACGAGGCGGTCCATCCCCTTTTCCTGATCGAACCGGCCGAGGAACAATGCGCGAAGGGGCTGCGCGGACGTTCGTACAGCGCGTTCGTACATAGTCGTCTGCAGCTCCGCCTCGCTGACGTCGAATGACGAGGCGTTCGGAACGTGAATCAGCTTCTGATCAGGAATTCCCTGGGCGCGGCACCACAGCCGCAGGCGCTGTGAAACCGTAATGATCGCATCGATGACGTGTTCGTACCGCACCGTTTCATACGGTTGTCCGCTTGGGGGGCCGTACTCCGGGATCGTCACTGAGTGGATTTTTGAGACGACCTTCACGCCGGCACGGCGCAGCAGACTGCTTGCGGCATTGAGATGGGCACAGTTGTTGTTGACGACGACGTCCATTGTACCCAGCAGACCCAGAAGTCGGTCGGGTGTGAACATCGCGGGATCGCCGACCAGCGTAATGGTTTCGAAAACGTCACGGAACTCGTCGAGCATCCGCGCCGACGAAGAGCCGACGACGAAAAGGTGCGGAATCCAGCCCCGACGCCGCGCCTCGCGTCCGTAGTTGTGCGTACCGCGCTCGGCCCCACCGAAATCGCAGATCGGCACGACAAAGGCGACGTGAATGCGGGTGGGATCGTTGACGCGCGGAAAGATAGGTCCCGATTCGAGCAGACGTCGGGTGACATCCGTGGCATCAATCCACGGGCGCACGCCGGGGCGCGCCTTCACAATGTCGAGACGCGGCACGGCGCGATAGGGTGCGCTCTGCTCGTGAATGAACCGGCTGAGGGCGTCGGATGCGTCCGCGAACGGCGCGGGCGCCGCCGTGCGGCATGTTCTGCGCACGACGGTGAATGACCTCAGCTTTGGAGCAAGCCCTGATTGCACGTCGCGGATCCATTTGCCGACGGCATCGCGCAGGGACGATTCGAGCAACGGCATCGAGAGCATCATCAGTCCCGGCGGCGTGGCGGGTGGGTCGGAACCCGGCGGCAGGTCGTCGAAGGCGCTGGTCCACTCGACACCGGCTCGCTCCACGAGCGAAGCGCCGAAGAGTCGCGCGTCGTCCAGCATGGTCCGGGTTTGCAGGTGCCAAAACAACGCGGCATCGAGCCGGGCGTGTTGCAGCGCGCTGAGGAATCCCGACGATGTGACAACGAAGTAGGAGGGGAATCGCGTCCGTCGGGGCCGGGCGGTCGCCCGGGCCAGTTGATCGAGAAACTCGGGCGGGCTGAAGCTCGCAGCCGAGCGCGACGGGTCGCTCGTCACAATAATGCGGTCAAGGTCTGACAGATAGATGGCGTAACGCGGCAGTTCCTGCTGCTCGCGCTCCATGACGAAGCGAGGCCGATAGAGCCGCGCGTGCTTGTTGCGGACGTAAGCGACGATCACCCCGTCGTTGCGCATCGAGTCTTCGAGCATGCTCTCGCCGCGGCGGCGATATCGAAAATCCATCTCCGGCACGTGAACGCCGCGCCAACCGGCAGCGGCGCAGCGAATCCAGAATTCCCAGTCTTCGTATCCGAGCCGCATCTCTTCGTCATAGCGCAGGCCGCGCTCCAGCAACTCCCGGCGGACCATGCTTGCGGTCTGGACATAGTTGGCCGCGAGCAGTTCGAGCAACGACCACGGTCCGCCCACGTCGGCGTACTCGCGCGAGAAGTCGAAGCGGGTACAGTTGGGATAGGCCCACCCCGCTTCGGGAGTCGAATCGAGCGCCTCGCTCGCCCGCCGCAATGCGTGGGGGCCGAGCCGGTCATCCGAGTCGAGCATCTGAACCGCCCGAACACTCGGCCACAGCGAAAGCGCCGTTTGAATTCCCGTGTTTCTCGCGCGGCTCAGCCCCTGATTCCGCGTGTGCAGGTAGCGAATTCGCCCGGGGTGGACTCGAGCATATCCGCGGCAGACCTGGTCCGTTTCAACGAACGGGCAGCCGTCGTTCACGATCACGATGCGATAGTCGAAGGGGGCGTCCTGCTGTAGAACCGATTCGATCGCCTCGCCGACGAGGGATGCGTGCTTGTAGACAGGGATGACGACGGCGATTCTTGGGTCGAGCACCGGAGATTCGACCTCCCGTCTCGCGGCCGGAGAGTCTTATTCGGGGACCCCAGCCGACGTTCAGCGAGAGTAACGGGGCGGCGTTGAGAGTGTCAATCGGGTTGCGGACGTTTCAGAGGCATTTGGCGCCGTCGGGCTCCGGGTGCAACCTTACCACGCGGTGCGTGCAATCGTGCGCACCGAGGCGTGCGGCGGGCGAAGGCGCCCTATCGTGCGGCCAGAAGTTCCTTGGCCACCGCGACGACTCGCTCGGGCTCGAATCCGTACTTTTTCTGCAGTTCTTTGAGCGGGGCTGATGCGCCGAACGTCTTCATGCCGATGATGCGGCCGCTCGTGCCGACGTAACGCTCCCATCCAAACGTCGATGCTTGCTCGATTGCGACGCGGGCCTTGACCGCCGGCGGAAGCACGCTGTCGCGGTAGCTTTGCGGCTGGTGCTCGAAAACGTCCCATGAGGGCATCGAGACCACGCGCGAACGAATGCCCTCGGCGACGAGCTTGTCATGGGCCTGTGCGGCCAGGACGACTTCGCTCCCGGTTGCGATCAGGATGATTTCCGGCTTGCCGTCTGGCGCGTCGGCCAGAACGTATGCCCCACGAGCGACGCCCGCCGCCGAGGCGTACCTGGTGCGATCCAGCGTCGGCAATGGTTGGCGTGACAGGGCCAACAAAGCCGGTTCGTGGCGAAGCTGCATGATGTACCGATATGCCTCGACGACTTCGTTTGCGTCCGCCGGGCGGAACAAGACAAGGCCGGGGATGGCGCGGAGTGAGGCAAGCTGCTCGACCGGCTGGTGAGTCGGACCATCCTCGCCGTCACCCATCGCGTCGTGCGTGAACACGAATATCGTCGGCAACTCCATGAGCGCCGACAACCGAATGGCCGGCCGGGCGTAGTCGCTGAAAATGAAGAACGTTGCCCCGAAGGCGCGAATCTTTGAAAGCGAGAGGCCATTGACGATCGCCGCCATCGAGTGTTCACGGATACCGAAGTGGAAGTTGCGACCGCCGCTGCTGCCCGGCTCGAAGTCGCCCGCGCCGTCGAACTTGAGCGTCGTCTTGTTCGACGAACCGAGGTCGGCTGAGCCACCCATGAACCACGGGATGTTCTGGGCGAGCACGTTCAGCACTTTTCCCGATGCCTCGCGACCGGCGATGCCCTTCGGGTCGGCCGGGAATACCGGCAGGTTTCGGTCCCACCCCGCGGGCAGCTCACGACGCTGCATCTGTTCGATCTCCGTCGCGAGATCGGGGAACTTTGACTTGTACGCGGCGAATAATTCCGTCCACTTCTTCCGGGCCGCCGCCCCGCGCGCGCCGATCCCGGCCGCAAAGTGCTGATAGACGCCGTCCGGCACGAGGAATTTTGCATCCTCCGGCCAGCCGTAGGCCTTCTTTGTCAGCCGCACCTCTTCCTCGCCGAGCGGCTCGCCGTGGGCTTCCGCGGTGTCCTGGCGATGAGGCGAGCCGTAGCCGATATGGCTGTCGAGGATGATGAACGTCGGCCGGCCTCTCGTCAGGGCGGCGATGTTGAGCGCATCCTGGATGCGTTCGAGGTCATTGGCATCGCCGACGCGCAAGACGTTCCAGCCGTAGCCCAGAAACCGTGCCGCGATGTCCTCGGTGAATGTGATTCGCGTGTTACCTTCGATGGTGATGTGATTGTTGTCGTAAATCCAACAGAGGTTGTCGAGCGCCAGGTGGCCGGCGAGCGACCCCGCTTCTGAACTGATACCCTCCATCATGCAGCCGTCGCCGCAAATCGCATGAACGCGGTAGTTGAAGATGTCGAATCCCGGCTTGTTAAACCGGCTCGCCTGCCACTTCTGGGCGATCGCCATCCCGACGCTCATGGCTACGCCCTGGCCGAGGGGCCCCGTGGTCGCTTCGACACCCGACGTCCAGTGATACTCCGGGTGGCCGGGGGCCTTGCTCCCGAGTTGCCGGAAATGCTTGATGTCATCGAGCGTGACGGAGGGATTGCCGAGCCGCTCGTATTCGGCGTCCACCGCCTTTACGCCCGTGAGGTGAAGCAGCGACCAGAGCAGCATGGAAGCGTGGCCGTTCGAGAGGAGGAAGCGATCGCGGTTCGGCCAGATCGGGTCCTGCGGATCGAAATTCATCACGCGATTCCAGAGCGTGAAGGCCAGCGGCGCGAGGGCCATCGGCGTTCCGGGATGGCCGGACTGGGCCTGCTGGACCGCATCGATCGAGAGCGTGCGAATCGTGTTGATTGCGAGGAGGTCCAATTGGTCGTTCGTCATGATTTGCTCCCTCCGCCGGGCGGCATGCTCACTTCGCAGGTTTTTCCAGATGGCCGCCGAACTCGTAGCGCATGGCCGACAGCAATTTGTTCTGGAAGTCGGCTTCGCCGCGCGAGCTGAAGCGTTCGTAAAGGGCCGTTGTGAGCACCGGCGCGGGCACGGCCTCGTCGATCGCGGCCTTGATAGTCCAACGACCCTCGCCCGAGTCCGACACGCGTCCGGCAAACTTCTTCAGGGCGGGATCGGCGGTCAGGGCGGTTGCGGTCAGATCCAGCAGCCATGACGCAATCACGCTGCCGCGGCGCCAGACCTCGGCGACGTCCGCGAGTTGCAGATCGTATTGGTAATGTTCGGGGTCCCGAAGCGGCGTCGTCTCGGCGTCGATGGCGTGAGACTTTTTTCCGACGTTTGCGGATCGAAGGATGTTCAGGCCCTCGGCGTAAGCCGCCATGATGCCGTACTCGATGCCATTGTGAACCATTTTCACGAAGTGCCCGGCCCCATTCGGCCCGCAGTGCAGGTATCCCTGCTCGGCGGTTCCCTTGAGTTTCTCCCGCCCGGGAGTGCGGGCGATATCGCCGACGCCCGGAGCGAGCGTCTTGAAGATCGGATCGAGATGCTTCACAGTCTCCGGTTCGCCGCCAATCATCATGCAGTAGCCGCGTTCAAGCCCCCAGACGCCGCCGCTTGTGCCGACGTCGACGTAGTGAATCTTTTTCGCCGTCAGTTCCTCCGCGCGGCGGATGTCGTCGATGTAGTAGGAGTTGCCGCCATCGATGAGGATGTCGTCCGCTTCCAGCATCGGCAGGAGATCGGCGATTGACTTGTCGACGACCGCTGCCGGCACCATCAGCCAGATCGCCCGCGGCTTCTTCAGCTTCTTGACGAAGTCCTGCAGAGACGTCGAGCCGATCGCTTTTTCCTTCGCCAATTCGGTGACGGCCTTCTGCGACATGTCGAAGACCACGCATTCGTGGCCCTGGTGCATCAACCGACGCACCATGTTTGCGCCCATCCGACCCAGTCCGATCATTCCAAGTTGCATGGTTTGCTCCGAATTATTCGCCGTACGCGAGCTATTGGGCCCGCATCTTTCGATATCGCCTGATGAGATTGTTGGTCGAGCTGTCGTGCTTCAGCGCCGGCTCGGCCGCGTTCGAGACTTCCGGGATGATTCGCAGGGCGAGGACCTTGCCCAGCTCGACACCCCATTGATCGAACGAGTCGATTTGCCAGATCGCGCCCTGTGTGAAGACGCTATGCTCGTAGAGGGCCACGAGCTTGCCCAGCGTCTGGGGCGTCAGTCGATCGACCAGGATCGTGTTTGACGGCCGGTTGCCTTCAAAGACGCGGTGGGGGACCAGCGCGTCGGCCGTACCCTCCGCCTTCACCTGTTCCGGCGTCTTGCCGAATGCAAGGGCTTCGGTCTGGGCAAAGACGTTGGCAAGCAGCATGTCATGATGTTCGCCGAGTGGATTGAGCGTGCGCCCGAAGGCGATGAAGTCGCAGGGGATCAGCCGAGTACCCTGGTGGATGAGCTGGTAGAACGAGTGCTGACCGTTTGTGCCCGGCTCGCCCCAATAAATCGGACCCGTACCGTAATTCACGCGCGTGCCGTCGAGCGTGACGTGCTTGCCGTTGCTCTCCATCGTGAGCTGTTGGAGGTAGGCCGGGAACCGCTTCAGGTATTGCTCATACGGCAGCACCGCGACGGTCTGCGCTCCGAAGAAGTTGTTGTACCACATCGACAACAGCCCCATCAGCACGGGCAGGTTGCGGTCGAGTGGCGTCGTTCGAAAGTGCTCGTCGATCTGGTGAAATCCGTCGAGCATCGCACGAAAGTTGTCCGGTCCGATCGCAAGCATGGTCGAAAGGCCGATGGCCGAGTCCATCGAGTAGCGGCCGCCGACCCAATCCCAGAACTCGAACATGTTGGCGGTGTCGATGCCGAACTCGGAGACTTTTTCGGCGTTCGTCGAAACAGCCACGAAGTGCTTGGCGACCGCCTTGGCGTCGCCGCCGAGTCCCTTCAGGGCCCACGCCCGCGCGGTGTGGGCGTTGGTCATCGTTTCCAATGTGGTGAATGTTTTTGACGAAATGACGAAGAGTGTCTCCGTCGGGTCGAGGTCGTGCGTCGCCTCGGCAAAGTCGGTTCCGTC
>CAZONT010000082.1:0-18074 GCA_964581285.1 uncultured Planctomycetaceae bacterium | reverse complement strand
AGGTGCTGGCGACATGTGGCGCCGAAGTTCAGACGAGTGTGGAAGTGCGCGAGTGGTGGCGGCATTGCGGTCGCCCTTTCAGGGCTTCTGGGATTATTCAAGATCATAACATCGGGCGCTGCCGATTCCTCAGGGCGTTGCCCTGGGCTGGAGCTGGTGAGCCCCGTTGGGGCTTGGGTTGCTGCCCTTGAATGACATTTGGTAGCGTTGTTGGCCGCTGTGTTTACCAAATAGACGATCCCGGCCGCACTCGTGTACGGCCGGGATCGGGTTTGATGCAGGAATTGCGAGACGCGTCAGGCGCCCGACTTCAGGGGGCGGGCGGGTCGAGCCGGTAGATGCCCGTATCGCAGAGGGCGAGGATCGAGCCATCGGCGGCCGAGACCAGCACGAGCACGCGGCCGGCCTCCTCGGGTGCGATCCAGACATCGCCCCAGCCGACGATGAAGTCGGCATCGGAGAACTTCACGCGGGAGACCTTTGACGAGCCGGGCGTGATGAACGGGATCGCGCCGCCGACGACCGACTGGGCATAGAGCACGTTGCCCTGCAGGTCGGTGGGATAGGCCGCGTTCCGCAGGACGAGCAGACTCGTCGGCTTGGGCTGGGGGCTGACCGAACCGAAGTCGAAGGTCGGGGCCTTGTAGAGGATTCCGGCGAGCGAGAAGAGATTCTCGATGTTGGTGTTGCTGTTGCCCTGGACGAGCGGGTAGCCGTAGTTGGCGCCGGACTCGATGATGTTCAGCTCGTCGCTGACAAGGTTGCCAAACTCCGAAGCCCACATCCGGCCATCGGCGCTGTCCCAGGCGAAGGCCCGCGGATAGCGGAAACCGTTTGCGTAGACCGTGCTGCCGTCGGCGGCGTGAGGATTGTCCTCGGGAATCGAGCCGTCGAGATTGACACGATGAATCTTGCCGGCGGGATTATTGGGATTGAGGTCCTGAGCGCCGACGCGGACGAACCAATCGCCGTGGCTGAAGTAGAGCTTGCCGTCGGGGCCGACGCCGAGGCCGCCGATGCCGCTGAGACCGGACGGGATGAGTCCGGGATCGCGCGGCGCGAAGCGAAGCAGTATGGTCTCGGAGGCCGGCGTGAGGTTATCGAAGGGGAACGACGAGACGCGGCTTTCGAGGGCTTCGGCCTCGGTGCCCGTGTCGGCGTCGGTGGTGCTGCGGACGTAGGTCAGGAACATGCGAGCCGGGAGCACGCCGGGCGGCGAGAAGGCAATTCCGACGAGGCCGCGATCTTCGGTGTTGTTGACGGCCAGATCGAGAACGATTGGCGCGTCGCCCGGGCTGGCCGGGTTAAAGCGTCGGACGATTCCCGTTCCCTTCTCGGTGTAATAAATGAGATTGTCGGGGCCGAGCGCGGCAGCGGACGGTGATTCGCCGATGTTTTGCAGGAGGATGCCGTTCAATGCGGGGCTGAGATTGGCGGGTAGAACGATCTTGAACGGCGAGGTGGGATAGCTGTCACCCTCGGTTTCGGGGGCGATGAGATCGGTGAGAATGGTGACGAATTGCTCGGTTGCACCCTGGGCGAGATTGAAGATCAGTCCAAGCGGTCCGCCAAAAAGGCCGCCGCCACCACCGCCACCTCCGCCGAGACCACCCAAACTTCCGCAGCCGCTCGCGGTTGCGGCGACGGCGAAAAGACCGATGATCGTGCAACGCTTTGTTCTATTCCAAACCACAACACAACCTCCGCTTAAAAAGCGCCTACCCGTGCAGTCAATCTCTGCCGTGGAGCCCGTTACACCGTGTTGACCGCGTCGCGAGGAGGGGTCAATCTAACGGAGGGTCGGGCGGCACGCAAGTAGGGTATCCGGCGCGGTTTCTGCGCCAGCGCCGGGTCGTTCTGCGTCGCTCGGGTGAGCGCCGGCGGCGGGGGCCGGATGAGGAATGGTGCATCCTTCGCGACGGGCGGGGGTTAGGCGTGGATGGAAAGAGCGGTCGAGTATCATCCTGCACACGTCGCCAAGACGTGGAGAGGGCAGCCATGGCGGAGAGGAATCTCGCGATCGAGCGATTGACGCCACCGGTTTGTGATCCGGATCTGCGCGGATTGGCGCGGTTGTTGGTGGAGACAGTGGAGTCCGGGGCGGCAGTCAGTTTTCTTTCGCCACTCTCGATCGAGCGGGCGGAAGCGTGGTGGCGGAGCACGACTTCAGCGGCTGATCCGCGATCGGCATTGCTCGTGGCGCGCGAGTCCGGTGAGATTGTCGGAACTGTTCAAATGCATCCGGCATGGGCGCCGAACCAACCGGATCGGGCGGAGGTCATGAAGCTCATGGTTGACCGCCGCCGGCAGCGGAATGGACTGGGAAAGCGGCTGATGCTGGAGGTCGAGGACGCGGCACGTGCGGCGGGGATTCGGCTGCTGACGCTGGATGCAAAGCGGGGCGGCGCGGCGGAGCGATTGTATCGGCAGCTGGGATGGACGTACGTGGGGACGATTCCGCGATTTGCGTATGATCCGGACGGTCGGGCGCTGCACGACGACGTCATTTTCTTCAAAGAGATCGCTGGATCAGGGAGCCAGTCGGGCGCATAGCAGGGCCGAACGGCGGCGATCGGATTCCACCGATTCCGGTTTGTCCATCACTTACGGCGTTGCACGATCCCCCGCCATCGGGGACGCAGTCAGGCCAGTAAGTCTTCGATCTTCACGGGCAATTCGCGAACTCGGACGCCGGTGGCGTGGTGAACGGCTGCCGTGAGGGCGGCGGCGATGCCGGCCAGGCCGATCTCGCCGATGCCGCGTGCGCCGAGTTCGTTGAGTTCCAAGTCGGGGTAGTCAAGGAAGTGGACGTCGATCGGCGGTGCGTCGGCATTGACCGTCATCACGTAGTCGGCCAAGTTGCTGTTGATCGGGGCGCCGGTCTGGGGGTCGTAGGTCGTGTGCTCGAAGAGGGCCATGCCGATGCCCATGACCACCGCGCCTTCGATCTGATTGCGGCCGGCGAGCGGGTTGAGGATGCGGCCGGCGTCGATCACCGTGACGACGCGACTCACGCGAAGTCGGGCGATCTCGGGCTGCCAGGTGACTTCGGCAAAGTGACACCCGTACGAATGCGTCGAGAACTTTGGCTGGGGATTGCCGAAGGTGGATTCGGCCTTGCCGCTGCCGGTGACCAGTCGGAGGTCGGCGCGGCGGAGTACGTCGGCGAACGGCACTCGCGCGGCCGAACCGTCGGCCTTTGCGAATACCCGGCCGGCTTCGAGGGCGAGATCCGCGGGTTTGCGGTTCGCGAATGGCGATCCCGGCGTGGAGACGGCGATTCTGAAGAGCGAAGCGATTGCGCTATCTGCGGCGGCGAAGACGGCCGGAATGATGGACGGAGTCGCCATCGAGCCGCCGGAGATCGGTCCCGGTGGGAGGGAGGAGTCGCCAAGGACGACTTCGATCTTGTCGAGCGGGATGCCGGTCTTCAGCGAGACGAGCTGGGCGAAGTTTGTGTAGGTGCCCGTGCCAATGTCCTGCGTTGCGCAGGCGACTCGGGCCGTGCCGTCGTCATGGAGCTGCACGCCGGCGGCGGCGGCGAATCGTTCGGCGAGCCACGAACAGCCGGCCATTCCCCAGCCGAGCGTCAGGCCGTCACGCTTCATCGAGCCGACTTCGGGCGTTCGCTTCGACCAGCCAAACTTCCGGGCGCCGAGTTCGAAGCACTCGACCAAATGGCGCGACGAAAACGGCAGGCCGGACGATTCGTCGATTTTCGGTTCGTTCAGAATGCGAAGTTGGACGGGATCGACCTTGAGCTGGTCGGCGAGTTCGTTGAGGGCCGATTCGGTGGCGTAGAGGCCGGGGACGGCGCCCGGGCCGCGCATGTCGGACGCTGCGCCGATGTTGCGTTTGGCGCGGCCGAAGGCGACGCGGAGACTGGGCACGCTGTACTGAAACGGCGTCGGCTCGCCGCAGTCTTCGTGGTGGGCGTCGAGCATTGAGCGTTGGTAGACGTAGTCGTGCTGGAGCGAGAGGAGCTTCCCGTCGGGCGCGGCGCCGAGGCGGACCCGTTGCTGGGTGCGCGGGCGGTGGCCGACTGTCTGGAACATCATCTTGCGGCTGAGGACGAGCTTGACCGGCCTGCCCAGCTTTCGCGCAGCGGCGGCGGCGAGCGAACAGTGCGGCCACGGGAACAGCTTGCCGCCGAATCCCGAGCCGACGAAGCGCGAGATGACGCGGACGTTTTCCCGCGGCAGGCCGAAGACCTGGGCGAGTACGCCCTGCAGATTGACGACGCCCTGAGACGATTCGTAGAGCGTCAGCGTCGATCCGTCCCAGATCGCCGTGGTGGCGTGCAATTCGAGGGGGTTGTGCGTCTCGGCGGGCGTTACATAGGTCTGGTCGAGCTTGACCGGCGCGGAGGCGAAGGCGGCGGCGGCGTTGCCTCGCTCGCTCTGGAGGCGGCTGCGCGGTCCGAACGTCGTCATCACCACGTCGGGGTCTTCATCGGGCTTGAGGTCGGGATCGACGTTGGGTTTTTCTTTTGCGTACGTCACGCGGACCGCGTCGGCGGCGGCCTTGGCGGTTTCAAACGTGTCGGCGACGGCGAGGGCGACGTACTGTCCGTAGTAGCGGATGACGTCATCGTGCAACGGAGGGCGGCGTTCCTCAGCGATGCCTTCAAAGCCCGGTTCGGGAATGGAGCGGAATATCTTTCCGATGTTTTCGCGATGAAGGATTGCGCGGACGCCGGGCATTTTTTCGGCGGCCGAGGCATCGATCTTGACGATGCGGCCGTTCGCGATCGTGGCTTCGACGGGGACGGCGTAGAGCGTTCCGGGGAAGTGATAGTCCGAGGTGTACCGGGCATTTCCGCTGACCTTCAGTGGGCCGTCGACGCGCGGCGTATTGCTGCCGATCGGAGAAGGCGGCGGAGCGGTTTGGATTCTCTGCATGATTGCTCCTTGGCGGCGTCAGGCGGTCGCTGCCAGCTTCAGGGCGTGCGCGAGGCATCGCCGGGCCAACTCGATCTTGTACCTGTTTTCGCTCTGCGGCCGGGCATTTCGCAGAGCGGCGTCGGCGGCCTTGCGGAATGTCGTTTCATCCGGGGCTTGACCCGCGAGGGCGGCCTCGGCTTCGGGTGAGCGCCAGGGCTTTGTACCCACGCCACCGAGGGCGATCCGGGCGTCGCTGATTTTTCCACCCGAGAGCGTGATGACGACGGCGGCGGAGGCGAGGGCGAATTCGTACGAAGCGCGGTCGCGCAGCTTGAGATAGACCTGCTTGCTTCCGGACTTGGGCGGCGGAAGGGTGATGTGGGTGATCAGGTCGCCCGGTTCGAGGACGGTTTCGCGGTGGGGGGTGTCGCCGGGGAGCAGATGGAATTCACCGATAGGGATGGCGCGCGGCGCTTTCGGCCCCTGAATGTGGATCGTCGCCTCGAGTGCGGCCAATGCCACGCACATGTCCGACGGATTGGTCGCGATGCAGTGTTCGCTCGTTCCGAGGACGGCCAGCGTGCGGTTACTTCCGGTGATGGCGGGGCAACCGGATCCCGGCTCGCGCTTGTTGCAGGGCATCGCGGTGTCGCGGAAGTAGGCACAACGCGTTCTCTGGAGCAGGTTGCCGGCGGTAGTCGCCATGTTGCGAAGCTGGGCGGATGCGCCGGCGAGAAGGGCTTGCGACAGCACTGAGTAGTCCCGCTTCACGGCGGCGTTGTGGGCGAGATCAGAATTGCGCACGGTCGCGCCGATCTTCAGTCCGCCGTCCGGAGTCGCCTCAATCTTGTCGAGCGGCAACCGGTTGAGATCGAGCACCCGCTGGGGGGTCTCGACATTCAGCTTCATCAGATCGATCAGCGTTGTGCCGCCGGCGATGAAGCGGATGTCCGCACCCTGCTGGGCGGTCTTGGCGCGGGCAGCGGCGGCAATGGCCGTCGTGGAGTCCGGAGGTCGGCTGAATTCGAACGAATGCATATTTGGCTCCGCGTGGTTAGGCGTTCCTGCGAACCTGCTGGATGGCGGAGACGATGTTGGCGTATGCGCCGCAGCGGCAGATGTTGCCGCTCATCATTTCCTTCACGTCGGCGTCGGCGGGGCCACACGGCTCCTTGAGCAGGGCGACGGCCGACATGATCTGGCCGGAGGTGCAGTAGCCGCACTGGTATCCATCGCAGGCCACGAAGGCGGCCTGCATGGGATGAAGAGAATCGGGCGAGCCGAGGCCTTCGATGGTGGTGATCTCGTCGCCGTCGTGCATCAATGCGAGGGTCAGGCAGGAGTTTACGCGACGGCCGTTGACGTGGACCGTGCAGGCGCCGCATTGCCCGTGGTCACAGCCTTTTTTCGTGCCGGTGAGGACGATGGTCTCGCGGATGCAATCGAGGAGAGTGGTACGCGGGTCGACGCGTAGCTTGCGGTCTTTGCCGTTGATTCGAAGCGTGATCGGGACTGCGCCCTCGATTGTCGGGCCGTCCGCGGATGAACCGGGCGGTCCGGCGATGCTATCCGGGTGCGTCGCGGCAAACGCGGCCACGGCTGCGACGCTACCTGTCGTTGAGAGGAATTCCCGGCGGCTGGGATTGGGCGAGCCTGGAAGAGGTTCGGATTGCATAGCGCCTCCGTTCGAGTGGAAAGCTTCCGACGACCGGATTGTAACGAGGCGCGCCGCCGCCGAGGAATTCCGCCCGCGCGCTAATGAAGTCAAAATCGTGAGGTCGGCGCGGCGAGTCGATCGTCCATCGGGGGCTGTCGGATCCAAGCCGATCCGCTAAGTCGTGCGCAGACAGGAAGAAAACACGCCCTTGGCTGCGTCGGCCGAGCGTCGGTCCGGCCGGCGCCGCGCGCCGAGCGAACGAGTGGTTCTCGTCAAGTCGCGGTCTTCAGTCGCCTCGCGCTCGAACGTGGGACGAGGGCTAAGACGCCGGTCACTGGGAATCGTGGATGTTTGAATCCTCCGCGCTAGAATCGCCGCTGATCGGTCCATCCTGTTTTGTTTGGCGCGACGAGATCGGTAAACACCCAGCAGCCGCCGTTGACGTTGGCCGCGACGCGGACATCCTTCTGCGGATCGAATTGACGAATACCCGAATGGATGTGCTCCGGAAAGTGTGCGAGTCAGCTGCCGGACTGGAATGGGCGGGAATCGTCGTAACTCGATTCGGGCTCGTCGTCGTGCTGGTCTGGATCGGAAGTCTCAAGAGCTTTCGATACGAGGCGGACGGGATCGTTCCATTCGTGGCCAACAGCCCGTTGATGCATTTTTTCTATCGGCAGCCGGGCCGTGAGTATCGCCGTCACATGAACCGGGAGGGCGAGGTCAACCCCGCAAACCGGGAGTGGCACGAACAAAACAGGACTTATTCGTTTGCCCATGACCGGCAATCGAGGGCTTAAGGAATCGAAAAATGAGAATGACCCGACATGACACCGCGGTTGTGGTCATCGATCCGCAGAACGACGTCCTGAGCGAGAAGGGTGTCTCGTGGGGCCTCGTGGGAGAGAGCATCCGGGAAAACAACACGATTGTGAACATTGAGCGCGTATTCTCGGCCGCGAAAACGCACGGGTTCGCGGTCTTTGTGTCGCCGCACTATCTGTACCCTTCGGATCAAGCATGGCAGTACGGCGGAGCGGTCGAGAAGATGATGCTGGATGGCAAGGAATTCTACCGACCCGACCCGCTTCGGCTCGACGGCTTCAAGGGTTCGGGGGCCGACTGGCTCGAACGCTATAAGCCATTCATCGAGGACGGCAAGACGATCGTGGTCAGCCCGCACAAGATGTGGGGACCACAGACAAACGATTTGGTGTTTCAGCTCCGCAAGCGGGGCATCAACCGGATTATCCTCTGCGGCATGCTGGCAAATCTCTGCGTCGAGAGTCATTTGCGCGAGCTGCTGGAACAGGGATTCGAAGTGGCGGTCGTAAAGGATGCGACGGCCGGGCCGCGACATCCGGAACTGGGAGACGGATACAAGTCTGCAGTCGTCAACTACAAGTTTCTGGCGAACGCGGTGCTGACGTCGGATGAGGCCGCAAAGGCCATGAGCCAGCCCGAGGCGTGAACGGGAAGGAGAACGGAATGAAGACGAATACGTATCGCGCCGTGCAGGTCAGCGGCCGCGGTAAGCTGGAACTTGTCGAACGAGAACTGAAAGCGCCGGGTCCGGGCAGCGTTCGAATCCGGGTCGAAGCGTGCGGAGTCTGTCACTCGGACTCGCTGACGGTCGAGGGCAAGTTCGGCGTCAGCTTTCCGCGCGTGCCGGGGCATGAGATCGCCGGACGGATCGATGCGGTCGGCAGCGACGTCGTTCAATGGAAACCGGGGCAGAAGGTCGGCGTCGGCTGGAACGGCGGGTATTGCGGGCACTGCCGCCACTGTCGCCGCGGCGACCTGTTTGCGTGCGAGACGGGACAAGTCACGGGAATCAGCTTTGACGGCGGCTATGCCGAGTACGTCATCGCGCCGGCGAGTGCGGTCGCGTTGATGCCGGAGGAACTGCCGGCGATTGATGCCGCGCCGCTGATGTGCGCCGGACTCACAACATTCAACGCGCTGCGGAACAGCGGCGCGCGGCCGGGCGACGTCGTGGCGATTGTCGGGCTGGGAGGACTCGGGCATCTGGCGGTTCAATATGCCGCACGGATGGGCTTCCACACCGTGGCGATTGCCCGCGAGAAGGACAAAGAGGCGCTGGCCCGCAAACTGGGCGCGGCGGTCTATGTCGACAATACAACTCAAGATCCGGCGGCCGCGTTGCAGGAGTTGGGCGGGGCGAACGTCATCCTTGCGACTGCGACCAGCGGCGACGCGATGAGCGCCGTGCAGGGCGGCCTGGCGGTGAATGGGACGATGGTGGTCGTCGGAGCGGTTGAGTCGATGCAGGTGTCGCCACTGCTGCTGCTAATGGGAAATCGTTCGATCAAGGGCTGGTACTCGGGAACCTCGATCGACTCGCAAGACACGCTGGCATTCAGTGCGCGGTCCGGTGTGCGTTCGATGAACGAGGTCTATCCGCTGGCCAAGGCGGCCGAGGCGTTCGAGCGCATGATGAGCGGCAAGGCGCGGTTTCGGGTCGTGCTCTCGATGACGGCGTAGCGGGCTGTCGCGGACGACGCCCCGAGACTCGGGAGATTGATCGATGAATCCCGGTCAAACGAAAACGAATGCACCGGCGGTGATCGCGCCGCCGTTTACGCTCGAGTCGGCCACGCAGAAAGTGCGGCTGGCGGAGGACGGCTGGAACTCGCGCGATCCGGATCGCGTCTCACTGGCCTACACCGAGGATTCGGTGTGGCGCAACCGGAGCGAGTTCGTCGTCGGCCGCGATCAAATTCGGAAATTCCTGGCGGGCAAATGGGCTCGCGAACTCGAATACCGGCTGGTCAAGGCGCTGTGGGCGTTTACCGGCGACCGGATTGCGGTGCGGTATCAGTACGAGTGGCATGACGCCGTCGGTAACTGGCATCGCAGCTATGGAAACGAGTTGTGGGAATTCGACGATCGCGGACTGATGCGGCGACGGGAGTCGAGCATCAACGACGTCGACATTCCTGAAAGCGAGCGGCGATTCTTCTGGCCGGCGCCCGGTCCGCGACCGCTCGATCATCCGGGCATTCCGGAAGTCAAGTGATCCTGATGCATCGAACCCCTTAGAGGAGAAGCAATGACTCGCACGATGAACTGGAAGTCGACGTTTGCCCTTCTGGCGGTGACTTGGTTCCTCCTCGCGCCACAGCGATCGGCCTCGGCCGATGAAGCGACGAAGGTGCGACACAAAACGGTGAAGGTCGGCGATGTTGACATCTTCTACCGCGAAGCAGGGCCGAAGGATGCCCCGACCATCCTGCTGCTGCACGGCTTTCCGACCAGCTCGCAGATGTTCCGCAATTTGATCCCCGCTCTGGCAGACCGGTTTCACGTGGTCGCACCCGACTATCCGGGCTTCGGCCACAGCTCGATGCCGCCGCACGACAAGTTCGAGTACACGTTCGACAACCTGGCGAAGGTGATCGATGCGTTTACCGAGAAGATCGGGCTGACGAAGTACGCGCTTTACGTGCAGGACTACGGTGCGCCCATTGGATACCGGCTGGCGGTCAAGCACCCGGAGCGCATCACGGCAATCGTGGTGCAGAATGGGAATGCGTATGACGAGGGTCTGGACAATGACTTCTGGAAGCCGATCAAGGCGTATTGGAAGGAACCGAAAAGCCAGGCGAAGCGCGATGCCATTCGCAATCTCCTGACCTACGACGCGACGCGGTGGCAGTACACCGACGGCGTGAAGGATGCCGAACTGGTCAGCCCGGACGGCGCCGCCCACGACCAGTTTTTGCTGGATCGCAAAGGGAACGACGAGATTCAACTCGACTTGTTCCTCAGCTATGGCAGCAACCCGCCGCTCTACCCGAAGTGGCAGGAGTATTTCCGCAAGAATCAGCCGCCAATGCTGATCGTGTGGGGGAAGAACGACAAGATTTTTCCGGCCGCCGGGGCGGAGCCATACAAGCGCGACCTGAAGCGGGTCGACTATCACCTGCTGGACGCGGGGCACTTTGCGCTGGAGACCAACGGCGACGAAATCGCCACGCTGATGCGCGAATTCCTGGGGAAGTACGCGGCCAAGAACTGAATTCTACGGCCCGTCGCATCTTCCGCGGCTGAGCGTGTTCCAGTCGTGAGATGCGCGCTGGTCGGGTTCAGCTCAGCAGGCAGGCGACAAACGCGGACACGTCGAGGATGTTCAGCACGCAGTTGCCATCAAAGTCGGCGCACGTGTTCAAGCTGCCGGAAATGAGAGCCGCGACGAACGGCTGGATGTCGGCGCCGGTGCAGTCGCTGTCGCTGTCGAAGTCTCCGAGATGGGAACAGGCGGGAAAGACGGAGCCTTCGATGGTGAACGGAGGACCGTTTTCCTGAAGGCTGAAGTATTGGTTCTGTAGCACGCTGTAGTGCCAGCCGGTCGGCGTCGGGGGCGGGGGTTGGACGAGGGTCGAGAAGAAGTTCGCGTTGGATTCGCCGGTCGACGGACGAATGTCGCTGTTATCGACGTTGTACTGAACCCAGTAGCGACCCGGGCAGAGCAACCAATTCGGCAGCGTCGCGGACAGTTTGTAAATCGGGTTGTTCGCGTTGTTGGCGTAGTTGACGCCGGTGTAAACCTCGGTGAAGGGCAGCCCGGTCGCGAAATCACCCAGGATCTGTGCCCCGGGCTGGCCGGCGTTGTCAGCGAGGATGCGGACGTACATGGCAATGACTTGCGGCTGATTGATGTTGTTGCCGGCCATATGGCCGTAGGCGGTGAACGATGACAGGATCGCGGGGCTGGTAAGGACGAAGTCGTCGGTCATGGCGAAGCGATAGGGCGGCGCTACGGACTGGTTCCAACCAATCGAGAGAGCAACGCCGCTGTTGATGAACGCGCCGTTGTCCCAGATGAGATCGGCGCTCGACACCGACTGAATAGTCAGCAGGCATAGAGCTGCGGCGGCCAATTGCGCTTGCTTTTTCATTTTGTACCCTCCGGTTGCCTTGATAATTCGGCGCATGATACCGCGAGAATAGTGAGTCGATATTTGGCGTCGACTTGTGGGAGTGATTAGCCGGGGCGCAGGGCAGCCGGGACGTCCTCAGGGGGGATCGGGTTGATGAAGGTGTTGGTGGCCAGCTCGAAGCCGGCCGGGCCGCCGAGGCGGGGGAGGATCTGCACAAAGCAACGGAAGTGGTCCTGGGCACGAAGCATACGCGGGCCGCTGTGGATGATGAGGTTGTAGGCGGGATTGGCGAGGCGGTTGTTCAGGCGCTGAAGCGTGTCGCGGAGCATGGTCGCAAGCAGGGGAAGCTGCTCGTCGGTGAGATCGCTGAAGAAGGGGAGCGGCTCGCGCGGGACGATCCAGGTTTCGAAGGGGGCTTGCGAAGCCCAGGGGGCGAGGGCAACGAACTCGTCATTGGCGGCGATGACGCGGCGATTCACTTCGAGCTCCTCTTCGAGCATCACGTCGAAGAGCGGGCGGCCGTATTCCTTGTTGAATGATTCCATGCGGGAAAGCACCGTCAGCGCCGTTGGGGGGACGATGGCGGTCGCGAGTATCTGGAAGTGAGGGTGGTCGTTGCTGGCGCCGGCGGCGCGGCCGTGGTTCTTGAAGAGACTGACGAACTTGACGTCGCGGGCCTGGATGAGCATGCGGAAGCGGTGACGCAGGGCGTCCAGGATGAGGGTGGCCTGGCGGTCGCCCTGATCGGCGAAGTGGATGTCGTGGGCGGGGGCGTCGATGAGCACTTCGTGCTGGCCGACGGCGGGTTGCGCTTCGCAGAGCTTGCTGTCGGCCTTGTGCAGCAGGGCCGCCTGCTCCTTCGGGGCGAAGGCGATGGATTCCGGCGTCGGGACCTCTAGCGCATCGAGTCGCGTAGCGGGGAACTTGTTCGGAATGACGCGGACGGACCAGCCGGGGGCATCGGGCTGGCTCTTGTCGAAGCGGAAGGCGAATAGTTCGGGCGGCGTTTCGCGTTCGTTGCCGGGGCAGAAGGGGCAAGCGGCGTCGTGGCTGGGGGCAGATGCGATGGACTCGCGCGCGGGTTGCGGACGCTGAGCGCGGGCGGGCGAGATGATGACCCACTGGCCGGTGAGGGGGTTTTGTCGGAACTCCTGCATTCGATGCTCCCGCTCCACGAATTGCGACTCGCGTCGCATGATACGGGACGTTGCGAAGTTCGCCAAAGGATGCGGCGGACTCCCGCAGAACGCACGCGGCGATATAATGCGGGCGGTCGTCGGCATCTCGGGAAGGAGTGTTCATCACCATGTCAGTTGATGCGGTTCTGGTGCTTGGCAGCGGGACGATGGGGCGGGGCATCGCGCAGATCGCGGCGACGAGCGGACTCAAGACGTATTTGAATGATGCTTCGGCGGCGCAATTGCGGACGGCGATGGGGGAGATTGAGAAGAGTGCGGCGAAGCTGGCGGAGAAAGGGAAGCTGACGGCGGCGCAGGCGGCGGGGGTGAAGGGCAATCTCGTCGTTTGCGAGAGTCTGGACGCGGTGAAGTGGGGGGATGTCGGGCTGGTCATCGAGGCGATCTACGAGAATTTTGAGGCCAAGGCGGCCTTGTACAAGCAGGTCATGCCGCGCCTGCGGCCGGACGCGCTGTTCGCGAGCAATACGTCGAGCATCAGCATTACGAAACTGGCGGCGGCGACGGACCGGCCGGCGAAGTTCATCGGGATGCACTTTTTCAACCCGGTGCCGATCATGGCGCTGGTCGAGGTGATTCGCGGTCTGGCGACGGATGATGCAACGTGCGAGACGATCGAAGCCCTGGCAAAGCGGATGGGCAAGACGCCGCTGCGATGCAACGACATGCCGGGGTTCGTGAGCAATCGCGTGCTGATGCCGATGATCAACGAGGCGGCGTTTGCGCTGATGGAGGGCGTGGCGAGCGAGAAGAACATCGACGAGATCATGAAGCTGGGGTGCAACTTTCCAATGGGGCCGCTGACGCTGGCGGATTTCATCGGAGTCGACGTGTGTTTGAACATTCTCGAGGTGTTGCACCGCGACCTGGGTGATCCGAAGTTCCGGCCGTGTCCGCTTCTGCGGAAGATGGTCGATGCCGGATACATGGGTCGGAAGAGTGGGCGCGGTTTCTACGATTATTCGAAGGCGTAATGCGATATGAGCACGCAGATTGAGTTTTCGGCGGCAGGTGGCATCGGACGGCTTACGTTTCGGGATGAGAAGGGTGTCAATGTTATTTCGACGCCGTTCTTGAAGCTGCTGGAACAGCGGTTGGATGAAGCGGCGCGCGACACGTCGGTGCGGGTCCTCGTACTAACGGGGGCGGGGAAGACGTTCCTGGCCGGGGCGGACATCGAGGAGATGTCAAAGGCGCCGGCGGATGCGGGGCGATCGTTCGCAGAGCTGGGCAAGCGGGTGTTCGACAAGCTGGCGAACTTCGAGCAGGCGGTAACGATCGCCGCGATCAACGGGGCGACGATGGGCGGCGGGTGCGAGGTCGCGCTGGCGTGTGACCTGCGCGTGATGTCGGCGGCGGCGAAGATCGGATTGCCGGAAGTGAAGCTCGGGCTGATCCCCGGGTGGGCGGGTACGCAGCGGGCGTTGCTGCTGGTTGGACCGGCGCGGGCGAAACGGCTGGTGTTCACCGGGGCGGCGCTGGAGGCGAAGACGGCGGTTGAGATTGGACTGGTGAATGAGACTGTGGATGCGGAGCAGCTTGCGGCGACCGTCGATGCGATGGCGGGGCAGGTGCTGGCGAACGGGCCGATGGCGGTGCGGCTGGCGAAGCGCGTCATAACGGCGACGGAGAAGGCGCTGCTGGCGGCGGGGCAGGCGAACGAGACGGCGGCCTTCGCGGAAGTGTTTGCGAGCACGGAGGGGCGCGAGGGGTGCAAGGCGTTTTTGGAGAAGCGGAAGGCGAGTTGGGCTGCGGGTTCGCGTTGAGGCGGAACCGTTACCGGATTCGACGGCCGCTACTGAGTACCCACGGTGAGGCCAACAGCATGATCGCCAGCGTCGACGGATCCGGCACGAGGGCAATTCGGAAGCCGAAGTAGGTCGTTTCGCTGGTCGGGACGTTGTAGTAGCGGTTCGCGGCGAACAGGTAGCTGTTGTCAAATCCAAACGAGCCGCCGCCGAGTCCGCGGTAGGCGCCGAAGACTACAGCTTCGGTCCACTCCCAAACGTTTCCGCCCTGGTCGAATGTTCCATACGCACTCGACGAATTCTCAAAGTCGCCGACCGTGGTGCGGTAGAAGGGGGCACCAAGGGTCATTCCCGACTGATCAAAGTTGGCATTGTTTCCTGGGTCGGGATTGAGCAGGTCGTTGCTCGGCGTAAGGTTTGACTTCGTCGGAAAGTCCCAGAACGCGCCGGTCACATCGTTGCGGTGGTACGCTGCTTTGTACCATTCGTCCTCGGTGGGAAGTACAAACGCCGCTCCGGGCTTTCTGGAAATTGTGAGCAGCGATGCGTCCGAGATTGCGCCGTTCAAGAAGTAGGAACCGTCCTCGGTCGTGGAGACGCTCTGCAAGCCGGATGGTTGTCCGTTAGTGAGCCAGTTTGTGAAGCGTGCTGCGTCTCCCCAGTGAAGGTAGTTCACGGGGCGATTTGCCCATTGCGATGCGACGCCGTAACTGTAGCTTCCGGGAATGCCGATGCGTTGGATGTTTGCGCCCCACCACGTTGCCGTGTCTCCCATCCGCGAGTCGTACAGGCCGTAGGTATCGGTCCGAGCGACGGCGTTCAGAAATTCGGTGTACTGGCCTGCTGTAATCTCGAATTTGCCGATGCTGTAGTCGTACGCAACCGCTCCGCACGTACGGCCAGGACCGGTCCCGCCGACGCTGGACCCGCAGGGTTCGCCGATGTTTCCGGCGTTGCCGATTTGCACAAGAGAAAGACTTGTCAGGCCGGGTGGCATGTTGAAGACATTGGCTGAGGCGAGTGCGGTTGAGAAACTGAGGACGATGAGTACCGCGCCCCGTGCGTGACGCAATTGCGCGATGGGCCTTGCAGGTTGAAGAGCGTGCATTGTTGTCCCCGGATCAAACTTGTGTCGTAGTTCTGGGCTTTCGGGAACATTGTATCGAATCGGGGGATCAGCGAACAATCGAATCGGAGATTTTTTCGCAATGCGCTGAGGCTGCGGTGATCGCGACCCGTGGTAGAATACGCCTCAGATTTGGAGCTTATGCATGGCTGAAACTATCGACCGAGATCAATCCATTCAGCGCGGTGAGATCGGCCCGAATACGACCATCTCCGGGCGGGCGCTGAAGGTTTGCTATGGGCCGCAGGATACGCTGGAGATCGATGCGGTTGATGACATTGGCGAGCCGGGGCGGTTTCCGTTTACGCGCGGAGTGCATGCCGATCTGTATCGCGGCAAGCTCTGGACGATGCGGCAGTTTGCCGGGTTCGGGGCGGCGCGGCAGACGAATGAGCGATTCAAGTTTCTGCTGTCGCGCGGGCAAACGGGGCTCTCGACAGCCTTCGACCTGCCGACGCTGATGGGGCGCGACAGCGACGACCCGCTTTCGCTGGGCGAGGTCGGGCGGTGCGGCGTGGCGATCGACACGCTGGCGGATTTCGAAACGCTCTTTGGCGGGATCAAGCTGGACGACGTGAGCGTCTCGATGACGATCAACGCGCCGGCTGCGATTCTGCTGGCGTTCTACATTGCCACGGGCGACAAGCAGGGGGTGCCGCGCGATCAGCTTCGGGGAACGTGCCAGAATGACATTCTGAAGGAGTTTCATGCGCAGAACGAGTTTTACTTTCCGCCGCACGAGTCGGTGAAGCTGGTCGTGGACACGATCGAGTTTTGCGCGAAGGAACTGCCGCAGTACAACCCGGTGTCGATCAGCGGGTATCACATTCGCGAGGCGGGGAGCACGGCCGGGCAGGAGTTAGCATTCACGTTGGGTGACGGCCTCCACTACGTGCAGGCGTGCGTCGAGCGGGGAATGGATGTCGATACTTTCGCGCCGCGACTGTCGTTCTTTTTCAACGCGCATAATGACTTCTTTGAGGAGATCGCCAAGTATCGGGCCGCGCGGCGACTGTGGGCCAACTACATGCGCGATCGGTTCGGGGCGAAGAACGATCGCTCGTGCTGGCTGCGGTTCCACGCCCAGACGGCCGGATGCAGTCTGTACGGCAAGCAGGTGCACAACAATATCGTGCGGGTGGCGTACCAGGCGATGGCAGCTGTGCTGGGCGGATGCCAGAGTCTGCACACGAACAGCATGGACGAGACGCTGGCGCTGCCGAGCGAGCATGCGGTAACGGTGGCGCTGCGAACGCAACAGATTTGTGCGTACGAGACCGGCGTGACGAGCGTGGTCGATCCGCTGGGCGGGAGCTACCTGCTCGAGAAGCTGACGAGCGAGCTGGAGGCGGAGGCGGCCGAGTACATCCGGCGGATCGATGAGATGGGCGGAATGGAGGCGGCGATCGAATCGGGATACGTGAGACGAGAGATCGCTGATGCCGCGTTTCGATACAGCCAGGCGGTCGAGCGGAAGGACAAGGTCATTGTCGGGGTGAATGATTTCACCGAGGACGATGGGCCGCCGGTGGACATCCTGCAGATCGGGCAGGAGATCGAAGTGGAGCAGGCGGGGACGCTGAAGGCCGTGAAGACGAAGCGTGATGCGAAGCTGGCCGGCGCGGCATTGTCGCGGATCACGGCGGATGCGAAGTCGGGGAAGAACGTGATGCCGGCGCTGATCGAGGCGTCGAAGGCGTATTGCACGGTGGGGGAGATGATGAAGGCGCTGGAGGTGGCGCTGGGGCGGTATGACGGGGGGGCGCTGTGGTAAGCATTGGATCCGGCGCTAGCAAGCAGTGATTTCGATCTGGCGCTGATGCGGACGGCCATGCGCACTTATTTTGCGCGCACATTTCCACGCTGATCCGACGACTGACCGGCACGTCGACCGCGAACGAACATCGACGCGACGAACGCCGCAGCGGCCAGCAGGATGATGGTCGCTCCGGCGGAGGTGTCGGCGTAGTAGGAGAGGATCAGGCCGACAACGCCGCTCAGAAGACCCAGTAGCACGGCCCACCAGAACATGCCGCCGGCGGAGCGGGCGAGGTTTCGTGCGGCGGCGGCGGGGACGACGAGCATGGCGGTCACGAGGAGCAGGCCGATCGTGCGGATGCTCAGGGTCACGACGAGCGCCAGCAGGGCGGCGAAGACGTATTCGTAGGCGCGGGTGGCGATGCCGCGACTGCGGGAGAGCGATTCATTCAGGCCGATGAGCATGAGCTGGTTGTAGCCCACGGCGAAAAAGAGCAGGACGACGAGGGCGAGCACGGCGGTAACGATGACATCGGTGCGCGTCGCCGTGACGATGTAGCCGTAAAGGTAGCGCTCAAAGTCGCCGCGAAGGCGCCAGCGCGAGATGACGGCGATGCCGAGGGCGATGACGGCGGCGAAAAAGACGCCGATGACGGTGTCAGTCGAGAGGTCGGTGCGGTGGCGGACGGCGGTGATGCCGAGGCCGACGATGACTCCGAAGATGACGAGGGTCATGGGGGGAAGAACGAGCGCCCAGTCGGCGGTGTTGGGATACCAGCGGGAGAAGAGCGGGACGAGGAGG
>CAZONT010000081.1:0-18215 GCA_964581285.1 uncultured Planctomycetaceae bacterium | reverse complement strand
TGACCGATGGAATGGATGGTCTCGCCGCCGGCTGCGTGGCGATGTGTACGGTCGTATTCATGATCATGTCCGCCATCGTCGGTAACGAAGACTGGGCCGCCTACCTGCTCCTGCCGCGCGTGGCAGGGTCGGGCGAACTCTCGGTCCTCTGCGGCGCCATGACCGGCGCCTGCCTCGGCTTCCTCTGGTACAACTGCCACCCCGCCCAGGTCTTCATGGGCGACACCGGCTCGCTGCCCCTCGGCGGCCTGATCGGCTACGTCGCCATCGTCATCCGCCACGAGTTATTGCTCTTCATCGTCGGCGGCGTTTTTGTCATCGAGGCCCTCTCGGTCATCCTCCAGGTCGGCTACTTCAAGTACACCGGCGGAAAGCGCATTTTTCGCGTCGCCCCGATTCACCATCATTTCCACCTGGGCGGCTGGACCGAAACACAGGTCGTAACGCGCTTCTGGCTCGTCGCCGCGCTTTTTGCGACCGCGGCCATCGCCACGGCCAAACTGCGGTAGCACACGCATGGTCATCGAAGCAACACAACCGACGCGCGCCAGCACGACACTCGCCGTCGTCACCGCGGCCCTCATGTCGATGGGGGTCGTCATGGTCTTCTCGACGACCGTGAGTCTCACCTCCGCACCGCTTCTCGCCGCGCCGCTCAAGAATCCGGCAGTGCGCCAATCCCTCTTCACGATGCTCGCGCTGCTCGTGCTGTTGATCGTCTCCATGACGCCCTACGCAATGTGGCGTCTTCGGCCCCAGGCATTCTGGCAGCCCGCAATCCTGCTGCTCGTCGCCGCGGTCGGTCTCTGTGCAGCCGTCCTGGTCCCGGGCATTGGCTCCGAACGCAACGGCGCCCGACGCTGGCTCTCCATCGGCCCAGCCCAGTACGGCATGGGCTTCCAGCCGTCCGAAATCGCCAAGCTCGCAATCGTCATTTTCACCGCGGCCTTCGTCGACAGCCGCGGCGACAAGATGAAGTCATTCTGGAAAGGGCTCCTGCCGGGCATGGCCGTCGTAGCGGTTCTCGCGGGTCTCGTCGGGAAAGAAGACTTCGGCACCGCCGCAATGCTCGCCTGCGTCGGCGCCTCCATGCTTCTCGCTGGCGGTGCACGCTGGTGGCAAATGGCTATCTGCGCCCTGCCCGGCGTCGCGGGAATGGTCTACCTCGTCATCTGCGAGCCCTACCGCATGAACCGCCTCACCGGGTTCCTGAACATCTGGGACGACCCCCTCGGTAAGGGCTACCACCAGGTTCAATCCCTCATGACTATCGCCTCCGGCGGCTGGTGGGGCCTCGGCCTCGGTAACGGCGTTCAAAAGTACGGATATCTCCCCGAGGCCCGCACCGACTTCATTTTCGCCATCATCTGCGAAGAACTCGGTCTCATCGGCGGCATCGCCGTCATCGGGCTCTTCTTCGTCTTCGTCTGGCAGGGCTGGCGAGCGACCGCATCCTCGATCGATCCCATGGCCCGCCTACTCGCGTTTGGTGCAACGCTCCTGATAGGCATGCAGGCCGCGATGAACATCGCCGTCGTCACCGTCTCCGTCCCGACCAAGGGAATCTCCCTCCCGCTCGTTTCGGCTGGGGGGTCCGGCGTGGTCTTTCTCGGCGCGCTCATCGGCATCCTCATCAACGCCGCCCGCCGTCGCCCGAATCTGCCACTCAGGACCCGCCGCTGATGTCCCGCCCCTGGCTTGTCCTCGCCGGCGGAGGCACCGGCGGTCACCTCTATCCCGGTCTCGCCGTCGCCGAGGCAATTCAGCGCCTCACGCCATCCGTTGAGATTGCCGTCTTCGGCACCCAGCGCCCGATCGACCGCGAAGTCGTCGCCCCGCGTGGATACGAACTTGTGCCTCAGGCCGTCCATCCGTTTCCCGCCAAGCCCTGGCACTGGCCCGGATTCCTGCTCGCATGGCGATCATCCGTCGCCGCGGCAAAAGCGCGCTTCCGGCAGCGACGGCCCGCCGTCGTGCTCGGATTGGGCGGCTACGCCGCTGCCCCGCCGGTGGTCGCAGCCGCCGCGCTCGACATCCCCACAGCACTTTTCAACCCCGACGCCGTCCCCGGCCGCGCCAACCGCCGCCTCGCTCGCCACGTCCGCGAAATTTTCGTGCAATGGGAGGACACGGCGCGCGAATTCGCCGGCTCACCCGCAACGATCGCCGTCACCGGCTGCCCCGTAAGGCCGGCCGTCACCGCCGGCACCGCCGAGCAGGGGAGGGCGGCCTTCAAGCTCGACCCCGCCAAGCGGACGCTCCTCGTGACCGGTGCCTCGCAGGGTGCCCGCTCGATCAACCTCGCCTGCCTCGAACTACGCGACTTCTGGAAGCAGTCCCCCTGCTGGCAGTTGATCCACGTCACCGGCAAAGCCGATTTCGAGGCAGTGCGCGATGCCTATTCGACCGCCGGAACTGACGCCCGCGTGATGGCATACACCGAGGCCATGCCCGAGGCCCTTGCCGCATCGGATTTGGCGATCTCTCGGGCAGGGGCCTCCACGCTCGCAGAGCTGACCGCACGCGGCGTCGCGTCGGTCCTCATCCCCTATCCCTACGATCGCAAGCAGCATCAGCGCGACAACGCCGCCGTCCTCGTGCGAGCCGGAGCCGCAGTGATCATCGACGACCGAAAGGACCCCACCGGCAACGCTGCCGCATTACGCGAAACGCTCGGGCCGCTCATGAGCACCGACGACCGGCGCAGCCGCATGAGCGCGGCTGCGCGAGGTCTCGGCCGCGCCGACGCCGCCCATCGAATCGCCCTGCGATTGCTCTCAATGGGCGGAATTCCGCAGTGAATTATCCGGACGGCAGGGTCCGGCGACTCATCGCACCGTCGGCCCCGCGCCCTCAAGATTTCTCCGATGTCGGCCCGATACAGTTCGAAGCGGCCCAGATCGCTCCCGGCGCTCCGGGAACGCTTCCCATCGCTGCCGACTGGCCTTGCACGCAGCCCGTTGCGCTTGCGTCGCGTGCCGTTGCCGCTAGCATCCGGGGGCGAAGTCATCCTTCCATCGGGAGAGGAGAGACCCGTCTTGTCGGCCGCGACACGGAGGTTCGCGCGTCATGTATGAGACAAACGCGGTGACGTCTTCTTCACGGCTGACCGACACGACTTCACCCATCTTGCTCGACGATTCAACGACCAGTCTGCGCGGCCTCGGCGGTTCGCACTGGTCTTCGCCCTACGCCGGCAAGCGCATCCACCTGATCGGCGTCGGCGGCTGCGGAATGCGCGGCCTCGCCGGTGTCCTCATCCAGTGCGGCGCGCGAGTCAGCGGTTCCGACCGCAGCTCAAGCCGCGAAACCAGCGAGCTCACAACGCGTGGCGCGACGATCATCGTCGGCCAGGCCCCCCAGAACATTCCCGACCCCTGCGACATCGTCGTCTATTCGGCCGCCATCAAGGATGAGAATCCCGAACTCGCTGAAGCCCGCCGCCGCGGCCTGACCGTTCGCCGCTACGCCGAAATGCTCGGCGACGTCATGGCCCTCCGCACCGGCATCGCCGTCGCCGGCACGCACGGCAAGAGTACGACCACCGCGATGGTCGCATACATCCTCCAGCAGGCCCGCCTGGATCCGACCTTCGTCGTCGGCGCCGGCGTACGCCAGCTTCACGGAAGCTGCGGTGTCGGCAGCGGCCAGCACTTCGTCGTTGAGGCCTGCGAGTTCGAGTGCTCGTTCCTCAATTACCGCCCGCACTTCGCCGCGATCCTCAACATCGAGGAAGACCACCTCGACTACTTCGCCAACCTCTCGGCAATTATCGAAGCTTTCAAAGCTTTCGCCGGCCGCGTTCCGAGCGACGGCTGCCTGATCGCCAACGGCTCCGACCGCGCCGTCGCCGCCGCAATCGAAGGACTGCGCTGCCCGGTTGAGACATTCGGCTTCGACCGCGAATCAACCTGGTCCGCCGCCAACGTCAGCGCCACCCGCGGCTGCTATCGCTTCACCGTCCTGAAGTCCGGCCGCGAGTTCGCCCGCATCGATCTCGAAAACCTGCCCGGCCGCCACCAGGTCGGCAACGCGCTTGTCGCGACCGCCCTCACAACCCGGGCCGGCGTTCCGCCAGAAGCAATCGCCACCGCCCTCCGCGAGTTCAGCGGCGCCGAGCGTCGTCTAACGCACTGCGGCGCCGTCCGCGGCATCGATGTCTACGACGACTATGGGCACCATCCGACCGAAATCCAGGTCACCCTGCGGGCCGTCCGCGAACGTCACCCCGGCCGTCGGCTGTGGGTCATCTTCCAGCCGCACCAGCACTCGCGCACCCGCTTCTTGCTGAACGATTTCGCCCGTAGCTTCGGTGCCGCCGATCAACTGATCGTCCCCGACATCTACTTCGTCCGCGACAGCGCCGCCGAGCGCGACGCCATCTGCAGCTCGGACTTGGTCGAGCGCGTCCGAGCCAACGGCGGCGACGCCATCTATCTCCCCGACTTCGAATCGATCGTCGCCCACGTCCGGCAGGGTGTTCGGCAAGGCGACCTCATTGTCACCATGGGTGCCGGCGACATCTGGAAAGTTTCCGATGAGCTTATTGACCGACTTGCCTGAAATCGCAACGCCGAACGCCGCCCTCGCGCCGCTCACGTGGTTCCGGCTCGGCGGTCCGGCCGAATGGCTCGTCGAACCGAAAAACGAAGAAGACCTCGCCGTCGTCCTCCATCGCTGCCGCGAGTCCAACACTCCCGTGCGCGTCCTCGGCCTCGGCGCAAATCTGCTCATTCGTGACGAAGGCGTCCCCGGCGTCGTCATCCGCCTGAATCACCCCCACTTCCAGCGCATCAATGCCAACTGCACCGCCATCGAAGCCGGCGGCGGCGCCCACCTGACAAAACTCGTCCGCGGCTCCGTCCAGTCGGGTTTTGCAGGCCTCGAGGTCCTCGCCGGCATCCCCGGCACCGTCGGCGGCGGCATCCGCATGAACTGCGGGGGCCGCTTCGGCGAGCTGGCCGCAAGTCTCGATCGCGCGACCGTCGTGACCTCCGCGGGTCTCATCGTCGAGCGAACCCGCGACGACCTTCGCTTTAGCTACCGCCATTCCGACCTCGGCGACGATCTCGTCGTCTCGGCCAGGTTCAAGCTCACACCGACCGACCCAAAGGCCTTGCAGGATCGCTTCCGCGAAATCTGGCTCTACAAGAGTCAGGTCCAGCCCCCGCTCGAAGACTGCAGCGCCGGCTGCATCTTCAAGAATCCCGGCAACGGCGTCTCGGCCGGCAAGCTGATCGACGATCTCGGAATGAAGGGGCATCGCATTGGTGGGGCGGAGGTCTCCACCATCCACGCCAACTTCGTCGTCACCCGCCCCGGCGCAAAGGCGGCCGACGTGCTCCGACTCATTGAAGAAATCGAAAAAACCGTCGAGCGCCGCGCCGGCGTTCGCTTGCAGCGCGAAGTTCAGATTTGGTAAACAGCCCACCGCACATGGAGGTGACGGAAATGGCAACCACAAAACGCATCGAAGGATCGGCCCGCGGCGTCAAATCATCCGCGAAGACGGCGCTCGCCGTAACGGTCCTCTCCGGCGGCCCCAGCGGCGAACGCGAAATCAGTCTCGAAAGCGGCGCATGCGTCGCCGACGCCCTCAAGCAGGCCGGCCATCAGGTCTACGTCGAAGACATCAATCCCGACAATCTCGGCGCGCTCGCCCGCCAGGTCGACGTCGTCTTCGTCGCCCTCCACGGCGCATTCGGCGAGGACGGCGCGGTCCAGACCATTCTTGAACGCCGCGGCCTCCATTACACCGGCTCCGAGCCCGCGGCCTGCGCCCTCGCGATGAACAAGTCGGCCGCCAAGGCCCGCTTCGCCGAAGCCGGCCTGCCCACGCCGCGCTGGACGGTGGCAACCCGCACGAACCTCCGCGAAGCGCTCAGTTGCTGGTCTCTTCCGCTCGTTGCCAAGCCGACCAAGGAAGGCAGCAGTCTCCACTGCCACATCATCCGCACGTTCGAAGAGCTGCGCCCCGCCGTTGAAGCCGTCATCGAAAACTACGGCGAGTGCCTTATCGAAGATTTCATCCCCGGCCTGGAGCTGACCGTCGGCATCCTCGCCGAGAAAGCCCTCCCTCCCATCGAAATCCGCACCCCGCGGGCCTTTTACGACTACGAAGCGAAATATCGCGACGAGCGAACCGAATACCGCTTCGACATCGATCTGCCGGCCCACCTGCTGAAGCAGATCCAGGAGCAAAGTCTTGCCGCGCATCGTTTGCTCGGCTGCCGCGACTTCTCGCGCGTCGATTGGCGCGTCGATCCGGCCAGCTCTGCGGGGTACATCCTCGAAGTCAACACCGTGCCCGGCCTGACGACACATTCGCTGCTGCCGAAGGCCGCCGCGAAAAATGGAATCGAAATGACGCAGCTCTGCGACGACCTCGTCCGGGCTGCCCACCGACGAAAAGTCTGACCTCGGGAGCATGGAAGCATGGGTCGCAGGCGTTCTCCATCCGGCAAGGGAAAGTCACTTGCCGCAGTTGTCCGCGGATGGTTCGAGAATCTCGATCCGCGGCTCGTGACTACGCTCCGCAACGTGTTCGTTCGAGGCGGTGTCGCGCTCGCCGTGCTTGCCGGCGTCGTCGCCGGCCTGCGCGCGCTCGAGCGCCGCGTGGTAGCCATGCCCCGCTATCACGAGCCGCTACGGATCGAATGGGTCGGCCTGCCTTCCTGGCTCGCCGCCCCGGCCAACCAGCACATCGTTGCCGATCTGACCGAATCCTGTGGCCTGACCCTTGATGACCGCCTCCTTGATCCGCAACTCGCGCAGCGAATCGGAGAGCGCGTCGCCGCCGCCGACGTCGCCTGGATCGCCGCTCTCGAACGAGTCGAAATCCGTCCCGACGGTGTGCTCGCCGTGCATTGCAAGTACCGCAGCCCGATGGCTTGGGTCCGCCCCGGCGCGGCCGGCCGCGTTTGTTACCTCGTCGGCGACGACGGGGTCCGCCTGCCTGGCGCCTACCCGTCCAACGAGGTCGTCGAGTCAACGCTTGTCATCGTCGAAGGCGTCTCCGGAGAGGTCCCGCCAGTCGGCGAACCCTGGCATGCCGCCGACGTCTGCGCCGGCATTCGTGTCGTTCAGGCCTGCACCGCGCGCCCGTTCATGTCGCAGATTCGACGTGTGCTCGTCGACAATCACCGCGGCCGGCGCGACCCGCTCCGCCCCCAGATCGAACTTGCGACCGACCGGGCCGCCTCGCGCATCTGGTGGGGCCGTGCCCCCGGCGAAGAGTCCGGCTGCGAGATCAGCGCCGCCCAGAAGGTCGCACTCCTCGAGTCTCTCTACCGCCAGTCCGGCCGCATCGACATGAACCGCTCGTACGTGAACGTAACGACTTGGCCCGACCGTGTTTCGGCCCCGGCGACCGGCGAAGCGATAGCATCGCAATCCGAAGCACGCGGCTAGGCCTGAACGCCGGCCGGGTTTCGCGTTGCGCCGTTTCCGATTGGGCGGCCGACGCCCTGCAATCTACAATACGCAACGCGAGGACTATGCCATGTTGACACCCGCCCCGACCTCCCAGGAATTGGTCGAAACGCTGCAATCGCTCATCCGCTACTACGCGCCCAACCTCCAGCCATCGGTCGCGACCGTCGCAGGCGGCTTCGGTGCGGTTGCCGTCGGGCTCCTCATCGCCTTCCGCAGCGGACAGCTCGCCCGCGGCCTCGTTTGCCTTGTCGGGCTCGCGGTCGGCGCTGCGGCCGGCCATCGCATCGCCCTCTCGTTCGGTGGCCCGGGACCGATCTCGGCCGGCATCGGCGCAATCATGATCGGCGCGCTCGCCTGGAAGACCTACCGCATCTGGCTTGCCGTCGGATCGGTCGCCGCCATCACGCTTTCGGCAACGGCCTATCAGGTCGCCGCCAAGGGTGACCTGCCCGCCACGTTGCGCGGCCTCCAGCCCGGCACATCGATTCCCGTGCCTAAATTGGTCACGCCCGCCGAGCAGCAGCAGAACCTGAATCAAGACCCGAAGGAGCTCGCCAACAAACTCTGGGAGAAAACCAGCGAAACGATGCGGGGTTGGGGCCTCCAGGGTTGGCTCTGGCCTGCCCTCGCTCTGGTCGCTGGCGTCATCCTCGCAGTCTGGGCCCTCAGCGTCATCGCCGTCATGTGGCTCGGCCTTCTTGGCTCTGTCATTGCCGTCTGCGGCGCCCTGGCCCTGATCATGATGCAGTCGCCGCAGCTCCAGGCCGAAATCGTCCAGCGGCCGCAGTTCGTCCTCGGCGCAATCGGCGTCATTTGGCTCTTCGGCCTCATGTGGCAGGCCAAGTCCTCGCGCATGGCCAAGCCCGGCGGAAAGCCCGCCGCCGCCTGATCGCCCCGTAGCGGCCGGCGCCCTCGCCGGCCGACGACGAGTGTCCGCCGGATCTCACGAGCGTGCCTCGCTGCCCAGCCGTGCGTAGAATCGACTGAGTGAATTTCTTCTTTGCTGCGCTCGGTGTACCGCTCATCGCGATCTCGGTCGCCACGGCCCAGACAACGACCTCCGCACCGACAACGCAGTCCGTCGAAGACGAAGTCCTGCAAAACATCTTGTCGCAGCGAGTCGGCGCACGTACCGTCGCCGACGATGCCCTGCCCGAACCATTTCTCCGCCGTGTTGCCGACCGCATCATCCGCGCCACTTACCAGCAGCGCTTCCGTTCCGTCTTCGACGATCGCGCCGTCACCACGCAGCCCGGTTCCGCTCCGGCTGAGACAGGCCCGAATGCGGGCTCGCTGGGCGTCGCCACGCACTCCCTCGCGCCCGAACGCCTGAAGCAGTGGCAGGCCTTTCCACAGGTGTGTCCGCTCGCACCCGACTTTCGTGCGCCTCTCACCAGACCGCCGATCACCGCTGTGGTCGACTCGTTCGCCCGTTTCCGCCAGACATTGCCCGGCTTCCAAGTTGCTTCCGACGCAGGTGAAGAGGCGTTCAGGACCCTCCGCCTCCAACTCACACGCGGTGACTATTGGCTCGCCGAACGCGACGGCGGCTCCGTTGACCTCGCGCGCCAGCTTCTCCACGCGCTCCCGCAAGCCACGTTCGTTATGAGCATCGAACAGCGTTATCTCGGCACCCTCGCCGCGACGACAAAGGACTGGCAAGGCATCGATCGCGTGAAGTTCCTTGCCGAGCCGCTCGAAGTTTCTCAGTGGGCACGCGACAACGCTGTCGTCGGAACGGCGCCCAACGGACAGTCTCGCTCAACCGTCACCCTCGTCCCGCGCTTCGCCAGCCGCGGCGAAATCGGTAGCACCTTTGTCCCCGGCGATAGTCTGCTCATGGAGGGTTTCGCGGCCGCCGGCCATCGCGTCGTCCAATCGCCGCTTCTCTTTCAAGGCGGCAATCTCATCGCCTATCGAGACCCCGCTACAAACCGGCGCACGCTCCTCATCGGTGAAGCCGAAATCTACCGCAACGTCGGCCTCGGCCTCACACGTGATCAGGTGCTCGACGCCTTCCGCGTCGAGTTCGGCGTCGATCGCTGCGTCGTCCTCCCCGCCGTCTCCTATCACATCGACTACGAAGTCAGTATCCGCATCGTCAACAACCGCGCGGTCGCATTCGTCAACGACACATCCGCCGCCGCGCGCGCCGTTTTCGACTGCGGCCTCGCCGCCCTCGAACGCGCAAAGATCATCTCGCCCGCCGACGCCGCCATCGCGCGTGCCCACCTGAAGGCCGGCCGCATCCAGCAATGCCTCGAACTCGCGCTCGTCCCCGTCTTCAGCCGCGTCGATCACACCGGCCGCTTTCCGCTCAGCGTCGCCGAAATCTTCAGCACCGGCCGCACCGATTCCCCGGTCGGAAACCTCCGTCGCTTCCTCGTCGCGTGCGATCTCCTCGCCGTTGAGTCGCTCGGCTCGAACATCGACGGCCCCGACGCATACGCCGCCGCATACCTTCGCTCGCTCGCCCGTCGCGAAGCCGACCGCGCCGCGCTGCGAAAGCTCCTGGCAGACGCTGGATTACAAGTCGTTCAAATTCCCAGTCTTTCGGACGAAGAGCAGAGCATCAACTACCTGAACGGGCTGCACGACCGCACACACTACCTCATGCCTGCCCACGGTGGTCTCTTCGCCGCAGTCGATCGAATCGCTGCACAACACTTCGCGAAATCAGTGGATACAGGGGTTAGCATCATCTCGATCGGCTGCGCCGAAACTCTACGCCGCGATGGTGCAATCCGGTGTTCGGTGGGTGCGTACACACAGCCGTAAGTCCCGGTAACGCCAAAGCTTTCCAGCGATAATCCCTTATCAGACCGTTGCTTTTGGGACACGCCGGACGGTAAACTAGTTACTACACGTTGCGAAGTGGTGTTCACCTTGCCGTCGGGTATCAATTCAGATCGTTCAGGGGGCCGTCGGCGTCTTCGCGCTGGATAGCGTTACTCGTTTGGCGACGCTTGCGCATCGGAAGCGACAGGCGCCTGATCAAACCATTTTGGAGGCTCAGTCGAATGCGCCGGAAACTTGTCGCAGGTCTCGCGATTTCATGCTTCATGTCTGTCGCCTCACTCTCCATGGGTGTGACGCTTTGGACGGCTCACGACGGCACGACACAGATCCTGCTTGACGAGTCTCTGCTCGCCCGGCTCGGCCTCACCGTCGAAGCGGTGGGCGGAGATGAGGCGCTTCAAGGCAGCGCCCTCGTGTCGCTTGACGTCTCGCCCGACGAAATCCCCCTTGTCATGAAGACGGAGGCCGGGATGCCGGTCGGCTTCGCGGAGGGCACGCTCCGTCATTCGACTGCACTGCGCCTCACGGCCGGTCGCGTCGTAGTCGATATTCCCGATCTCGCGATTCCGTTTGGTGATCTCCCCGCGAGCAGCTCCGACCTTCTTGTCAACGCCCCCTCGGTCGAGTTCGATCGAGAAACCGCTGCGATCGCCGTCGCATCCGACGATCTCACCATCTCTGGGAAACTCGCCGAGGGTCTCGGCCACCCGGAATGGGCCGGAACAGTCATCGGACGTATCCAGACCTCGGCCCACCTCGCTTACGCTGGGGGTGAATTCCCAAATATCCATGGCGACGATCCAATGCCCCGAGCGTGCTCGAATCCACGAACCGGTCCCGACGTCATTGTCGGTGACATTCAGGTCCAGGGTTCCGTCAATTACACCAATTCCGGCGCGATCGACGCCTTCTCGTTCGCTTCGTATTCGTGCAACATGGGAAACGTTGGTGTTCAGTGGGTCGCAAGCACCAACAAGCATCCCGTCATCCCTCAATCGATGTATCGATACAAAGTCGTCAGCGGTGCCGGCCGCTTTGAGCAGGTTGGTATCAGCTGGTGCAAGCACGGCTTCACCGCCCTCAACAATGCGATTTGTGGCTGTACCTGCAACGGGCCTGGCGGGACGGAGCTCAGCATCGGCTGTTCCGACCCCTATTCCGCTCCGCGAAACGGGACGCAACTTACGACAACCGGCGGTCTCGGGCCCCGATTTGACATCAACGCCCACACCGGCGTCTATACTTTTCCATATCCATTCCGTGCCACCAACGGGAGCGTTGCGCTGACAAGCATCAGTCGCCGCGTTCAGGTCAAGGGCGCTGATCTCGATCCGACGCTCAACAGCGGCGCCTCGTACTACTCCGAATGCCAATACGTCACGCAGGACGATGCCGCATACAACACCGGAAGCGGTTGGGTGCACAACCAGAACAACAACTGCTCCTATCGACCGATCAGCATCACCGGTGCCGGTCCCGATTACACAGCGGCCATGGCGGGTTCGACGACTCGTGAAAAGCCCGCCATTCAGGCCTGGAAGGCGGTTCACGACGCCAGTGTGACGGAGACGGCTATCGATACCCCTGAAATCGATTTCCCCGCCGGAAGCGGCAATACGACCGGCCGCGTCATCCTCTCCGCGAAGGCGACCAACCTCGGCGGCGGCGTCTATCACTACGAATACGCCGTCTTCAACATGAACTCCGATCGTTGCATCAAGTCCTTCAGCATCCCCGTTCAGAACGGACTGACTGTGACCAACATCGGCTTCCACGACGTTGATTACCACAGCGGCGACGGCTTCGGCAGCACGCCGACAGTACAGGTGACCTTTGATGGCACCGATTGGCCCGGCGTTTACAGCGGCGGCGCGGTCTCCTGGACCATGGTCGACGCATCCCCGGTTGGAAACTCCAACGCTCTCCGCTGGGGCACCATGTACAACTTCCGCTTCGACGTGAATGCCGCGCCGACGTCTGGCAACGCGACCTTGGGCCTGTTCAAAGCCGTTGTCGGCCTTCCCGACAGCGTCAACGCCGGTACCGTGATCCCGGTCGTTCCCTGCACGGCACCTTCGATGAACCCCATTGCTCCCGGCAACACCGCCTGTGGTGCGTCCTATTCCTTCTCGCCACTCATGGGTGCCGGAACACCGCCATTCTCCTGGTCGCTCGGCGGCGCCCCGCCGGCCGGCATGACGATCGACTCCGGTACAGGCCAGATCTCCTGGCCGGTGCCCAACGTCAGCGGCTCCCCCTACACCATCACCGTCAACGTCAGCAACGCTTGCGGCAACGATAGCGAGAACTATCAGCTCACCGTCACCGGCGACTCAGTCGTCATCGATTCCATTCCGAACGACTCGGTAGATTGCGGCACCGCGTACGTCTCGAGCACCAAATCCGCCACCGGCGGCAATCCGCCTTACACCTGGTCGCTCGACGGTACGCCGCCGGCCGGAATGACCATTAGCTCGAGCACCGGCAAGATCGAGTGGAGCAACCCGCTCGCGAGTGGCTCGCCATACACCATCAATGTCAAGGCGTCCTGTGCCTGCGGGTCCGACACCAAGTCCTATCAGCTTTTCGTCAACCCTAACCCGCCGACCGTCACGGCGTCCGATGCCGCCGCCGTCTGCGGCGCGCTCTACACGTCGGCCGCCCCGTCGGCCTCGGGCAGTGCAAGTCCCTACGTCTGGTCCCTCGGCGGCTCGCCGCCTCCGGGCATGACGATCGATCCGGGTACCGGCGTCGTCTCCTGGCCGACTCCGTCCGCCATCGGCTCGCCGTATTCGATCACGGTCCACGCCGAAGCCGACGGCGGCTGCGGCGGCAACGACGCCACATATAACCTCGTTGTCGTCATCGGCGACTTCAACGCCGACGGCCTGATCACGCTCACGGACCTGCCGCTCTTCGTCGATGCCCTGATCGGTGTGACCCCGCCGATCTGCGCCGGCGACCTGAACGTCGACGGCCTCGTCAACGGCGACGACGTGCAACAAATGGTCGTCAATTTTCCCTGACCCGGCGTCCCGGCATCGGCTCGGTCTCGAATAACGCAACCCCCGGCGCCCGCCAGACGGCGGGCGCTTTTTTTTTGACCCCGGCTTTTCAGCGTGTTTCGCCGCGGCAGGCCGCGAGCACTTCCCTCGCTTCGGTGATTCGAGCATCTTTCGCCGCGAGCCTCAATTCGCGAATCCGAACCGCCTCCTCGATCAGCGGCCTGCCCTCCGCTTCAGCGCCGCGCCCACAAAGCAATTGTCCCAGCCGCACCAGAGACGTCGCAAGCTGCGGGTGCCCGTCTCGCGGCAGCCCGCGTTCGATCACGATCGCGTCTCGCAGCATCCGCTCCGCCTCGGCCGCCTCCCCCTGCGCCGCGAGAATCCACGCCAGCTCCGACAGCGCGTACGCGACTTCCGAGTGCCCCGACCCAAGTCGCTCAACCAGCGTCGCCGTCGCCGCCCGGCCGAGTTGCACGGCCTCCGCCGCACGCCCTACCTCCTGCAGCCCCCGCGCCAGTTCAATCTGCGTCGCCGCCGTCTCCGGGTTTTTCGCCCCGATGCGCTCGCCGCGAATGTCGGCCGCCTCGTGGAGATACTCGACCGCTCGCGCGTAGTCGCCTCGGCCCTCCGCCACCCGCCCAAGTCCAATCAGCGTGATCGCCAGCTTCGGGTGCGTCCTCCCAAACATCATCCGCCAATTGGTCTCGGCCGCGCACAGCTTCTCCTCCGCCTCATCGCTTCGGCCGCTTCCCAGCAGGATCATCCCCAGGTTCTGGCACGCATATCCACGAGCCCGCTCCGCCAGCTCTGAGTCGCCGTGCCACATACGGTAGACCCGCCGGGCCAGCGGCTCCGCCTCGGCGTAGCGCCCTTGTCGCAGGAGAAACTTGGCATAGTTGTTCAATGTCAGCGTCGCGCGATCCTCACCACTCTCCGCGATCTCCATCTCGACCGCTTCGCGGTGAAGCTCCTCCGCCTCGATGAATTGGTCGAGCATCTCCAGCGTCGTCCCCAGGTCCGAAATCGAGAATGCCAGATCGACGCTTCCCTCCGGATACAGCTTTCGCAAGATGCGCACTTGCTCTCGGAAGCACCCCTCCGCCTTGCGATAATTACCCCACGTCAGGTTGACTTCGCCCATCTCTGTCAGAGTCCGTGCAACGTCAAAGTGCTCCGCTCCGAGCAGTTCGCGCCGGATTCGCAGCGCCTCTGCCAGTAACGGCTCTGCTTCTTCATATCGTCCGGCCGCAACCAGCAAAATCGACAGCCCGTCGAGCGACTGCGCCACCGCCAGGTCGTCGCCGAGCAACCGCCGTCGCACCGCGAGTGCCGCGCGGTGCATCCGCTCGCTCTCCGCCATCCGCGCTCCGTCTGCGTTCGCGCATGCGAGGTAATAAAGGCTTTCGGCAACGTCTGCATTCTCATCGCCGAACAATTCGCGTCGGATCGCAAGAACCTTCTCGAAGTTGCCTCGCGTTTCCGGGCGCCCGGTCTTCTGATTCAGGACCCCGATCTGAAGCAGCGTCGTCGCATATGCCGCGCTTTGCTCGCCGCCGATCGCTCGATTCAATTCCAGCGCGGCCCGAAGGTGTCGCTCCGCCGGCCCGAACAGCTCCAGCGCCAGGTACGTCCGCCCGATGGTGTGATGCATCGCCGCCCGCGTCGGCGCGTCGTCCGCGAGTTCCTGCTCCAGTGTCGCCGCCGCCCGATCGAGCATCCCGCGCACCGGCATGTTCGGGCCGCTGCTCAGTGGATCGACCGACGCCAGCATCCGCGTCAGATAATCGCTGATCCGTTCCGCCCGCCTCGCCTGGGCCTGCGCCTGGTCGCGCTCGCGCGCCACCTGCCGCGACTGATACGCCACAACGACTCCAAACGCCACGCTCACCACCATCAGCGTCGCGACGAACCCCGCCGCCAATCGATTCCGCGCGATGAGCTTGCGAAGCTGATACATCGCCGTCGGACTCCGCGCCAGAATCGGCTGATTCGCGAAGTGCCGCTCGATGTCATCCGCCAGCGCCGCCGCGCTCTCGTACCTGCGCGCCGGCTCCTTCTCCAGCGCCTTCAGGATGATCGTCTCGAGGTCCCCCCGAAGCTGCGGCGCCAGCTCGGCCGGACGGCGCGGCGGGCTGTCGCAGATATTCCGAATCGCGCTCGGAATGGCCCCCGTATTCGTCTCGTACGGCCGCACCCCCGTCAGCAACTCGTACATCATGACGCCCAGCGAATAGACATCCGTCCGCGTGTCGATCTCGGTCGTCTGCCCACGCGCCTGCTCCGGGCTCATGTACGCCAGCGTTCCGATGATCTTTCCCGACTCTGTCACTCCCGTAGCCGCCGCCTCCGCCTCCAGGAGTCGCGCCAACCCGAAGTCCAGGACCTTCGGATTCCCCTCGTCATCCACGATGATGTTCGACGGCTTCAGGTCGCGGTGAATGATTCCGCGCTGATGCGCATAGCTCACCGCCCGGCACACCTTCAGAAATGTATCCAGCCGCGCGCGAACATCCGGCGCCGCGCGCCCCTCACCGTGGTTTCGTTCCTGCTTCCCGCCCGTCGCCCAGACGCCGAGCATCCGCCCGGCCACATACTCCATCGCCAGGTAGTCGTGCCCGCTTTCCGTCTGTCCCGCGTCGTACAGCGTCGCGATGTTCGGGTGCTTCATCCGCCCGAGCATGTCCACTTCGCGCCGCAGAAACCGCGCATACCCGTCGACGCTCGGACTCCACCGATGCACGACCTTCAGCGCCACGCTCCTCCGCGTCCGCTCCTGCCGCGCCTCGTAGACCACCCCCATCCCGCCCCGGCCGATCTCCCGCAGAATGGTGTAATCTCCGATCTTGTGCGGCACGCCCGCCGGCGGCGGCTTCGACATCATGTCCGCGAACAGTCCGCACACCCCCGGTCCGGTGTCCTCGTCCCCCAGCAGCTCGTCAAACGCCCCCGGCGATCCATCCCAGAACGACTCCAGCGCCCGATCCACCTGGTCGGCCAGCGGACGCCGTCCTTGTTTCTCAGATCGACTTGACATGAATCGTCTGCAGTTGACTGTCGCCCGTCAGATTTCGCCGCAGCGTTTTCAGCGCCCGCACCAGCAGCATCGACCCCGCCTGGCGCGAGATGCCCAGGTAATCCGCAATCTCGACCGTCGGCATCTGGTCGAAAAACGCCAGCGAAATCACACGCTGATACACCGGCCGCATCTTCCCCAACTCCGCCAGCAGCCGCCCGATCGACTCTGAACGCGCCGCCGCGCTCTGCGGCGTCACTCCGGTCGAAGCCAGCAACGTCACCAGCGGCTTCAGCGTCGAACCATCCATCGGAATCGTCGCATCCAGCGACGCCTCCGCCACCGGCCGCTGCGGCCCCGCATTCTTGAGCAGGTCCGCCACCCGACGCTCTACGATCTTCGACGCCACTCGCCGCAGGCATGCCGCCACCGGCTGCTCCAGCCGGCCGATGGCCTCAATCAGGTCCGTCATGGACTGCTGGGCCAGGTCTTCTGCCGTATGCCACTGTGCCGGCCGCGGGGCCAGTCGGATCGCCACCATCGCGCGCACCTGGGGCCCAAGCAAAGCCAGCAGCCGGTTCCGGGCCTCCCCATCGCCCTTCACCGCCGCCGCCACATCCGCATCGCTGATCGTATGGCTCCGAGACATCAGTACTTACATCATTGTACTGATGCCCGGCCGCCCGGTTCAAAGAATCTGACCAACCCGTCCAAACCTCCCCCCCGAGTCTGCTCAACCCCATCCGCGCAACGCACAAAATCGAGAAATTTCAAAAAAAGTCAAAAATGGGGTGCACTCCATGTCCTGCCGTACCACCACATTCGCGTCCGCCGCTCCGCAACGACGCTCACGTCGCCATTCGGGTCGCCCGATCCCTCGACCAAACCAGCAGGGAGCCGACGTCTGACAGCAAATCGAGCGATAGTGTGGCATAGTGGGCGCGTCTGTGAAGCGAAACACCGAGGGCATCCGATGCCTTGACGCGCCGGGCAACGCATCCGCTCCTGAAAGCGAAGCGTTCCCGGAATGTCAACGGTAGCCCTCGCGATGAAAGGTGACCCGCGTCGTACGCATATGCCGCGCGCCCGGTGGCGTCACTCCGTTTATTCCGCCGAGGTAGTCTGCGATGCATCGCCAAGTCACGCCAACCAACACCCAAAGATACTATGGCGCTCCGCGCCCATGGCCTGGCCGCCCATGTACCATTCAGTCCCACTTATTTCCCTATTCGCCGATCTTTCGGAACTCCCGCTCGCCGTCCCGTGCCGGGTGTTCTCCAACCCGACTCAACTCATGACTCAGCACGCTTCGCTGTTCACATGCCTTCCCCCAATCGCTCCAATCTGCCGCCGCACCCCGTGGACTCGGTAACGCCGCGCGCCACTCCTTCGCCGCCACCCGCGCATAAAAAAAGCCCCGCCAACTCGGCGGGGCCGCTTCAGAAACGCTGGGGATCAGGGACTCGAACCCCGACTAACTGATCCAGAGTCAGTTGTGCTACCATTACACTAATCCCCAGTCTCGGAGCCGAACCGCTTCCCGGGCATGCGTCTCTGGACCGCCGCCCACGGCTCGGGCCGTGTAGCCAAAACTATAAGTCTCGCTCCGAAAGCGGTCAAGCCGCGTTCGACCGCCCGGTGCCAGCCCGTTGAGTCGGGTTGACGCTCTCCCGCGTGTGTCCTACTCTTTCGTTCTCGTCGCGCCGCTTGGGGACGCGTCGAACGAATCGACATCGAAAGGAGCACCCGCCATGGCAGCGGTAAAAGTCGGCATCAACGGTTTCGGACGCATCGGCCGCATGGTCGCCCGCGTCATGGCCATGCGACGCGGCGAATTCGACATCGTCGCCATTAACGACGTCGGTCCGCCCCCCAAGATTCTCGCCCACCTCTTCAAGTACGACACCGTCCACGGAACGTTCAACGGTGAAGTCGGCCACACCGAGAACGCCCTCATGGTCAAC
>CAZONT010000080.1:0-18228 GCA_964581285.1 uncultured Planctomycetaceae bacterium | reverse complement strand
CCGATGGCGAGCGTCAGGGCCATCAGCGAGAGGTTGTCCAAGCTGTAGCCGAGGACGTTCATCGCCATGAAGGTCAGCAGGAGCGAGAGCGGCAGGGCGACGACGGGGATCAGTGTGTCTGTCACGCGGCCGAGGAAGGCGAAGATGACCAGGACGACAAGGACGAAGGCGATGAAGAGAGTTTCCTTTACGTCGCGGACGCTGTCGACGATCGTCTGCGAGCGGTCGTAGATGGGAATGATCGAGACACTACCGGGAAGCTCGCGCGACACAACGGGAAGCAGAGACTTCACGGCGGTTGCAACGGCCACCGCGTTGGAGCCGGCCTGACGGTTCACCGCGAGTACGACGGTGGCCTTCGGAACCTCGTGGCCGCGGACCCAGAAACGCATGTCGATGCGTTCGTCCTGTACACCGTCACGGGCGGTCGCCACATCCTTGAGATAGATGGGCGATCCATTCTGCGTGCCGATGATGAGGTCGTTGTAGTCTTCGGCCTTCGTGAGCTGTCCCTGCGGCTGCAGCAGGAACGAACGATCCGGCCCGTCGAACTGGCCGGCGCCCTGGTAAGAAGTTCCGGAGCGAATCGCGGCGGCCAAGTCGTCGATTGTCAGACCGCGCGACGCCAGTGCGGCGGGGTCGGCCTTGATGCGGACGGCGGACTTCGTGCCGAAAACCTGAACTTGGCTGACGCCGCTGATGATGCTGATACGCTGGCTCACCTGCGTATTGGCGAGGTCGTAGAGCTGGCCGACGGTCATGCTGTCGCTGGTGAGTGCGATGAAGAGAATCGGCTGGTCGTTTGGATTCGTCTTTGTAAACGTGGGCGGGGCCGGCAGGTCGACGGGCAGACTGCCGGCGGAGCGGCTGATGGCGGCCTGCACGTCGGTTGCGGCGGCGTCGAGACTTTTTGAGAGCGCAAACTGGAGCGTGAGACTGCAGAAGCCCTGTGAACTCTTGCTGGTGATGAGTTCGAGGCCGGGGATCTGCATGAACTGCCGTTCGAGCGGCGTGGCGATGTTGGCCGCCACGGTCTCCGGGCTTGCGCCCGGATAGCCGACCGATACCTGAATGACCGGATAGTCGACGGCCGGGAGGTCGTTCACCGGCAGCTGCCAGTAGGCGAGAACGCCGAATAGAACCGCCGAGACCGTTAGCACGACGGTCATAACCGGGCGGCGGATGAAGCGTTCTGAGATCGTCACGGATCAGAAATCCTTCGGATGATTGGCGTCAGTGGCGCGCGTCGGCTGTTGCGCTTGAAGCCGCGGCCGGCGCGCCAGGGACCGGCGCGGAGTTCGTCACCATTACCTTTGCGTTGGGCATGATCGCCATCTGGCCGGCGATGACGATGCGCTCGCCGCCCTTCACGCCATCTTCGACGACCATCAGCTCGCCTTGTCGCTGACCGGGGACAATGGGGCGCAGCTCGGCTGTGTCATCCGGCCGAACGACATAGACATACGGGCCCTGCTGGCCGATCTGCTGCGACTTGGCCGGCACGAGGACCGCGTCCCTCTTGGTTGTCAGGATGAGGCGGACGTTTACGAATTGGCCCGGCCAGAGATAGTGATCGCCGTTGTCGATCGTCGCGCGGAGGCGGACCGTGCCGCTCGCGCCCTGCACGGCGTTGTCGAGGAAGGTGAGGCGGCCGGCGCGAGATCCGCGACGCATGGTGGCGGTTTGGGTGGTCGCGGCCGCACCGCCCAGGGCCGACAGGATCCGGGTCGAATCCTCCGGGAGGTCCACCTCGACGCGCAGGTTGCGATCGACCGCGTCGGCCGCGTCCTGCCCGCTCGTTGCGATGCTGCGACGGACTCCCATGAGTTCGTTTTCCGGGACGGTGAATTCGACATAGATCGGGTCGAGGCGGCGGATCATCTGCAACGTTGCTTCATTTGCTTTGACGATATTGCCGGGATCGACCATTCGAGCTGCGGCTCGGCCGGTGATGGGTGATAGGATTTTGGTGTACTCAAGGTTGAGCCTGGCCGATTCGACGGCGGCTTCCTGCTCGAGGATTTTCGCTTCGGCGACTTCGAGGGCGATTCGTTTCTGGTCGAATTCCAACTGGCTCGCATTTGCTTTTGATGCGAGGCCTTTCATGCGTTCGAACTCGATGCGGGCGAGGTCGCGCTCGGCGCGGCTCTGGGCGAGGAGGGCCTCGGCTGACGCGAGGGTGGCCTCGAACGGCCGGGGATCGAGCTCGAACAGCGGGTCGCCCTTGGAGACAAACGAGCCGTCTTCGACGTAGGCGGAGATGACCTTTCCGCCGACTTGCGGGACGACGGAGACGGTTTCGGTTGGGACGACGCGACCTATCTCGTCGAGATAGATCGGGACGTCGCGCGTTTCGGCGGTTGCGACCGCGACGGGCGCGGGTGGACGCGCGGGCATTTTCAGCTCTGCACTGCGGTTGCAGGCGGCAGCCGCGAGTGACATGCCTACGACGGCCAGGGCGCCGATCGAACGCCGGACGAGTTTGCGATATTCCAGATGAGACCTCACGACTTCCGTCCCTTCCGCTTGTCCCGAGTTTTCGATGTCGTACTGCGCGCTTCGCTCGATGTTGTCATGGCCTGCAGGTGGTCCAGAACTCGCTGACGCATTTCGCCTTCGGGTACGGGCAGTTTCATCAAACGACCGAGGCAGAGGCCGTCAATTGCCAGTCGGACCACTGTCGCCGTAACGGGGTCGATGCCGTCGGCCTCGAGTCGGGCCTGCCACTCGTTGCATCGCTGTCGAATCGGTTCGAGATACTGCGGGTCGGTGCCGGCCGCGGCGAGCAGCGCGGTGAGTACGGGCTCTTCCTCGGGTTTCGGCGGCTCGGACCGCGCGGCGAGATACGCGCGCGTGAATGCGCCCGGTGAGTCGGAATCTTCGGCGAGGGCGAGGGCCTGATCGGCCTGGCAGCGCGTGCCGAGGCGCTCGACGATGGCAGAAACGAGTGTCGCTTTCGATCGAAAGTGGTAGAGCAGGCCGCCCTTGCTGACGCCTGCCTCGCGGGCGACGGCTTCGAGCGTCATGTTGCTGACGCCGTCGCGGCCGACGACGCGCTCGGCCGCGTTAAGCAGGCGGTCTCTGACCGAGGTTGACTCGCTGATGGTCTGTGCCGTGGACATCGCGGCACTATACCGTCCAGACGGTATAGCTTCAACGTTTGGGGTGCCGAATCTTTCCTAAATAGCTATGAATACGCCCGTTACAATCGCGAAAATTAGCCGGCCGCGGCGCCCCCGGCGGGGCGTTCCAGCCCGAATGCGTCGTGGACCACCCGAAGCGCCTTTTCGCCGTCCTGACGGCGGATGATGCAGCCGATCACGATTTCGCTGGTGCTGATGTTCTCGATGGTGACGCCGGCCTTTGCGAGGGTGTCGAACATCTTGGCCGCAACGCCGGTGTGGGAGCGCATGCCAATTCCGACGACGCTGACCTTGGCGACTTCCTGATCGATCTCGACGGCGCGGAAGCCGAGGTTGCGCGAGAGTTCGGTGGCGAGTGAGCGGGCGTCGCGGATGTCGTCAGCGGCGATGGTGAAGCTGATGTTGGTGGTTCCGTCGCCGTGCTGGACGTTCTGGATGATGTCGTCGACGACGAGTCCGGCTTCGGAGATGCGGGCGAAGACGGAGGCGGCGAGCCCGGCAGAGACGGGGGCGCCGAGGAGCGAGATGCGGGCGAGGTCGCGCTTGAGGGCTGCGCCGCGGACGACGATTTTCTCCATCTGGGCGGTTTCTCTCACGATGAGGGTTCCCTTCGTGTCATTGAAGCTGCTGCGCACGTGGACGACGACATTGTAGTGGCTGGCGAGTTCGATGCTGCGGGAGTGCATGACCTGGGCGCCGAGGGCGGCGAGTTCGAGCATTTCGTCGTAGGCGATGGTTTCGAGGCGGCGGGCCTGGGGGACGATTCGGGGGTCGGCGGTGTAGATGCCGTCGACGTCCGTGTAGATCTCGCAGGCGTCGGCGGCGAGGGCGGCCGCGAGGGCGACGGCGGTCGTGTCGGAGCCGCCACGGCCGAGGGTGGTGACGTTTGATTCTTCGTCGATGCCCTGGAAGCCGGCGACAATGACGATGTGGCCGGCATCGAGGAGCTTGTCGATTCGCTCGCGCTGGGCGATTTCGCGGATGCGGGCACGGCCGAAGGCGCGATCAGTTCGGAGGGCGATCTGTGCGCCGGTGAGACTGGTGGCTTCGCAGCCGCAGTGATGGATGGCCATTGCCATGAGCGCGATGGAAACCTGCTCGCCGGTCGAGAGAAGTTGATCCATCTCGCGGCGGGAGGGGTTTGGCGTGATCTGGTTAGCGAGTTCGATGAGGCGGTCGGTTTCATCGCCCATGGCGGAGACGACGACGACAGCGCGCTGGCCGGCGCGGTGGGCGGCGACCGCGCGGCCGGCGGCACGATGGATGCGCTCGGCGTTTGCGACGCTGGAGCCGCCGAATTTTTGAACGATCACAGGCACGCCGCGCATTATGAAGCGGGCCGGGTGATGAGCAAGCCGCAGGGTCGGCGGTGGACTAGAGCTTGGTCGCGCGGACGACTTCTTCAATTGTTGTGACGCCGGTGCGCACTTTGTTGAAGCCGTCTTCGCGGAGGAGGATGAGGCCCTTTTGGCGGGCGGCGTTGAGGAGCTTGCTGGTCGAGGAGCGCTGGAGGATCAGCTCGCGGAGATCGTCGTCGAGGTGCAACAGTTCGAAAATGCCCTTTCGGCCGGCGAAGCCGGTGTTGCGGCAGTCGCGGCATCCCTTGCCGCGGAAGAGCTTTTCGCCCTTCCAGCCGAAGTCGGGCGGGACCTCGGTCGCCTTCGGCGTGTACTCCTCGCGACACTTCTTGCAGATGCAGCGGATGAGACGCTGGGCCAGTACGGCCTCGAGCGAGCTGGCGACGAGGAATGGCTCGACCCCCATGTCGAGTAAGCGGGTCGTGGCGCTGCACGCGTCATTCGTATGCAGGGTGCTGAGCACGAAGTGGCCGGTCAATGAGGCCTGGATGGCCGTCTCAGCCGTTTCCAAGTCTCGAATTTCGCCGACCATGATGACGTCGGGGTCGTGTCGCAGGAAGGAACGCATTCCCTTGGCGAAGGTGAGCCCGGACTTCAGATTGACGCCGACCTGGTTGATGCCGCCGAGGTGATATTCCACCGGGTCTTCGACGGTGAGAATCTTGATTTCTTCGGAGACGATGGTGTTGAGCGAGGCGTAGAGCGTCGTGGTTTTTCCGGAGCCGGTCGGGCCGGTGACGAGCAGGATTCCGTGCGGCTGATTGATGACTTTTTCGAAGACGTTCTTCATTTCCGTCGCGAAGCCGATGTCATTCAACGACAGCAGGACGGCCTGCTTGTCGAGGATACGCATGACGATGCCTTCGCCGAAGACCATCGGGATGACGCTGACGCGAATGTCGATTTCGCGGCCGTGGACCTTGATCTTGAAGCTGCCGTCCTGGGGGAGGCGCTTTTCGGCGATGTTCAGGTTTGAAAGGATCTTGATGCGGCTGATGATGGCGGCCTGGAAGCGCCGAATCTGGGGCGGTACATTCGCGCTTTGCAGCACACCGTCGATGCGATAGCGGATCTTCAGCTCGTTTTCGTAGGGCTCGATGTGAATGTCGCTGGCGCGTTCGTTGATGGCTTCGACGAGCAAGTCGTTGACGAGCTTGACGACGCTGGCGTCCTGGGCCATTTCGGCGAGGTCGCCGGCGTCCTCGTTGACTTCGCTGACTACTTCGATGCCGTCGTCTTCGACGAGTCGGCTGATGGTATCGCCACCGACGCCAAAGTATTTCTTGATGACGTTGTTGATCTCAGTCTCGGACGCGAGGACCGGCGCTACGTCGAGGCCGGTGATCATGCGGAGCTCGTCGAAGCCGTAGAGGTCGAATGGGTCGCAGGTGGCGACTCGGATCTTGCCGTTGGTCTTTTCGAGGGGGATAAGCTTGCGGCGGTGGACGAGCTTGGCCGGCATCTGCTTGAGGGTTTCGACGTCGATGGTGGCCTTGGTGAGGTCGACGACGGGGAAGTGGAGCTGCTCGCCGAGGACTTCGAGGACGTCGCGCTCGGCGATGTAGCCGAGGCGAACGAGGATGCGGTCAAGCCGTTCGGTCGGGTCGCGCTTGGCGCCCATGGCCGTCTGGAGCTGGTCCGACGTTATCTTGCCGCGTTGTACCAGTGTGTCGCCGAGACTCACCTTATCGCTGCTCCGGGTATCGATGGGCCGAAGGTCCGCATTCCACGCTACGGCATTGGGGCTGTCCCATCAAGCTGGATGGGGGCAGACTTTCCCCGACGGTATATGTATACCGGCAGTCTGAGGGGGGGTTGCAGGTATTCAATTTGCTAGGAAATGCGGGCCAAACGCGGGTTCCGGAGGCAGAAGGCCAGAGATGCGCCCAGGAGCATCAGCGTCGCGGGTTCGGGGATGGCGGTGATCGAGAGGACGGGGCGGTCGGATACGGTGCCGAATGAGCGCGAGCGGAAGAGATAGCTGACCGCGATGTCGGCGGCGTAGGTGCGAAGACTTACGAGACTTCCCGCGGAAGTGTCGGCGAGGAGGCCGGCCGTGAGGGCGAGGGCGTAGGTGTTTGCGCCGCTCGTCGCGCCGTTATAGGCGAAGGTTCCGAGGGCTTCATCTGCGCCGCTGATGAAGGTCGGGAGCGTCGCGAAGGTGATACCGGTGACGCCGGGGGCCGCGGGTGTGCCCGTGCCTTCGACCCAGGTATCGTTCTGAATCCAGCTTGCGTTGAACTGACCGGCGGCTGCGGCGTTGAAGATGGGATTGTTGGGCGATTGGGCCGAGAGCCGGAGGGCGATCGACTGGATGGTCCACTTTCCGACGCCGTAGGTAGCGTCGAAGCTGGCCCTGGCGGAGGCGGTGTCGAATCGGAGGACGGATTGGAACTCGCCCTGGGACAGGCCGGGGGCTGCGAGGGCAAGCCCGCCGGCGCCGCCGAAATTACTGGCCGGCTGGGCGGAGGTCACGAAAGCATCTGCCGTGGGGTTGGAGTCGAAAGTCGCGGCGTGTGTGGATGGCATCGCGCACGCGAGCAGTGACAAGACCGAGACGAATATTACTTTCTGATTCGAAGACATTCCCTTCCTCTCCTTTTTCTTGCTTCAATCCATGACTTACTGAGGTGGACCGTTCCACGTGCTGCCGGGGACGCGCCATTGCACGTCGGCGCGGAGCGGATCGCCCACGCCGCAACCGACGAACGACTTCGCGAAGCGTGCAGCATGTCCATCGAGAAACGCGATATTCGCATTGTCGCGGTGAGGGGCGATGACGGAGTACGGCGCAGAGGCGGGCAACACCGAGCAGAACGGGCCGGGACCTTCGGCCATAAAGACCTGCTGGTGTGTCGGGGCGACGCGGTCGAGGCGGTCGGGCTGAGCGGCCTGCGAAGTCGAGAGCCACATGTTCATGGCGTAGAAGAGGTAGAAGTCGGCGGTGACCTGCTCGGGGCGGACGCAGATCCAGATGCTGCGATCGCTGGAGCGCGGGGCGCGGCCGGACTGGACGAGTTCGGCGAATGATTCCTGTCCGAGCATGGGCGGGAGGGCATTGAACCAGTCTTCGGGGCGCGTGATGTTGGACGTGACCTGGACGCCCTGGCCGCGGCGAGGGAGAAAGCCGTCATTGGCCTGGGCGTAATAGGTTGCGGCGATGGCCCACTGACGGAGGTTGGCCTGGCAACGCAAGCTGTTGGCATTGGCGCGTGCAGACGAGAGCGCGGGGAACAGTATGCCGATCAGCGCAGCAATAATGGCGACGCTGACGAGCAGCTCGATGAGCGTGAGGGCGCGTGCAGTCGAACGATGGCGCGTCATGGTGAAAGCAGCTCGGCAATGAAGAGGGTGATGTCCCGGCCGTCCACTTCGCCGTCTGAGTTCATGTCTGCGCGCAAGATGTCGCATTCGGGATAGGCGAGGTGGTACGACGTCGGGTCGGCCAGACTGAGGACGAACAGGGCGACATCGGAGTTGTCGACGACGGCATCACAGTTCATGTCGCCGCGTAGGAACGGGGCGGCGGTGAGGATGAGCTGCGGGCGGCGGTTGGGGTCAGAGAAGTTGCGGGAATGAACGGTCAGGCCGAGGCCGGGTGAGGCGGCGGTGAGATGGAGCGAGACAAGCCCGGTCGCGAGGAGATCGGCGGAGAAGTCGGGATCGAGGATAAGGCCGTAGACATTTGCCTGGGTCTGTTGCGTGGCATGGAAGACGCCGATCGGGCGGCGGGTCGCAATCGCGAGCAGGGTCTGAAGCGAGTTCCAAGTTATTTCGCTGCCAGACGGAGTTTGAGGCGAGTTGGGAGTGCCGGCGCCTTCGGCCCAGGAGTCGTCGGAAATCCAGGCGATTTCGAAGTCGCCGTCGCCGCGCGGGAAGAAGGCGTTTTCGGGAGCGGCCATCTGGAAGACCTGGAGGTCGATGGACGAGAGGATCCAGTGACCGACGCCGAAGTCGGCATCGAATGCGGCGAGGGCGGGTGAGACGTCGAACTTCATGACGGAGTCGTATCGGCCGCGGAGCTGGCCGACGCTGTTGACGGAGGCGGCTCCGGCGACGCAGAGGAGGCCGGCGCCGCCGAAGTTGGAGGCGGGATCGAGTTCGCGCGCCAGGGAATCGTGGAGCGGGTCGACGGCGGCGGTGGTCTGGCCGGCTGCGACGCCGGAAAGACTCAGAATCAGCAATGCCGCGTGTGTAGCTCGCACGAATAGCATTATATACGCGAGGGAATAACGGTCACAAACACGGCTTCAGCGGGCGACGGGGATCAAGCTCGGGCTATTCGGGATACGTCCGGATGAGCGTGGTCCAGGAGGGCTTCGAGCTGGAGCTGGAGGTCGCGAAATGTTCGCAGGGCTTCGTGGCCGGCGTCAGTAAGGCGGGAGCCGCCGCCGCGTTTGCCGCCGGTGGCGGTTCGGGCGAGAGGACGGGGCCAGCGGCTGTTCATGGCGTCGAGGAGCATCCAGGCGCGGCGGTAGCTGAAGCCGAGACGTCGCGCGGCCTCGGAAAGGGAGCCGCAGGCGTCGATCTGCTCGAGGAGGTCGGCGCCGGCCTCGGTGAGGGCGGGTTTGCCGGCGAGTTCGATCCAGACGCGGCCCCGGAGGCGGATGCGGGGTGCCTGGCTGCGGCGTGCGACCGACTTGCGGCGCTTGGCGGGCACGCCTACTCCCCGTCGGACGAAATGATGACTTCGGTGGCCTTGATGATGGCGACGGCGGGGCGGCCCTTGCGGAGCTTGAGGCGGCGGGCGGAGGAGGCGCTGATGAGGGAGACGATCCGGTGGCCGCCGCCGATGTCGATGACGACCTCGGACATCACGGCGCCGTGCTTGATGGAAGCGACTTTTCCGGCGAATTGATTTCTTGCGCTCAACATGAGTGGAAGTGTCGATCGGGCGGGTCGTCGTTGCAAGGGGGCCGGGTTAGCGGCGGCGTCGGAGCCACGGCAGGCCGAGCAACAGGAGGGCCGCAGTGGCGGGCTCGGGGAGGACGCGCAGGAAAAAATGCTGCTCGTCGTAGAAGCCGAGATAGTCTGAGTCGATTCCTTCGGCGGAGATTTCGATATCGTAGAGGCCGGGGAGAACGCCTGCGGGGACGGTGATTGTCAGCGACATGAGCATCGGACCGGCCCAGGCGTGGCCGTTGGTCTCGGCGCTGGTGTAATAGTCTTCGCCGACATGCAAGTCGAAGAATGGATCGCCGCCGGCGCCCTGCATGAAGGTGTTGTCGGTCCAGAGGACCCAGCCGGTTTCGTCCAGGGGAATCGGTTCGGGGTCGATGTTTCCGGAGCCGCCGAGTCGCGCCCCGACCAGGGTAAGCTGGTCGTTGCGCCAGGTATTCTTGTCGGGGTTTCCGGCCTGGTAGTCGGGGTCGGTGACGTAGATCTGCTTGAGACCGAGGGCGAAGCGCTCGGGCGCGAAGGCGTCGGGGCCGATCGTGGGGTCTTTGATCTGGAGCAGCAGCTGGATGGTGTCGCCGGGGTCGGCGGTGTAAGTCGGACTGACGCCGGCCCCCTCGACGACGTCGGACTCGCCGGTGTCGCCGGGAAACATCGAGCGCTGCTGGGGCAGGATGCCGAGCACCTTGTTGGGCGTGGCGCGGCCGTCGAGGAAGCCGCCGGTATGGCAGACGGCGCAACCCTGGCCGTAGCCGCCATGCGGTCGGGCGAGCGCAGGACTCTGCAGTGAAAAGAGCGAAACGAGGGCGACGATCAGCGTCGCGGGACGCGCGAACGAAAAAGCAAAATGCATCGACTGTCCCCGAAAGCGTGAGTTCCTTCCCTTTTTCCTCGAACGTGCATTCGATTTTATCAAAGACGGGGGCATCGATTCAAGGCCCGTTGTATCGGTGGATATATAACGAATCGGCGGGCGGAATGGTCGGGTGGGGCGATTGGAATTGAGCGACGGCGTCGAGCGAGCCGGTAAGTTCGGCCGTCCGGTCTGTGTTCCGTCAGACCGGATGCGATGCGTCGATAAAAGTCGGCCTGCGCGCAGGCGCCTTCGCCCCTTTCCCTCCAAAAGCTTCTCTCCCCTCCGACCGGAAAAGGGCTTTGGACATGCCTCTGGATCATGCTATTGCGGGGTTTTTGCGATTATCAAGTGCTCCACAAAAAGATTCGGTTAAACCGCATCCGGCAAGCGGCAATGAGGGCGGCCGAGGGGTTGGCCTTGCCGAGCATGGTCGATCGACTATCCTATTTATCCTCGCGCTTTCCACCGAGACCCCGTTTGGGAGCCTTCCTGAAATGACCAGCCATCGTATTTGCTTTGCCTTGGTGACGGTGACGGCCTTGTTCGGCGCGGCCGGGTGCGGGACGCAGACGTACCCCGACAATGTGCTGGAGGGGACGTGGCGCGGCGATCTGACGCTGTCGGGATCGCTGAAGGTCGGCGACGACCTGCAGAATCTCGATCCGGCGCAGCGGCCGTTCACGATTACGTTTGGGGCGGACGGGGTTCCGACGCTGGTTCCAAACATCGGGCAGGACTCGAGCGGGCAGCAGTCGGGATTTGACCTGCGGGACTTCCGAACGCCGGGGCAGACGCAGAGTTCGAACGTGGACACGGCCGATACGACGGGAAGCGTGACGGTGACGTGCCTGGAGGCGGAGTTCAGCGAGTCGGCCATGCGGTACGTGGTGAAGCTGGAAGTGGCGTCGACGGTCCACAAGAACGGGACGGATTTCGCCAGCAACAGCGTGACGACGACAACGCTGACGGCCGAGGCGATCGGGCAGACGTGCCACTTCGTGAATGACACGGTGACGACGGGGAACGGGCCGGTGGAGACGCCGGCGCAGAGCGGGATGTTTGTCGATAAGACGTTTGAGACGCATCTGCACGCCGAAGGGGACCTGGGACGGTAGGGTCTGAAGAGCGTCATCAAGCCACACGTCAGCCATCAACCACTGCTGTAAATTCAGAAATGCCGAAACGGCAAAATCGGTCGGGTTGGAACGGGCTTCGGGGCTCCTACCTGGGAAAAGCGGGGAACGGGTTGGAATGGAATTCGATGCAGGGAAGAAGGGACGGAGGGACGGAGGGACGGAGGGACGAAGGGACGGAGGGACGGAGGGACGGAGGGACGGAGGGGGCGAGTGAGGCGGCCTGTGGGCCGCATGAGGCTTGGCGGTGGTTGGCAGATGGTGTCGCTGAGCAGTGGTTGCGGGCTCATTTTTTGGATCCCCCCTTTGTTTTTTGCTGGGACGCGCTGGGACGGGCTGGGACGATTTTCAAATTGGATTGAAAAGTCGTCGTTGTCGTTTCGGCGCGGAATATCCCCGTGGCTGCAGGCGGCCGCGTTGGACGCGGCCGCATGGGTGCGGCTTTTTCGGTTGTCGGTGCGAGGGTTCCCTTGACACGCCGGGAACGCTTTGCGTTCGGGAGCGGCTTCGCCGCCCGTCGCGTCAAGGGCAGGCCGCGCTCGCGTTAGCTACAGGAAAGAGTGGCCGGCGTGCCGCAGGACGGGCGGAATGCCCGTCGGAGTAAGGTCAAGACGCAAGAATCGTAGTGACGGGGAACAGAGGGGCGGCGAGAGCGAAACGCACGGGCAAACAAGTTTGCCCATGGCACCCAGATGGGTTCGCCCTGGGCACCGGGCGCAATGCGCTCAGTTGTCATGGTGGTGATTCTCGAGCCGATCCTGGCGTCCCATTCGCAGTATCCTGTTTGGCCGACTCGATGCGATTGGGGATCGCGTGAACGTCGAATTCCTTGCCGCATTCTGGACACCTTCCGCTGGTGTTAGCGCGCAAGCTATAGCCGCACTGCGAACAGCGATCGGAGCCCGCGACAGTGCGGGTTCGGCGACGTATCATCACCGTAATTGCTCCCATCGCGGCAAACGGCATCCAGCAGGGCAGATCGACGTTCCCGGACTCAAACGTAATCCACCATTGGATTGGAAACGCGGGCGGACGACGGATCACCGTCCATCCGCCGAACCCGGCCGGAGGCTTCGAGAGCGTGCGATGGTAATGGGCGACTCCCATACCAAGCGACACAAACGTCCGACCTCGCCAATACGAGGCCAAGCAAATCAAACTGAACGCCCATGCGAGCAAAAACACGCAAGATATGATGATACTGGCGCGTAAGCTCACACGCGCCCACTTCCCTTCCCGGGCGTCATCAATTGTTTCTCTCAATCCATCAATCGAGCCACTACCGTTCGCCATGTTCACGAACCAAAGCCTACTGATTAAAGCAATTGGGGTCTGGCGGTGGGCCGCCGTAGCAGTTTGACGCACACCACAACAGACGAATGGTTGGACGTGTTAGATTAACATCCGCGCTACGATAACAGATTAAGTGCGCATCTTCCGAATCGCACCCACGCTGGAACATGCATCCTAGACAAGTTCGAACCGAAACCGCCCATGGGTCATTCTCCATGCACACACACATGCAATTGGCGTTGACTCCACAATAGGTGTGGTTCACTGGGTAGTTGCATGGCGGCGGCCCCGGGGGTGGCGGACTACATGTACAGACGGATGCAATAGAGCAGGGCGGATGATCCTTGCAGGCGCAATCATCCTGTTCCCAGTGCTGTCCGCACGGGCATTGCTCCACTGGACACGGTCGTGGTCCTGGCTGGGTCGTCGGGCAGGGACCTTTCCCCCAATCTCCATTGTCCAATTCGTAATAAACGTGAAGGAACATGCACGCAAACTGAAGGTTCGTTGATGTTCCGCTCGGGTCGGTAAGCCGAGTCGGCGCATCACCGAGAAATCGATAGGAACCGTAATCTCGCGGCTCCTTGCTAGGATCGCGCTGTCCCCACCGACCGAGGACTGGAATGTAGGACCGACGACGATTCTCATCGATTCCGGTCTCCCAGTCGCGCGCGATTCCTTGTCGCTGGAATGGGTTTCCGCTCGCGGAAACACTGATTGGTTGATTCGATGGGTCGGTGAGCACGGCCGTTCCATACGGACCGAATTGTGAGCGCTCCGCGATTTGGGCGTCAGCGTTGGTCATTCCAAGCGTGTTTAGGAGCGCGTCCGTGTGGTAGTAGTGCGCGAGCCAACCGCCTCCGTCTGGCGACATCATTGCGATGTGGTCGTCGATGTACGGGGCCCTAACCCGGCCCGCACCTGGGGGGTATGGGAGTGCGGCAGGCCCGGCGTGGATGAATTGCTTGGCGGTGATTTTTATCTCGCCCGTTCCGGTGCGGAGTTCCAGGAGTTGCCAGGACTGGTTGTAGATCATGTGCGTCGTGCCGTTGAGCGCGCCGCTGTTTGAGACGAGCTTCTTAACTCTCCAACCCAACGCGTTGTAGCCGTATTCGCCGATCACGGCGGGTTGCGTAGTCGCGGTTCGGACACGGGTGAGGCGGTTTTCGCAGTCGTAGTCGCACAGATATGTGCCGTCGTCCTTTAGATTGCCCGGCGGGTCATACGTCAGCACCGTGCCGTTCTCGCCGATGTCGATGCGGGTCAGGGCGTTGTCCGCCCGATGCGTTCGCTCCTGCTCCTCGGGCGAGCCTCGCGAACTGCCGCCCTGCGTGAAGTCGGCCCAATTTCCAAGGGCATCGAGCGTCCACGCCTGCGTATCGGTGGGCGTGCCTGTTATGGCTGTGCCGCCGCCGTTGAGCGTGCCGCGCTGGAAGTCGATCAACCTGTCGGCTTCGTCGTAGACGTAGAGCTCACTGGTGGCCGTCGCGTGGTTGTGCCTGCGGGAAAGGGGATTGCCCTCGGCGTCGCGAATATATGCGAGGTCCACGAAGTCCCAAGCCGATGAACCTGATCCACAGGATGGGCAGTGGTGTTTGATCGTGGCGATGCGGTCTTCGTAGTCGTAGGTCCAGGTGGCGGTAGTGCCGTTGCCGAAGGTGCGCTCCAGCAGGCGGTTGTCGTCGTCGTAATCGTTTGTGGCCTGCGTTGTTGTGACGGATTGGGTGGTGGTGGTGATGACGCTGACGCGGCCGCGGGCGTCGAAGTTGTGCTTGACGGTGCGGGCGTTGGAGTAGGTGGTCTGGACAAAGTGGTTGGTCGGGCCGACCGCGTAGGCGTGAGCGAGGGTGAAGCCGTCCTGGTCCTGTTCGACGAGGCGGCCGGCGGCGTCATATTCGAAGTCGAGCGTGAACGTGTCGGCCCCTTGCACATGATCCGCCGACAGCATCCGGCCGGCGCGGTCGTACGCGAAGGAGTCCGCCCCTTGCGTCGTCGGGTAGCTGACGCTGCCGCCGTCGCGGGCGTAACTGCGGCCCGTTAAGCGGTGAAGGTCGTCATAGCTGTATGTCGTCACGTCTGCGTTCTGGTCTGTCCGCGTCGCCAGCCTTCCTGCGCCATTATACGTGTAATTGCGGGCGTCGGACGAGCCGGTGGGGTACTCCTCCTTGGTGCGGCGGTTGGCGCGGTCGTAGGTGTAGAGCGTGTCCTGATTCTGGGCTCCGTTGACCGCCCGCAACCGCGTCAAGTTGCCGACGGCGTCGTACTGGAACTCGGTCACGTACGAGAGCGGATCGGTCACGCTCGTGCGGCGATAGAGGCCATCGTACACCGTGGTCGTTGTATGGTTGTTGCGGTCGGTGCGGGTCAGTTCGTGGCCGAGCTTGTCGTAGGTGAAGTCGGTGTGCTTGTTCGTTCCCATGCGGTCGGTGATTTTCTTAAGCCGATCGAGGGCGTCGTATTCATAGACCGTTTCGCGGTCGTCGGCGGTTTTCAGGGAGGTAAGGTTGCCGTCGGCGTCATAGCCACGGGTTTCGACATCGCCGATTGAGTCGGTCGTGACGGTACGGCGGTTGGCGCGGTCGTAGGTCTGGCTGACGACGTTGCCGGAGGGGGTCGTTTCCGTCACGACGTTGCCGTTGCCGTCGAGTTCAAATTCGGTGATGAGATCGAGTCCACCCGGATTGATCGTTCGTTTATCGACTCGGCCGACGGCATCGTAGTGCGTCTCGACGGCGTAATCGGGACTCGGGTCGGCCTGCTGGGTGACGAGGGTGGCGCGGCCCATCGCGTCGTAGGCGGTTTCGGTGATGGCGTCGTCAGAGTCGCCGCCGTCGTCGTCGCTGTCGGTGTTCTTGCGGACTTCCTTCGTGCGGCGGTTGAGCAAGTCGTAGTAGTAATACGTCACCTTGCCGGCCGGGTCGGTGACCTTGTTGAGTTGGCCGAAGCCGGCGCTGGTTCCGCAGCCGCAGCCGCCGCCGCCGCCGGTGAGGCCGTAGGTGTAGGTGGTGGTGAGGTTGAGCCGGCCGCTGCCGGAATCGGCGATGGTCTCCGTCCGCCGGTTCAGGTCGTCATAGGCGTGGCTGGTCACGGTACCGCCGGCATCCGTCACCGTGCCCACGTTCCCTGCCGGGTCATAGGTCGTGTTCGTCTGGTTGCTCAGGTCGTCGGTCACGCGCGTCCGCCGGTTGGCGTCGTCGTACAGGTAGGTGGTGACGTTTTCCTCGGCGTCGGTGACGGTCAGGACGTTGCCGTTGGCGTCGTAGGTGTAGTCGGTCTCGAAGCCGAAGCCGGTCGCGCCGTAACCCTCGGTCTTGCGGGTCAGGCGGTTGATCGCGTCGAAGTCAAATTTGGTGACGGTGCCGCCGGGCTGGGTAGTGGCGACGCGGTTGCCGTTGGGGTCGTAGGTGTGGGCGGTTGTGAGGTTCAGATGGCCGCCGCCCGTGTCGACGGCCTGCTGCGTGACGCGGCCGAGGGCGTCGGTGGTGAAGGCGGTGACGGTGCCGCGGGCGTCGGTGCGGGATTCGAGCCGGCCGACCTTGTCGTAGGCGGTGTAGGTGGTCAGGTTGAGGTGCGGCGAGGAGCCGGGATCGACGGTCTGGCCGGCGGGCTGGCCGTGGGAGTCGTAGGCGTAGGTCGTGGATGTGCCGCTGGGGTCGGTGCGGCCGGTGACGAGGCCCACGGTCGAGTAATAGAGGTCGGTGAGGTTTTCGAGGGCGTCTTCGACCTGCGTGAGGGCGCCGGTGGTGGAGTTGTAGGTGTAGGTGGTGACGCGGCGGCTGGGGGATTGGGTATCCGGCTCGGTCTTTGTCAAAACCTTGTTAAAGGTTGAATGGTAGGTGTAGGTTGTCGTGTTGCCGAGCGGGTCTTCCTCTGTGAGGCGGTTGCCCTTGGAGTCGTAGGTGTACTCCCAGACCTTGCTGCGGGGATTGGTGCGCGCGAGGCGGTTGAGGGCCGAGTCGTAGGTGTACGCGTCAGTGTTGCCGAGCGGGTCGATGACCTCGGCGATCGAACGATCCACGCCGCCGATGTGAAAGTCCGTGAACGTGTACGTTGACACCTTGCCGCGCTTGTCGGTGTGCGTGGCATACTGATCGACGAGGCTCAGGAAGATTTCGCCGCCTTCATTCACCGATTCCCATACGGAGACGAGGGCAAAGTGGTGGTTCTGCGACCCGAAGGGCGATGGATCGGTGATCGTGTAACTACTGATGGTCCCCGCATGGGTGTACGTCTTGCCGTTGCGATCCACGAGCGTGGCGATCCGGCCGGCGGTCGTGTAGGTGAACTGGTACGTGGCGTTAGCCGGGTCGGTCAGGGTCGAGAGGCGATTGCTGCCGTTGTAGGCGAATTGCCACTTACGGTAGGTGCTGAGCGCGTCGCGCAGCTCGCTCAGGCGGCCGCTGCCGTCGTAAACAAACGTCACGACCCGGCCGGCGGCGTCGGTGATCGTGTCGATGCGGTCGCTGCCATCGTAGGCGACGGTGACGGCGTTGCCAAAGGTGTCGACCTCCTCTATCAGGCGTCCGGAAGTGGGGTGATAGCGGCGGTAGGACTGATCCTTGCGGGTGAGCTTCCAGCCATTTGTGGCGTGGTAGGTCAGCGTATCGAAGACGCCGGCCGGGGCGACCCAGTCCGATCCAGGCTTGCTAAAGTAGTCCGAAGTTCCGTCGTCGGAGATGACGCGCGTATCCGATGAGGAGACCTGGACGACCTGTCCGCCGTAGGAGATTCGCCAGCCGGTGCCGAGCGTGAAGCCCGCCCCGGCCGGGGCGCTCACCGAGCTGACGGCGGGATGGGAGTTGTGGTGGATGCTGATGGACAGGGCGGGACCTTTGCCGGACCAGGCATAGAGGGGCACGCTGGTCAGAACGTTCAGGTTTGAACAGTTCACCAGCGAATTGGGGTGTGCCTGCACGCCCGCACTCCATGAACGGGGATGGCCGCCGAAATAGCTGTATTCCTGAGACGGCGGTGTGGCGAAGGCGAGTGATGGGAGCAGCGCGACGGAGAGAGCGACCGCCGGGGCGAGTCGGGCGCGTGACATGGGCAGTTCCTTTTTTCAGCCGGGACCTTGCGGGGGGACCGCTGCCGGTGGCTAGTCGGGGATGCGCTTGGGAGACTAACGGTCCGGGGCGGTGGAGTCAAAGGAATTATTTGGGATCTGTAGAATAATTTGGATTCTCATAGGCGAAATGAGGGCTAGCAAGGTTATTGGGGGAAAAACGCGTGTGGTGCATGTTGCGGGAGTTCCGTCCGGCGGGGCGCCCGCCGCTATTGTCAGGCGTAGAGATTGTGGAACTGGGGGAGGAGTGAGAAGCGCGACTTGAAGCGCTTGATGGTTTCGCCGCGCTGTTCGATGTTGGCGACGGATGCGCCGCCGAAGCCGCGGCGGGCGAGTTCGCTGATGTACCAGATGCGGTCGGGGGCGAGGCCCATGACGGCGGCGCAGGAGGCGTCCAAGCTGGCGAGGCGGTCGCTCATCATGATCGCGCCGACGGGCTTGGCGGTGCCCATGAGCGGGCCGTCGCCTTCCATGCCGACGATGCCGT
>CAZONT010000079.1:0-18772 GCA_964581285.1 uncultured Planctomycetaceae bacterium | reverse complement strand
ACCAGGCATGGCCGGCGGTCAGGCCGCGATCGTGGATGGCGACGATGTGGGGGTGGTTGAGTCGGCTGAGGACATCGACCTCGCGGTCGAAGCGGGCGAGCTCGGTGCGGTCGGCGAAGGGGCCTTCCTTGAGGACCTTGATGGCGACCTTGCGGCGGGTCGACTCCTGCAGGGCCTGGTAGACGACGCCCTGGCCGCCGCGATGAACTTCACCCAAGATGCGGTAGCCGGTGAAAGAGACCCAGTCCGGGATTCCCACCGGAGCCGAACTCGACGTGCTCGTGAGACGTTCGAACTGTGCAAATGCGGCGTTGACCAGCCGGCGTTCGGCATGGCTGGACGTGTCGCCGATATTCGCGGCATCGCGATTCATGCGCGCGGCTCCCTCTCTCGGACGACATTGCCCCGCCGGTCTTCACGCCGATCCGGAAAAAAACTGCGATGTCGTGCCGAGTTCCTCCCGGAGTCGGTCGTGGGCCCGCGCCCGCAACATGTGCACCGCTCCGACCGAGCGGCCCATGGTGGTTGCGACGTCGGATACGGAGCGGCCTTCCAGGTCGTAGAGACGCACGGCCCGGTGATAATCGTCGGGAAGCCGCTGAATCGCGGCTTCGAGCACCGATGCGGCGTCGCGCTGGGTGGCTTCGCGGCTGGGGGTGGTGGTGGTGACGCCGAGGCACTCGAGCAGGCCGACGTAGGAATCGGTCGGCGAAGGTACTTCGACGCGGCGCGCGGGGTTGGGTCGCTTCTGGCGGGAGAGGCCGCGGACCGCATCGCGGAGGGCATTCTCGGCAATGCGCGTCAGCCAGGCGAGGAAGGACGGGAGGTCGCGGGCGGTGAGCTGGTCGATGTGCAGGAAGGCCTCGAGGTAGGCGACCTGCATCACGTCATCTTCGTCTACGAGGGCCTGCCACCGTTTTTCGATCCGGCCGGCGATTCGCTGGCGGACCTCGGCACCGAAGCGCTCGAGAAGCGTCCGGAGCGCTGCGACATCTCCCTCAACGGCTTGTTGCAGCAATACTTCGTCGCCATCGGACATGTGCGACTCCAGGAGAGACGTCCGGCCGATGCGAGCTCCGGAAACGCGGGTGCCCCCCGCCTGGGATCTGAATTCAGCATATCCAAAGGAACGGGTGCGTGAAAGTCGGAGCCGCGACGTCGTCCATGTGAAGAGCCCCGGCCGCGGCGGGCGTCTTAGCGCCTCTGCGGCCGGCAGGAGCATGAAATGGCGCGTCCAGTTCGAATCCTATTGCAGGCGTCATCGATACTTTTCGTTACGAATTTTGGCCTGGTCGCTCATGCGGGTGTCCCCGTTCGGACGGTGGCTGCGGCCGGACAGGAGGCCGATGGGACCGTGCCCGGCGGCAACGGCACGTTCGCAAGCGTTTCGGATGCCTCGATCGATGAGAATGGGCGGGCGACATTTCTGGCGCATTTCGCCGGGAACGGATTTGACGAGGGTAATTCTCGCGGCGTGTATTCCGAAGGAAACGGGACGCTCTTTCTATGGGCACAAGCGGGAACCGAGGCGCCGGGAGCGGGGGCGGGCGTCAACTTCTTTGACTTCGGCGCTCCCATCACGAACCGTGACGGCAAAATCGCATTCTCGGCCCGACTGACCGGCGCCGGCGTCGTCCCGGAAATCAACGACCGCGGCATCTGGAGCAACCGTCTCACCGTCTTGCAACTTGTTGCGCGCGCGGGCGACCAGGCGCCGGGAGCACCGGCGGGCGCGAAGTTTCGGTTCGCCCTCGATCCGGTGTTCAATTCCGCCGGCGTGGCATTTCGCGGACTTCTCACGGATGTCGGCGCGGTGCCGCCTGCTCCGAGCGGAATCTGGACCGATCGCAGCGGTTCACTGGCTCCGATTCTCGTCGCAGGAGCGCAGGCCACCGGGCTGCCGGCCGGGGTGCGCATCGCCGACGTCGGAAACCCGTCGATGAACGGCAGCGGGCAGACCGTCTTCGACGTGCTGCTCAGCGGCACCGGTGTGAACGGCGCCAACAACCAGGCGGTCTATTTCGAGAGCAACAATATCCTGACGCTCATCGCACGCAGCGGTCAGCAGGCGCCCGGCACGCTTCCGGGAGTCAATTTTGCGGGCTTCTCCAATCGGCTCATGAACGACGCCGGCCACTGTGCGTTCACCGGCATCCTGACCGGTTTCGGGGTCGTCCAGAACGTCAACGACTTCGGGATCTGGTCCAATGCCGGCGGAAGTCTCAACCTTGTCGCACGCACGGGATCGCAGGCCCCGGACACTCCGCTTGGCGTCGCGTTCGACAGCTTCTTTGCCATCGATCAGTTCGTGATGAACGCGGCCGGGCGCGTGGCCTTCAACGCCGAATTGCGGGGCGCCGGCGTGACGCCGGGCGTCAACGGCTCCGGGATCTGGTCGCAAGGCGGCGGCAATCTTGCCCTCGTGGCCCGGGCCGGCTCGCAGGCACCGGGTTTGCCCGCGGGCGTCGTCTTTGATGTCTTCAACAGCCAGGTCGCGATCAACGACAGCGGGCGCGTTGCGTTCACCGCTCACATCCGTGGAAACGGCATCACGACGAACGTCAACGACTCCGGCATCTGGGTCGAAACGGATTCGGGGCTGACGCTCGTCGCCCGGGCCGGTGAGAGTATCCAGGTGGCGCCCGGCGACGCGCGATCGATCCAGTTCGCGTTCATCGATGGCGGCGCGGCGCAGCAGGACGGACACAAATCCAATTTCAATAATGCCGGCGACGTCGCCTACGTCGCACAGTTCACGGATCAGTCGACCGGCGTTTTCTCGACCAAGCTTGAATTGCCCGATCGCACGTGCGGCACCTGCGGCGTCGGGGCATCGGCGTCAATGGCGATGGCCGTGCCACTGCTCTTGGCGGCAAAGCGCGTTCGGCGACCGGGCCGCGAGCGCACCCGGGCCGGCAGAAAGCGCGTGTAGATGGCGGGGGAAATGTCGTCCGTACTTCCGTGATCGAAGTTCGGGGCGACCTCGCGAACAACCTGGAGGACGCGACATGATGCGAATCCGATCGGAGAAGCTGAAGTGCGTGGTGCTCATGGCGGGCGCGGTTGCGGTCGCGCGGTTCGCGGGCTGCGGCGTGGCAGGTCCGCCGGCGGGCGGTGGCGGACCGGAGACGTTTATCTTCTCTCCGAGTTCGGAGCCGATCGAGGGGTTCACATTCGTGCACACGGACGTTGAGGCCGAGTCGCATCGCGGGCGGAATCCGCTGAACATCGGCCGCTCATTCGCGGCTGGCGCCGTCTTGAACGACCGCATTTATGCCATTGGCGGCGACATTCAGGCGGTCGAGATTGACTCGGTGGAAGTGCTGGACATGCAGGGTGGCCAGGTCTGGACGCCTGTCGCTTCGCTGCCATCGGCACGGTCGGGCGTGTGCGCGGCGGCTGCCAACGGCCGGGTCTATGCGTTTGGCGGGTTTCGATACAACCCTCCGACCATGCTCGGCGAGACACTGGAGTACAACCCAGACACGGATCAATGGACCCCGCGGGCCGCGATGCTCGCGCCGCGGGCGTTTTGTGCCGCGGCGGCCGTCAACAATCGAATTTACGTGATGGGCGGGGCGCGGATTGAGAACGGCTTCATTCTCGAAACGAACGCGGTCGACGAATACGACCCGGTGACGGACACGTGGACACCGATGGCTCCGATGAGCTCCGCGCGCTCAGAACTGGCGGCAGCCGAAGTCGACGGCCGGATTTATGCGCTCGGCGGCCGGGGCGGACTGACCGTGAATGAGGAGTTCGATCCGGTCGCCAACGCGTGGACGACGAAGACCGGCATGAACGTCGGACGACTGGCGCTCGGGGCGTTCGGCTGGAACGGACGAATCTACGCGGTGGGCGGCCGGCAGCAGTCGGGCACGAATTTTACATTTCTCAAAGTGATCGAGGTGTATTCGCCGGCCTCGAACAACTGGGGAAGCGTGGCGGATCTGCAGGTTCCGCGGTCGGCGTTTGGCGGGGCGGCGATCGGGCCTTCATTCTTCATGGCCGGGGGCGATCTCGGCCCGACGAGCTTCGCCCATGTATCGAGCGCCGAATACTTTGCCCGCACGCGGTTTTTCACCTTCCGCAAGAATTGATCGAGCGGTTCGTTCCTCGCATGGGCGGTCGGCGTCGTTACTGACCGCTTCGCGCCGCCGCACGGGCGTTGTCCACGCGAACGATCAAGGAATCGCGTGAATGACGTGCTCGAAACATCGTCCGGGTGGGAGAAACACCCATTCCAAGGAGTCTGTCCATGTACGCCAAGCATCGAGCGCTCATCTTGCCCGGCGTCGGTTTGCTCGCCGCCGTGATTCAGGGCCCGGCACGTGCCGAACTCGGAGTGCCGATCAGTCCAATTCGATTCGTAAACGTCAGCGACGGTCCTGAACGCGTCGATAATCGGCAGCCGGAGATTGGGACGGACGGGCAAGGCCTTTGGATTGCCGTCTTTTCGTCGAGGACGACGGTCAACAATGTCTCGAGCGACGAGGACATCCTTTTTTCCCGCAGTATCGACAGCGGCGAAAACTGGTCGGCGCCGGCGCCCGTGTCGCCGGATTCTTCGAACGACAGCCGCACCGAGCGGATTCCCACCGTCGCGACAGACCGGCAGGGCCACTGGGTTGCGGTTTGGGAGTCCAGGGTCGGCACTGGCGACAGTGACATCCTGACGTCGCGCAGCATCGACAACGGCGCGAACTGGTCGAGCGCGATCGCGCTGAACACCAACGCCGGCACGGACAGCGGGGATGACGGCGCTCCGGTGATCGCCACCGACGGCCAGGGGATTTGGATTGCGGCGTGGCACTCCATTGAAAGTGTTGCCGGGTCCGGTTGGGATGGTGACATCTTGTTTGCCCGCAGCGCTGACAACGGCGCAACGTGGACGAACCCGCTTCCGCTGAACACCAACGCGGCGACTGACGGGTCAGCGAGCGATACGTTTCCGCGGCTGGCGACGGACGGCGCCGGCCGCTGGGTTGCAGTCTGGATGGTCGAGGCCTCGATCGGCGCGGCGCCCGATATCCTATTCGCCCGCAGCGTTGACAACGGAATCAGCTGGTCGACGCCAGCGTTTATCAATCCCAACGGCGCGACGGCGGCCGAAGACTACACGCCGACCATCGCGACTGATCGGCTCGGCCATTGGGTCGTCGCATGGGACTCTTATCCCTCGGTGGGATCCGTTGAAGACATTCTTGTGACGCGGAGTCTCGACAACGGCGTGAACTGGTCACAGGTTGAGCCACTGAACACGAACGCGGGCGACCCCAATGAAGATGACTTCTACGTCGACCTCACCGCGGACGGCGATGGCAATTGGGTGGCGGTGTGGGAGGTGGATCACATCAACGGGAGCGATCACGATTACGACCTCTTCGTTGCCCGCAGCATCGACAACGGGGCGACGTGGTCGAGCCCATCATTTCTCAACTCCAACTCCGCGACCGACTCAAATGAAGATCGCCAAGCACGAATCGCGACCGACGGTCGCGGCGAGTGGGTGGTTGTCTGGAACGTAAATGAACTGGATCAAAACGGCGATCAGGAAGTGTTTGCCGCCCACCTTGGCCTGCCGGACTGCAACCAGAACCTGATCGGTGACCCGCTTGAGACGGCGGCCGGCATCAGCCCCGACATCAATGACAACAGCGTGCCCGATTTCTGCGAAGTACTCGGTCTGCCGCCGGCCGGTGGCGGCTGCGGTGGCGGGATCTGTGGGGCGGGCGCTGCGACGTTCGGGCCGGCGATGCTCATCGGGGCGACGATCCTGCGCCGGCGAAATCGCGGTGCCGGCAACAAAAGGAGCACACGGCATGTGTAGTTTTCGCGTTGTCGCGCCGGTTCGAGCGATCGTGTGCCTGTGCTTCATGGCGGCGGCTGTCGCTCGCGCTGAGCTTGGTGTGCCGATCAGTCCGCCGCGGCCGGTCAGCGTCAATGACGGTCCGGAGCGCGTCGCGAATGATCGGCCGGACCTGGCAACCGATGGCCAGGGACTATGGATCGCCGTCTGGTCGTCGATCACAGTTCCATCGGCGAGTCCGGAATACGACATTCTCTTCGCGCGAAGCGTCGACAGCGGCGAGAACTGGTCGATACCCGTGCCAATCGCGAGTGACGCCGCGACCGATTCGCGCGATGAGCGCAATGCCAATATCGCCACTGACGGCCACGGCAACTGGGTCGTCGTATGGAGTTCCCGGCCGCCGCCAAACCCGGATGGTGGATCGGACGCTGACATCATGGTGTCGCGCAGCTCCGACAACGGGGCGACGTGGTCCAGCGTCGCGGCGCTGAATACGAATGCCGCCTTTGACGACGGCGACGATTTCGCGCCGGCCATCGCCACCGATCGCAATGGCCAGTGGATCGTCGTGTGGATGTCCAACAGCGGCGTGGCCGGGACCGGCAGCGATCGGGATATTCTCTTTTCCCAAAGCATGAACAACGGTTCGACCTGGAGCAACCCGGCTCCGCTGAATACCAACGCGACGACCGACAGTCTGCTCGATGAATACCCGCGCATCGCGACGGACCGCCGGGGGAATTGGATCGCCGTTTGGACCAGGACCCTCAATTTCGACGCGCCGCCCGACTGCATGTTCGCGACAAGCGGAAACAACGGCACCGTTTGGTCGGCCCCGAAGTTTCTGAATATCAATGGTCCGACGGCGGCGGCCGACTACGACCCGAAAATCGCGAACGACGAGGAAGGTCGCTGGGTCGCGACGTGGGAGTCGAATGACTCGCTCGGCGGAACGATCGGGACCGACTTCGACATCCTCGTGACACGCAGCAACACGGCCGGCGCCATCTGGTCGCCGCCTGTGCCGCTCAACTCGCATGCATCAACCGACTCGCGCGACGATTTCATGGTACAGCTCGCCGCCGACCAGCGGCGGAACTGGGTGGCCGTCTGGAGTACGGAGGAGAATGTGGATGGCATCGGCGTGGAACGCGATCTCCTGGTTGCCCGCAGCAGCGACGCCGGGGCGACCTGGTCGACTGCGACGCCGCTCAACACCAACGCAGCGACGGATTCGAACGAAGACTCGCTGGCGAGAATCGTGACCGATTCTCGCGGGGAGTGGGTGGTCGTCTGGAGCTCACTGGAGCTTCCGGGCAGCGCGACCGGCGACGACACTGAGCTCCTTGCCGCGCATTTCAGCTTCCCGGACTGCAATCAGAACCGGATCGGCGACCCCCTCGAGATCGCCGCCGGCCTGATCCCTGATGTCAACAACGATGGCGTCCCCGATGATTGCGACGCCCTCGGCTCGCCCGGCGGCTGCGGCCTGTGCGGGGGCGGCACGGTCGCATTTACCCCCATTTCCCTGTTCGGAATCGCGTGTATGGCGAGGGCGTTTCGTCGTCATGTCTCCTGACTAACAGGAGAAATGAGCATGCCTACTACTCATCGAAACATCACCGCGCTTTTTTGCGCATTCGCCTCCGGGCTGGCGGCCGGTGTCGCCCGGGCGGAACTCGGTGTGCCCATCAGCCCCGTTCGAGTCGTTCAATCGAACAGCGGGCCTGAGCGAGTCCAAAACGGAGCGCCGGATATCGCGGCCGACGGCCACGGCGTCTGGATCTCCGTCTTCTCCTCCCAAACGATCGTCAACCTGGTTGCAGACGACCGGGACATCCTGTTCACTCGCAGCCTCGACAGCGGCGAGCACTGGTCGATTCCTGCTCCCGTCTCGCCCGATTCGGCGAATGACAATCGCGACGAAGCGTCGCCCACCATCGCGACCGACGGACAGGGCCACTGGGTCGCTGCGTGGCAGTCGAACACCCCAGGGTCAGACAGCGACATCCTGACGTCCCGCAGTATCGACAACGGCGCCAACTGGTCGAGTGCTGCGCCGCTGAACACCAATGCCGCCAACGCCGCCGACGACATCGACCCCGCAATCGCCACGGACGGAAAGGGTCTTTGGATCGCTGTCTGGGCGTCCGATGACTCGCTTGGAAACACCATTGGCAATGACAAGGACATCCTGTATGCCCGCAGCACCAACAACGGTGCAACCTGGACCGATCCCAAGCCGCTCAATACCAACGCCGGCGGCGACTCGGCCGGCGATAGCGTTCCGCGCATTGCCGCAGACGGAGAGGGCCACTGGATCGTCGTTTGGACGGTTGGAGACACGGTCGGCTCGATACCCGATACTTTTTTCGCGCGCAGCATCGACAACGGCGATAACTGGTCCAGCCCCGCCTTTCTGACCAACGGCGCCACAACTGCAGCTGACTACGCACCGACCGTCGCGACCGATCGTCTCGGACACTGGGTCGCGGCGTGGGAGTCATACCCCGCGCCCGATTACAGAGCCGCCGACATCCTGGTGACACGCAGCCTGGATAATGGAGCCAACTGGTCGCTTCCCGTTCCGCTGAATACCACGGCCGGCGCCGCGGACGTCGACGATTTCTACACACATCTCGCCGCCGACCGCCTCGGGAATTGGGTTGCCGTGTGGGTGGTGGAGAACAACGTCGACGACCAGACTCCTCCAAACGACGACGACATCTTCGTTGCCCGCAGTCTGGACTTCGGAGGAACCTGGTCGAGTCCGACGCATCTCAACCTCAACTTCGAAACCGATGCGAACGCAGACGGCCTTCCAAGAATCGCGACGGACGGCCGCGGCGAGTGGGTCACCGTATGGAGTTCGCAGGAGCTTACGAGCTCGGCCAGCGACGACACTGAAGTCTTTGCTGCCCACTTCGCGCTGCCCGACTGCAACCAAAACCTGATCGGCGACCCGCTCGAGACGGCGGCCGGCATCAGTCCGGACATCAACGGCAACAGCGTCCCGGATTTCTGCGAGGTACTCGGGCTGCCGCCGGCCGGCGGCGGTTGCGGAGGCGGACCGTGCGGGGTCGGGGCCGCGGCATTCGGTCCGCTGACCATGCTCAGCATCGCCATCATGCGACGTCCCACGAAGCGAGGCCGTAAGGGGGCATGACATGAATAACCGGCATCGAAGTCCGCTGTGTTTCGTTGCGCTCGTCCTGTCTGGACTGCCGTTCGCGCCGGCCGCGCGGGCCGATCTCGGCGTGCCGATCAGCCAACGGACGCCCATCCGCGCGGACGACGGCATTGACCCGACCTTTAATCGCGAACCCGTCATCGCGACCGACGGCGATGGTCTCTGGATCGCTGCATGGCAAGAGAGCAGTACCGTCGCGTATGCCGGCTTTGAGGTCTTCGTCGCCCGCAGCGTCGACAGCGGCGGGCATTGGTCGGCACCGGTTCCTCTGAACCCCAACGCCTTTGTGGATACCAACGGCGACACTGGCCCCAGCATTGCCACCGACGGCCAGGGCCGTTGGGTTGCGGTATGGCAATCGGCGGTACCCGATTCCACGGGGGTGCAGTCCGAAATCAAGACCGCGCGGAGCATCGACAACGGCGCGAACTGGTCGCTACCCACTCCGGTCAACGCCAATGCGGCCGCCGATCCCGACGACGAACTCGATCCGGCGGTCGGTACGGACGGCCAGGGGCACTGGATTGCGGCATGGCGAACGGGCGACGCCAATAGTTCGTCAACCACCGCATTCGACATTGTCTATACTCGCAGCATCGACAACGGCGCGAACTGGACTTCGCCGCTTCCACTGAGCGGCAACCTCGCGTTCGACTCCATTCCGAGAATGGCAACCGATGGGCAGGGACACTGGGTTGTTGTCTGGGCGGCGGCCGGCCGGTGTATTTACGTCCGGAGCATCGACAACGGCGAGAACTGGTCCGCGCCGGCTCTCCTGAGTACCAACGGGTCCGCCCTATCGAACGAAATACAACCGGATGTCTCTGCCGATGGAGGCGGGCACTGGGTTGCGCTTTGGTCGTCCAACGACACGCTCGGCGGAGCGGTTGGCGCCAACCGCAAGATTCTCGTCGCGCGCAGCGTCGACCATGGCGCGAGTTGGTCCGGGCCGGCGCCGCTCAGTACGCCGGCTGCCCCCGAGTTCGATTCCCAGCCCTCGCTCACGACCGATCGACAGGGGAACTGGGCAGCCGTCTGGCACCGGGCCAACAAGACGGCGGGCAAGACGGACGTCATCGTCGCACGCAGCATCGATGAGGGGGCAACGTGGTCGAGCCCGTCGGTTCTCGACACGATCGCGAATGGCGATACGACGAGTTTCCCGCGAATCGCCACCGACGGCCGCGGCGAATGGGTAACTGCATGGCATACGCAGGACGCCTCCTTCAACAGCCACGTCTTCAGCGCCCACTTCGGCCTGCCCGATTGCAACAGCAATCTCGTCGGCGATCCGCTTGAGACTGCGGCGGGGATCAGCCCGGATATCAACAACAATCGCGTACCCGATTTCTGCGAGGTGCTCGGACTGCCGCCGGCCGGCAGCGGTTGCGGTGGCGGACCGTGCGGCGTCGGGGCCGCGGCCTTTGCCCCGGTGACTCTGCTGGCGGCCACGCGGCTCCGGCGCTCATCGCGCCGCGCGCGCAAGGGAGATTCAAATGTCTAGACTCGCGCTCTGCACCGCCTTCGTACTGGCAGCAGCCGCCGCCGCTCGGGCCGATTTCGGCGTGCCGATCAGCGACCCTACGCCGCTGAACGCCAATGCCGCGAGCGACGGGGCCGGGGACTCGGAAGTACGGCTCGCCAGTGACGGCAACGGGAACTGGGTGGCCGTCTGGTCGGCACGCGGCACGCAGGGCGGGCCGTTTGGCAGCGACACGGACGTTTTTTCGGCGCGCAGCATCGACAACGGCCAGAACTGGTCGAGTCCGATTCCGCTCAATTCGACGGCGGCGATCGATACGGGTCCCGACAGCGGTCCGGCGATCGCAACGGATCGACAGGGCCATTGGGTCGCGGTCTGGCACACGTTCGCGGGCGGCGGCACGGACTTCGACATTGTTGTCTCGCGCAGTACGGACAACGGTGCGACGTGGAGCGGCGCCGCGCCGCTCAATAACAACGCCGCGACCGACATTAACGCGGACAACAGTCCGCGCATCGCGACGGACGAACACGGTCACTGGGTCACCGTGTGGCAATCGGCGAAGATGGCCTCCGGCGCCGACAGCGAGATTTTCTTCGCACGCAGCGTCGACAACGGCGCGAACTGGTCGAACCCGCTTCCACTGAACAGCAATTCGGCCATCGATACCGCAGACGATTCGATCCCGTCGATCGCGATGGACGAGCAGGGCCGATGCGTAGCCGTCTGGCAGGTCACGGGCGGGGTCGACGACACGTTTGGCGGCGACTCGGAGGTGTTCGTCGCACGATCGCTCGACAGCGGGGCCCATTGGTCGGCACCGATCCCGCTGAACGCGAACGCGAGCGTCGACGACGCGTTGGACGGCGACCCGGACGTGGCCATGGACAACAACGGGAATTGCGTGGCGGTCTGGGTGTCATCGGAGACTCCGCTGCGCCTTACTCCGTTGTTCATCCTGACGGCGCGCAGCATCGACGGCGGCGCGAACTGGTCGGTCCCGGCCGCGATTCATCCGCATGACGCCGGGGACCGGCACATCGAGCTTAATCCGACGATCGCCACCGATCGGCTGGGCCGCTGGGTCGTGGCGTGGAGGTCCGACGGCGTGCTGGTGACACCGCCGGAAGATGCGGACCTGTTTATTGTTCGCAGCGGCGACAACGGCGCAAACTGGTCGAGCCCGTCGCCGCTGAATACCGACGCGTCTATCGACAACGGCAATGACCTCGATCCGAGTCTCGCAACCGATCGAAAGGGCATGTGGCTGGGCGCGTGGCATTCGAACAAGACGGCGGCGGGGGCGGTGGGGAATGACAACGACTTGCGAGTCGCGCGCTTCGCGCTTCCCGATTGCAACAGCAACCTGCTCAGCGATCGCGCAGAGATCGCGGCCGGAATCAGCCCGGACGTCAACGGTAATTCGATTCCGGATGGGTGCGAAACTTCATCCTTTGCCCCGCCGCCCCCGTTCGCTCTGCCGCCCGGCATTTCGCTCGAATTCTGCGGCGCGGGAGCGCCCGCTCTTGCTTCGTTCTCCCTTCTTGCCGCGCTGTTCGTGCGCCGAACCACTCGTTGCCGGCGGCGGCAGTCGGCGCCGATTGAGAAACCGCGATGACCGCAAGAGCCCGAATGTTGCTCGTCCTGGTTCCGTGCGCGCTCTCCGGCGGGCGCGCCACGCCGGCCGCCGCCGATTTCGGCGTGCCGATCACTCCCGTCAAAGCGCTCAACGCCAATGCGGCGACTGACGCCGGTGACGATTTCAGCGTGTCGCTCGCCACTGACAGGAACGGCCACTGGGTCGCCGCGTGGGCCACCGAGCTATTCGACGGCTCCATTAGCAATGACGGCGACATCCTCGTGGCCCGATCGATCGATAACGGCCAGAACTGGTCTAATCCCATCGCGCTGAATACGGATGCTGCGGCCGATCTGCGGTTTGACAGTGCACCCCGGATCGCCACCGACGGTCATGGCCACTGGGTGGCGGTGTGGGAAGCGGCCGATCTGTTTCAGGATTTCGATATTCGGATGGCCCGCAGCAATGATAATGGGGCGAGTTGGACTGCTCCGGTGGCGCTCAACGCCAATGCCCCTGGCGACACCAACACCGACCAGAACCCGCAAGTCGCCACCGACGGCGAGGGCCACTGGGTGGCGGTATGGACATCAACCGGATTTGCGGGCACGGACTCCGACCTGCTTGTCGCTCGCAGCGTCGATAACGGGGCGAACTGGTCTCTGCCGGTTCCGCTGAACACAAACGCTGCCGGTGACGCGGGATTTGACCAGGCGCCCGACATCGCAACGGACGGACACGGGAAATGGGTCGTTGTGTGGGAATCGGCTAATCGAGCCAACGGGCAAATGGGAGAGGACAACGACGTCTGGGTCGCGCGCAGCGTTGACAACGGCGCCAACTGGTCGATCGCCGCGCAGATCGACCCGAACGCCGACGACGATAACCGCTATGACAGCGTTCCGAGACTCGCCACTGACGGCGCGGGGCACTGGCTGACGGTGTGGCAATCCGAGGAAGACGGCTCGCACGAGGATGAGATCTACATCGCGCGGAGCATCGACAATGGGGCAAGCTGGACGACGCCAGCCCCGCTGATTGTGGATGCGACCAGCGATGGCGCGTCGGACGTCGTCCCGACGATTGCGGCCGATTCGCTCGGCAACTGGGTCGCGGTCTGGATCTCGAGCGGCGCGCCGGGCCAGACCATCCGGGCGGCGCGCAGCGTCGACAACGGCGCGAATTGGTCGGTCCCCTCGCCGCTTTTCAGCGCGGGCGGTGGTTTTCCCGAGCTCGTCACCGACGGTCGCGGCGACTGGCTCGCCGCGTGGGAATCGGACGGAGACTTCGACGGAACCAGCACGGACCTCGATATTCTGTCTGCCCGCTTCGCGCTCCCCGACTGCAACGGCAATCTGATCGGTGACCCGCTCGAGACCGCGTTCTTCCTCGCCGCCGACCTGAACTTCAACGGCGTTCCCGATGGCTGCGAGCTTCCGTTCTTCGTGCCGCGGCCGGTGCAATCCGGCGACTGCGGCGGCGGAATGTGTGGTGTCGGGACGGCGGCGTTTGCGCCTATCTGCATGGCCGGGGTCTGTGCTCTGCGCCGTTCGCTGGGGCGCTCGCTGCGGGGCCGGCGCGTGGAGAATGATCATGCATGAGCGATGCGTCATCGGACCGCGACTTCTGATGTGCGGTTTGCTGTGTCTGGAGCTGGCGGCTTCGGCCCGGGCTGAGTTCGGCGTGGCCGTCACGCCGCCGGCCATCCTGAACGCCAATGCTGTGACGGACGCGGGCCAAGACCTCAATCCGCGGGTCGCGAGCGATGGCAAAGGGCATTGGGTTGCTGTCTGGGAATCGGACGACACGCTTGGCGGAACCACCGGCTCCGACTTCGACCTCCTCGTCGCCCGCAGCATCGACAACGGCGCGAACTGGTCGATCCCGACGTTTCTCAACACCGACGCCAAGACCGACACCGGAACCGACACTGTTGCCGACATCGCCACGGACGGAAACGGGCTGTGGATCGCGGTCTGGCAGTCCAACAGCATGGGTGGGGCCGGGACCAACTTCGACATTCTCAGCGCCCGCAGCACCGACAACGGCGCAACGTGGTCGGCGCCGTTCCCGCTCAGCCCTAATCCGGCGGTCGATTCGGTGATCGAAGGCGTTCCGCGGGTCGCGACCGACGGGCTCGGCCATTGGGTCGTTGTCTGGGAACTTGCTGGCGGTCCGTCCGGGCCGCCCGAGATCGTTTACTCGCGCAGCATCGACAATGGCGTTAACTGGTCGCTTCCGGCTCCGATCACCAACAGCCCGATGATCGCAGACGAAGGCCCCGCTATCGCGACCGACGGGGCGGGACACTGGGTCGTCGCGTGGAGTTCGGGTGACGATCTCGGAGGCACGATCGGTGGCGATGGCGACATCCTTGTCGCACGAAGCATCGACAACGGCGCCAACTGGTCGTTGCCGGTTCCGCTCAACGCCGACGCTGCCATCGACAACCTGCCGGACGCGAACGTCGAGCTTGCCACCGATCGCGAAGGCAACTGGGTTGCCGTCTGGCAGGTGTCGGAAATCGGGACATCGGCCATACGCTCCGCGCGCAGCATCGACGACGGCGCGCATTGGTCCAGCCCGGTACCGATCGCCTCGTCCAACTCGACCGGCCTATTTGGATCTCTCCATGTCGCATACGGCGGCGGCGGTCATTGGGTAGCGGCGTTCATTCAGGGCGCGAGCGGGACCATCGGCGGACCAATCGATGTTTTGCTGGCCCGCAGCATCGACAACGGCGCGAACTGGTCTGCCCCGGCGCCGATTCCCGGCAATGCGGGCGCTTTGTCCCAATTTCCTGACAGAGTTTCGGTCGCGACGGACGGCCTCGGTCAATGGGTCACCACGTGGGCACCGGGAAATCCGCCGGACGGCATCGGCGACGATACCGACCTACGGGTTTCGCGCTTTGCGCTGCCGGATTGCAATGGGAATCGAATTGGGGACCTGTTGGAGACCGAAGTGGGGATCAGCCCTGATCTTAATGGCAACCGCGTTCCCGACGTGTGCGAAGTATTGGGCTTGCCGCCGGCGCCAGTCGGTGGGTGCGGCGGTGGGATTTGTGGCGCCGGGACAGCGGCGTTCGCGCCGGTTGCATTGGCCGGGCTGATGTTCTGTCGCCGCCGGGCGCGTCCTTCGGACCGGAGGTCATGACATGGCGACAAACCGCGCGACGATGATCCTGCTTTGCAGTGTTCTCGGCTGGTGTGCAGCCGAAGCGCGGGCCGAATTGGGTGTGACCGTGAGCACGGCTCAGCCGCTCAATGCGAACGCCGGGACCGACAGCGGCGGGGATTTCAGTCCGCGGGTCGCGACGGACGGTCAAGGACATTGGGTGGCGGTTTGGTACTCGGATGACAGCCTGGGTGGAACGATTGGCACGGATGCGGACATTCTCGTCGCGCGGAGCGTCGACAACGGCGACAATTGGTCGCTGCCCGCCGGGCTGAACAACAACGCGGCCAATGACACGAACTCCGATTTCAACCCGGACATTGCGACGGATAGGCACGGCAACTGGGTCGCCGTCTGGTCGAAGACCGGATCCATGCCTCCGTCGGATGCGGATATTCTCGTGGCGCGGAGCATCGACAACGGCGCGAACTGGTCGAACCCCATCCCGCTGAATACAAACGCGGCGGTGGACGAAGGCGGCGACTTCAACCCGACCATCACGAGCGACGGGCTGGGGCACTGGGTTGCGACATGGAACTCGAACGATGACCTGGGCGACACGATTGGCGCTGACACCGACATTCTCGTGGCCCGCAGCGTCGATAACGGGGATCACTGGTCAAATCCGATTCCGCTGAATTCGAACGCCGGCGGCGACACCGGCTCGGACTACGGTTCGAACGTCGCGACCGACGGACTCGGCAACTGGGTCACGGTCTGGTCGTCGGACCAGAACCTCGGTGGAACCGACGGCGCGGACTACGACCTGCTGGTCGCGCGAAGTATTGACAACGGGGCCAACTGGTCGGCTCCGATTCCGCTTAACGTCAATGCAGCCAAGGACGGAAATGTCTGGGACGATGGTGTGACGGTAACGACCGATGGGCAGGGTAACTGGCTTGCGGTCTGGACCGCCTACAACCCGGATACGTCGGACACGACGGTCCTCGCGGCGCGGAGCAACGATAACGGTACACACTGGTCGAGTCCGATTCCGATCGAGTCCGCGCCGAGCGGCTACTATTTCGCCGCCAAAGTCGTCAGCGGCGCAGCTGGCCAGTGGGTCGCGGCCTGGGCCTGGAACATCAACTTCGCGCTCGGCGGGCCTATTGAGATCCGGCTCGCGCGGAGCGCCGACAACGGCGAACACTGGTCGACGAGTTCGCCAATTCCGGGTGACGAAGGCCGCGAGCCGGACGCGGGGAGCGTTGTCCATCTTGCGACCGACCGGAACGGACAGTGGCTTGTGTCGTGGAGCCCCGCCGGTGCACTGGGTGGCACCGACGCTGACATCCTGATGTCCCGCTTCGCACTGCCGGATTGCAATAACAACCAGATCGCCGATGCGACCGAAACGCTGCTGGGGCTTTTGCCGGATATCAATGGCAACCGCATTCCGGACCTTTGCGAGGTCATCGCAGGGCCCCCACCGGGCCAGAACGGCGGCTGTGGGGGTGGAATGTGTGGGGTCGGGGGGGCCGCGTTTGCGCCTATTACGTTGCTGGGAATGACCCTATTTCGCCGCTCGGCTCGGCGCCGGCGGTTGGAGCAACGTCATGAGCGCCTGGGATCGCGTTCGTAATCGTCTTGTCTGCTGTTACTTTCTGAGCATGGGGCTGGCGGCGACCGCGCGGGCCGACCTCGGCGTGCCGATCAGTGCGCCGAAGCACGTCAATGCCAACGCCATTGGCGACGCCGGTTCGGATGTCTCGCCTGCGCTCGCCAGCGATGGGAAGGGAAACTGGATCGCGGTATGGGACTCGAATGACCCGCTCGGCAATACGATCGGCACCGATGGGGACATCCTGTTTGCCCGGAGCATCGATAACGGGCAGAACTGGTCGTCGCCGGCTCCGGCCAACACCAACGCCGGCGCGGACACGGCGCGCGACTCCGACGCCGACATCGCCACGGACGGCAAGGGGAATTGGGTCGTCATCTGGACGTCGAACAACTCGCTCGGCAACACGATCGGAACCGACCGTGACATCCTCTACGCCCGAAGCATCGACACCGGCGCGAACTGGTCGTCGCCGCTTCCGTTGAACAGCACGGCGGCGACGGACACGGCAGGCGACAGCGACCCCGATGTTGCAACGGACGGCAAAGGCCACTGGCTGGCAGTCTGGGATTCGACCAACACGCTGGGCAACACGATCGGTTCCGACGACGACATTCTTTTTTCCCGCAGCAACGACAACGGCGCGACGTGGTCGCCCGCCGCTCCGCTCAACAGCAACGCCGCAACCGACGCCGCCGGCGACGAGTATCCGCGGATCGCGTGTGATTCCAGCGGCCATTGCGTCGCCGCGTGGCATTCCGACGGCCCGGCCGGCAGCCCGAATGGGACCGACGACGACATGCTGGTCGCACGCAGTCTCGACAATGGCGCGAACTGGTCGTCCCCGACGACACTGAACAGCAACGCGAAGACCGATTCCGCCGACGACAAGTACGTGCGCGTCGCGACCGACGGCGTCGGCAACTGGGTGGCTGTGTGGGAATCGCCGATCACATCGGGCGGCGATTCGGAGATTCTCGCCGCTCGCAGCATCGACGGTGGAGCGAACTGGTCGAGCGTCGCGCCCGTCAACACCAATGCCGGAACCGACAACGGCAGCGACACGCTGGCCGCGATCGCCGCCGATGGACGAGGCAACGTGCTGGTCGTGTGGGAGTCCACCAATACGTTGATCGACGTCGCCGTCACGGATCAAGACATCCACGCGGCTCGTTTCGCCGTGCCCGACTGCAACAACAATCTCATCGCCGACTCGACCGAGGTCGTGCTCGGCCTGCTGCCTGACATCAACTTCAACAACATCCCCGACGTCTGCGAGTTCTTCGACGAGCCGGCGCCATCTCGGCCGAATGGCTGCGGAGTCGGGCTCTGCGGCGCGGGAGCGATGATGTTCGGGCCGCTGACGCTGGCCGGCATGGCGTGCATCGGACGTGCCATGCGACGCCGGCGGTGAAAGACAACGGGAGACGAATGGTTGTGTTGATTCTTATTCGAAAACGATACGCTGTTGCCATCGCCCTTGGTCTGAACTGCGTCGCAGGGCAGGCCGTTCGCGCCGATCTTGGCGTGCCCCTCAGCCCGACTTCGCCGGTCCGCTCCAACGGGGCGAACGACACCGGCCGCGACTTCATGCCGGCTCTGGCCACGGACGGCCGGGGCCATTGGGTCGCCGTGTGGTCGGCGAATCACGATATCGGCGACGGGAGCGGCACTGACGACGACTTGTATGTCGCTCGCAGCCTCGATGCGGGAGCGCACTGGTCGAATCCCGTGATTCTCAACGCGAATGCCGCAACGCCAAACGCCGGCGATTATGACGCCGCGATCGCGACGGATGGTCAGGGCCACTGGGTGGTGGTCTGGTCGTCGGATGACTCGCTCGGCAACACGATCGGCGGCGACTACGACATCCTGGTTGCGCGGAGCGTGGACAACGGGGCGAACTGGTCAATTCCTGTCCCGCTCAACACCAACGCGGCGAGCGATTCCGGATCGGATTTCAATCCGAG
>CAZONT010000078.1:0-18810 GCA_964581285.1 uncultured Planctomycetaceae bacterium | reverse complement strand
CATAGTAATCGAGCGGCGGGTCGTCCGTCGCGGTGGTGAGGGTGTCGAGTTCGAAAAGCGGGACGCCGGCTTCGCGAGCGACGGTTTCGGCGACGACTCGTTCGCCGCGGGGCTCGCAAAAGACGGCGGCGGCGTGCTTCTCGCGAATCGTCTTCACGATGCGGGCGAGCTCGGCGGAGGAGGGTTCCTGCCGCGGCGAGGCGGAGAGGACGGCGACGACATCCATCCCGAGGTCGCGGGCGAGATAGGCGAAGGCGTCGTGCGAGGTGACGATTTGTTTGCGGTGTAATTCTGGTTTCGACGCGGCGAGGTCGGCCTGGACTGCCTGCAGGCGTTTGATGTAGCGGTCGGCGTTGGCGAGGAACGCGGCACGATGTTGAGGAAATGCGGTCGCGAGCCCGTTGGCGATGTTCCGCACCTGCTGGATGGCTTCGGTCGGGCTGAGCCAGACGTGGGGATTTGATTCGCCGGGGTGTACGTGGTCGTCGTGCACGGCTCCGTCGGACTTGATGAGGGAGCAGCCGTTCCAGGCCTCGATCTGCGGGGCGGATGGATTAAGGCGGCGAATGGCGTCGCCGGCGAAGGATTCGAGGCCGCCGGAAAGGACGATTGCGGCGGCTTGCTGAAGGCGCTGCGCATCGGAGGTCGAGAGCTCGTAGTCGTGAGGGCAACCGAGGGAGGCGGGGATCATCAATTCGACTTTGAAATCTGGAGAATCGCCGACGATGTTGCGTGTGAAGACATACATCGGGACGAAGGAGCAGACGATTGTCCGTTGTCCTGCTGCGGGTTGAGTCGTGGGCGCGTTCTGCCGGCAGGCGGCGGCAAAGACGAATGCCATGCCTAACCAGCCGAGTCGCACGTACGATCGCGTCGGACTCATGGCTGAACCTTCGAGGTGGAGTGCGATTCGCGGTGAGAAATCAACGACTGCTCCCGCTCTGGTCGTATTCGCCATGGGTCGAGTGGAAGCGATGCTGCTGATTGCGGTCGAGCTTGAAGAACTGCTCGGTCAGGAGGACGACGTCGTCGTTGAAGCGCTGGACCTCCGCCGGGTTGAGTCGATCGGGCGGCGTCGGAATGAGTTTGGACCAGCGGGTCGGCGGTGCAAGTGTGATCGACGTGCGAAGCGTTGCCAGGTCGTACTTACCGCCGCGGTAGGTGTCCCAGCGGCGGAAAACTCTTGACGAACGCCAGAACCAGGCGAGGGTCGCCCGGCGGCCGGTGTTGGAGTCGACGTTCCATGTCTGTGGCCCCGCAAGCGTGTCGAGGAGGACGTCGAGCGAGACGGCCGCGTGGCCGCGTTCGTGGTCGGTGCGATACGTGACTGCGCCTGGGTCGTCGCGTTCGCTGCGAACGACGATGGTCTGGTCGATGCTGTAGGTCAGCGGAGTGAGCAAAGTCGCTTCCAGCCGGGTTGCGATGGGTGGCGGGCCGCGAGTGCCGTCGGGCGCGTCGGCCGGGACCTTGTGGATCGTGACGAGGACGCGGGCGAGGTCGTTCGTCGTAAATTCGTGGTAGTGAATGCCGACAACGTCCTGCATCGTCGGGTCGAACCAGCTTTTCCAGAGGACGGCTGGGACGCGGGCGACCGGCACACTTTCGACTTGGACGTTGGACTGAAACTCGGCCTGAGGATGCCATTTGTCAGCGTCGGGTCCGACGGGCCGGGCGGTGAGAATCCAGGGCACGCCGTCACGCGGGCTGGGCGATCGTGTTGCCGAGTAGGTCCAGCCGCCGAGGGTGATTTCGCGACCGGGGATTCGCTCTTTTTGCAGTCCGGTGGATTCTTCGGGACCCGATGGGTTCAGATCGACCGGGATGCGCTTGGGGCGACCGCCAATTCCAGCGGTGTCGGGCGGTGGCTTGCTTCCGTCACCCGCGATCGACTCGCGGTGAACGAGCATCGCCAGTAGTACCGCAACGATAAGCCGGCGGCTTGTCATGGATGTGCGCTGCGAAGACCGGGCCGTGGGCACGCCCGCGTACTCCGGCCGTGCTCGCCGTCGCGGGCGGCGACATTCAGACATGATAGATACGCCCGGCCGGTCCGCCAAGCGTGAAATCCGAAGGCAATCGGCGGACGACGGATGTGGACAGTCTCGCGGCGGTTCTCTATATCAGATGCAGATGACGCATTCCGACCTTACGGCCGATCTGACCGAACCGCAGCGCGAGGCGGTAACGCACACGAACGGTCCGTTGCTGGTCCTGGCTGGGGCGGGCAGCGGGAAGACGCGGGTGATCACCCGGCGGGCGGCGTTTCTGTCGCGGACGGTCGCGCGGCCGCAAGAAGTGCTGGCAATCACATTCACGAACAAGGCGGCGGGGGAGATGCGGGAGCGGATGCTGCAGCTCGGGGTCGGCCGCGGAATGACGGTGACGACGTTTCACTCGTTTTGCGCGCGGCTGCTGCGGGAGTTTGCCGGGCGACTGGGCCTCAAGACGAGCTTTTCGATCTTTGACGACGATGACCGGATGGGTGTGCTCCGCGACGCGATCGCGGCGTGCGATCTGAGCACGGACAACTACAGCCCGCGGATGGTGCAAAATCGAATCAGCCGGGCGAAAAATGACATGCAATCGGTCGAGGAGTTTGGGGAGAAGCATCGCGATTTTACGGCGCGGGAGGTGGTTCGAATCTGGTCGCAGTATGAGGAACTCATGCGCGGGCAGAACGCGGTCGATTTTGACGACTTGTTGATCTTCATGGCGCAGCTGCTGGGCGAGCACGATGACGTGCGCGAACTGCTTTCGGACCGGTTTCCGTACCTGCTGATTGACGAGTACCAGGATACGAACCATCCGCAGTACCTCATCGCGACGCGACTGGCGGCGAAGCATCGGAACATCTGCGCGACCGGTGATCCGGATCAGTCCATTTACGGCTGGCGGGGCGCAGATATCCACAACATTCTCAGTTTCGAGGAAGACTATCCGGATGCGCGGGTCGTGCGCCTGGAGCAGAACTATCGCAGCACGCCGTCGATTCTCAGTGCGGCGAGCGCGTTGATTTCGCACAACGTGGGGCGGAAGAAGAAAGCGCTATGGACGGAGAACGCGGCCGGGGAAGCCGTGCGGGTGTGGCGGTGCAGCGACGAGCACGACGAGGCGGACCGGATCGCGGACGACATTGCCCGATACGTGCTCGAAGGCGGGCGGCCGAGCGAGGTCGCGATTTTCTATCGCGTGACGGCCCTGACACGCGTACTTGAAGATTCGCTGCGGCGGACTAGGGTTCCGTACCAGATCGCGAGGGGTGTGGAGTTCTATTCGCGCAAGGAGATCAAAGACGTCCTGGCCTACCTGCGGTTGATCGTCAACCCGGACGACGACATTGCGGTCAAGCGGGCGATCAACACGCCACCGCGCGGCATCGGCAAGACGACGCTCGACCGCCTGACAGCATACGGTCGCGAGCGGCACTGCAGTCTCAGCGCGGCGATCGCCGCGGCCGGGGCCAACGAGTCCGTGAAATCCGCCGCCAAGAAGCTGGCGTCCTTTGCCGAATTGATCACGACGCTGCGGCGAATGCCGCGACGGCCGGTACAGCCATTGGTAGAGAAAGTTGTACGAGCGTCGGGCCTGCAGAAGTTGCTGGATGAGGACCCTGATCCCGAAAAGCCGGCCCTCGCGAACGTGAACGAGTTGATTACGGCGGCTGCGGAGTATGACAAAGAGCACGCCGACGCGCTGGAAGGCGGGGAGCCGATTGCGGCAGGATCCGGGATGGACGGAACCCTCGAGGGATTCCTGGAGCAGATCGCACTCGTCAGCGATACCGACCGGCTCAATCTTGCGGGCGGCGCTGTGACGCTGATGACGCTGCATGCGGCAAAGGGGCTCGAATTTCCGGTCGTGTATATCGTCGGACTGGAACAGGAACTCCTGCCGCACCGACGGGCCCTGCTGGGCGACGACAGCGACATCGAAGAAGAGCGGCGGCTGTGCTTCGTGGGGATGACGCGGGCGATGAGGCGGCTGACGCTGACTTATGCGAACTACCGTACGCTGCGCGGGCTCAGCCAGCGGACGCTGGCATCAAGGTTTCTGCGAGAACTGCCGACCGACGAACTCAGCGTCTCGGGCGACGAGCGACCGCGCGACGACGGATACGACGTCGAGAATGAGTACAGCTACGACCAGTTCGATCCGGAGCAGTGGTACATCGGGCGGCGCGTGCGGCATCCGTTCTATGGTGAGGGATCGATTCTGCGGCTTGAACCGAGGGGCCGTACGGCGTGGGTGCGGATCGACTTCGATCAGATCGGTGAAAAGAGCTTCTTGATCGACCACGCGCCGCTCACGTTTGTCGGCTGAGCCACTCGGGCAACGAAGAAGCCCCGAGCGGTGGATTACACCGGCCGGGGCTTCCAGAATAAGCAGCAGCGATGGCTGCGGCTGGACTACTTGTTGTCCGAGGTCGGGGGCTCTGAAGACTCCTCGGTCTTCAGGATCAGGATCTCTTTGCCGCCATCCACGCCATTGACCCGGAGCGACTCGCTCTCGGAGCCGGTCGGCGTCGCGTTTTGCTTGATGAAGACGTGCCGGCCCTTGATTGCGCGGAGCTCGTCCTTGCTCAATACGCCGTCGCCGTTGGTGTCGGCGTCCGGGAAGTGCTTGAGCAGCATGGCATCGACGTTCATGCGATCGGCCTTGAAGAATGCCTCGCGCTCCTCAGCCGAGAGCTTGCCGTCGCCGTTGGTGTCGGCCTCGGGATGGCGCTTCAGCATGGCGGTGAATGGAGCGGACTCGACCGTCTCAACGTACTGAGCGACTTCCGTCGCCGGAGGGGCGTACTGAACGTTTTCGATCAGCCACGTGGTCGTCTCATTCGGATTGGTCAGGCAATCGAGCGGCGGCTTCGCATCGCCGCGGTGGAAGCGCGTCACGATGACGTCTTCGGAGGTCGTCTTCAAGCCGTCGGCCCGGGCGGGGCCTTCGATCTTGCGGAAGAACATTCCGCCCGTGACAAGCTGAGCGGCTTCTTCGGCCGAGAGCTGACCGTCACCGTTGGTGTCGGACTTGGGGAAGCGCTGAACGACACCGGCCTGGTCATGCATGGCGAGGGCCGTGAGGTAAGCGCTTCGCTCGGACCGGCTCAACTGGCCGTCGGCATTTGCGTCTGCCGTCGGATGAGCGGCGAGGAACGCGGCCAACTCTTCGGCCGTCGGAACGCCGGCGCGGATGACGTTGATCTTCATGTTGTCGGGCGCGCCGTCCGACGTCCAGACGAACTTACCGGTTTCGCCCTGATCGTTGGTGATAACTTTGACGTCGATGTTGCCCGGCTGATCGCCGTCGGCCGTGACGAAGACCTGCTTGGGCTGATCGGCAGCCGGAGGCGCCGGGTCCTCAGCGCGGGCCATGCCCGTGAGAACGAATCCAGCCCATGCGAGGGCGATGACAACGACTGGCAGACCAGCGGCCAATCGGCGCGTTTGAACGGGTGAACTCAGAATCATTTCGATTCTCCTTTCAACGGTTGACAGGTTCGCGGCCATCGCGGCGGGTCGATAGGTCAGTCCGCCCCGGCGAAGCGGATGGATCGCCGAGAGCAGGCACCGGGCGTACGCACCGGCGGACAACCGACCATGACGAAGGGCCCATTCGTCACAAGCGGTTTCGCGCGCCAGGTCGATACGGCGGTTGACCCACGCCACCACAGGCCAGAAAAACAACAGCGTTCCGGCGAGCCATTGAATACATCGCACAAACAGATCGCCTCGCCGGAGATGGGCGACCTCGTGCAGGATCACCGCTTCAAGCTCATCCGGCCGAACGAGCTGACGCGGAGACAAGACCAGGACAGGACGGATGAAACCGAAGACGAAGGGCGCCGGGGCCTCCGGGCTGAGTCGCACTTCGGGCTTGCGGCGAACGCCGAGAGTTCGACAGGCCGCGAGAACCATGCCCTGAATGGGTACGTCGGCGACGTCGTATGATCGGGCGCGACGAGCAAAGCGGGCGTAAGCGATGAGGCGCCAGGCACCGATCAGTGCGACGATCGCCAGATAGATGATCGCAGCGAGGGTTGCCTTCCCAAGTGCAGCAGAAGCGGCGGCGGCGCCGGTGGACGCCGCCTGGGCCGGATCATCAATCGTCTCCATGACGAGTGTCGCCTTGATGTCCGCCGGCTGAATCGTGGTCGCGGCGGGCTGATCGACGATGGTTCGGAACGCCCGCGATGCGCTGGTGAGGGTTGAGGCGAGCGAGTAGTTCCACGCGGGGCCGATCGGCAGTACGAACTTCACAAGGACGATGAGCCAGAAAATGCTGTGCATGGCAGGCGAAATGCGCCGGCCGATGAGCCGAAGCAGGAGCCAGGTCATACCAGCAAGCAGGGTGCCAAACAGCACGGCCTGAGCGATCCAGAGCAGAAACGTCGATGCGGCCGCGTTCAGTGAAGCGAGGTCGAAAGTCATGACCGGCTCCTTTCCGAACCACCCTTGCAATCGGACGGCTTGGAGTCGTCACGTTCGCGTTCTTCGATGCGGGCTTCGATGCGCCGCAGATCGTCGGCAGAGAGATCGGCCTCGCCGACCAAGCGGAGGACGAGTTCGCCGGCCTGACCATCGAAGACGGTCTGGACGAATTGCCTGAGACGCTGCGCGAGGACTTGCTCGCGGCGGACGGCGGGGCGGTAGATGAATGGCTGCCGGGTGCGATCGACTTCGAGCGCATTCTTGGCGGCGAGCTGATTCATCATGGTCATGACGGTTGTATATGCGGGCAGGTCGCCGGTGCGGCCGAGTTCGTCCCGCACGTCCCGAACCGTTCCGGAGCCGGCGTTCCAGAGTACTTTGAGGATGTTCAACTCGGCTGACGTGATATGCGGCAGATTGCTGGCCATGTGTACCTCTGTTTACTATGAACGTCGGAATCTTACTATGCTCATAGTAATTCTGCAAGAAAACTTTTTGCGGATCCGCAGCGGCGCACCTAACTGGTTGTGCTAATTACAGTTAGTAGTCATCAGAGTCACGCAAGATTCTTCGACGGCGTTTGGCCTTTCGCGAAATCTCGTGGATCGCGAGCGGGCTGTGCTCATTTATCATCGTCGGTGGCTTGTGAGGAGTGGCTGAATGACACCATCGTTGACGCAACTCGTCGGGGCGTACGATCCCAATCGGCCGCTGGCAGCGGCGGCGACGATCCCGAGTGGCTGGTATCTCGACGGGCAGATGGCAGAGTTGGAACGGCGAACCGTGTTCAGCCGCTCGTGGATCGCGGTGGGGCGGTTGGATCAGCTTGGTGAAGCGGGGCGTTATGTGACAGCGGAAGTCGCGGGGGAGCCGATCGTCGTGGTGCGCGGCCGGGACGGCGCGTTGCGAGGGTTTTACAATGTTTGCCGCCATCATGCCGCGGCGGTCTGTACTTTGCCGGAGGGGCAGGCGCCGGCGCTCAAGTGCCCGTACCACGGTTGGACGTACTCGCTGGAGGGCGAGTTGAAGGGGGTGCCAGAGTTCGACGGCGTGTGCGATTTCGACAAGTCGCAGAACGGACTGCGGCCGGTCCGGGTCGAGGCGTGGGAGAACTTTGTGTTTGTCTGCCTCGACGAGTCGGCGGCGGATTTGCAATCCTATCTCGGCGATCTGCCGAAGCGAGTGAAGTCGCTGGCGCTCGACAGGCTGCGATTCACGCAGCGCCGCTCGTACGAACTGGCCTGCAATTGGAAAGTGTACGTCGATAATTACCTCGACGGCGGGTACCACGTTCCGCACATCCACAAAGGACTCGGAAGCGTGTTGAACTACGCGGAGTATCGGATTGAGAATGCGGCGCGATACTGCCTGCAATCGAGTCCAATCGATGCAACGGGCGGCGAGGCGGCGACGGCGGCGGTTCGGGGCGGCCGGATGGCATACTATTACTGGCTCCATCCCAACTTCATGCTGAACTGGTACGAGGGGATCATGGACACGAACCTCGTGATTCCGCTGGGCGTGGATCGGTGCCGCGTGGTTTTTGACTTCTATTTTGCCGACGGCGTGGGCGACCGCGAACAGAGCATGGCGGTGTCGGAGCGGATTCAACAGGAAGACATCGCGATTTGCGAGTCGGTGCAGCGCGGCCTTCGCTCGCGGGCCTATGATGTCGGACGCCTGTCCGTGAGGCGCGAGGCGGGCGAGCACCTGTTTCATCGGCTACTGCACGCGGATCTGGCACGCGGAGTGTGAAGGATGTCGAAGATCAGGATCCTGGCGTTTGCGGGCAGTCTGCGGCGCGAGTCGTACAACAAGAAACTCGTGAAGGTCGCAGCGGCGGGGGCGAAGGCGGCCGGTGCGGAGGTCACGGAAATTGACCTGCGCGATCTGCCGATGCCCATCTTCGACGAGGATCTCGAAAAGTCGGATGGATTGCACCCGAATGCACGGAAGTTCAAGGACGTGTTGCTCGGGCACCAGGGGATGCTTATTTCGTCGCCCGAGTACAACAGCTCAATCTCGGCGGCACTCAAGAATGCGATCGACTGGGCGTCTCGGCCGGTATCGGGGGAGAAACCCCTTGAGTGCTTCGATGGCAAGGTGGCGGGCTTGATGGCCGCCTCACCGGGCCTGCTGGGCGGGCTGCGAGGCCTGGTGACGCTGCGGTCGATTCTCGGCAACATCAGGGTCATCGTCCTGCCGGATCAGTTTGCGCTGGTCAAGGCAAATGAGGCGCTGAACTCGGACGGGACGCTGAAGGACGAGAAGCAACGAGCCGCCGTCGAGGCAATCGGCGCGAAGGTGGCAAACACCTGCGCAAGATTGCGAGAATAGAATTAGAGCGGGGCGAGCTTGTCGTCCTTGACCGGGGTGTAATCTTTTTCCTTGGTCGCTTTGTCGCCGTGTGTCACCCGCACGTCCTGGAAGAACGGGGTGACGCCCAAGCCATCCTGAAACACCTGCGAATCCTGAATGTGAAAGTGAAGATGGGGCTCGCTTGAGTTGCCGCTGTTGCCGCAGAGGCCCAGCACCTGGCCGGTCTGCACTTTGTCGCCGAGTTTGACCTTTGCCGAATGGGGCTGGAGGTGCGCGATGACGCTGAACTCATTGGCCGTGTGCTGAATCATGACGCAATTGCCGGTGGCCATGAAGTGATTCATGGAGCCGGGGGCGTTGTCGGGGACGCCGTCGATGAGCATCACCACGGTTCCCGGTGCGGGTGCGAGCAGCTCCTTCCCGTAGCAGTAGTAGTCGGTGTTCTTCTTTCCTTCGCCGCTGTGCGACTTACCGTCCTTGTCCATGATGACGATGTCGAGCGCGCGGCGCTGATTGGGCACGTCGAGGTGGGCGTTCTGCTGCTTGGTCGGCCCGCCCCAGAAGACGGTCCAGGTATCGCGGAAGGGGAGGCGCATGGGCGTGGCGTTGCGGGCCGGAGCCGTGGCAGCGCTGCGCGCCGGGCGGATCATCAGGCCGGCGATGCGATCCTTGTCGTCGAGCGAGAGTTGCATGTCGAGGTTGCCCTTTTCGGCGACGAGGCGAAACGTGCCGGAGCGCTCGGTGACTTTCACGGACTCGGCGCGAATGATGCGACCGACCCTCCGCACGTCGTCAAAGAACGGGCCGGCCTTCGCTTGAGGGAGCACCTTCTTCATTCCCGGGCTGAATGACTCCCAAATCGCATCGTCCTCGGACGCATTGATCTGTCCAACGACCTTGTCGGCGGCGGCGGTGATCCGGTCTCCCGGCGCGGCGAAGACGATGGATGTGGCGGCGACCAAGAACGATGCGACCATTTCAGGTAGCTCCTCGAAGAGTGGGTCAGACCGGTCGGACGGGAAGCGTAACGACTTGCCCGCGCGTCGCCCCGGTCTCGCCCGCGACGGTTACGCCGTAGCCGGCGGCGGCATGGGCGGATTTGAGATATCCGAGTCCGAGCGGTGCTTCCAGCAGGTACGACCAGCATGCGCTTGTCAGACGGCCGATCTCGGCCGTGTCGGCTGAAATCGTCGCGGGGCAGGTCGGGCTGGCGTCGCCTTCGAGTCGGATGCCGACGAGCTTGCGGGCGGTGACGCCGTGGGATCGCATCCGCTCGATCACCTCCTGGCCGAGGTAACAACCCTTGTGATAGCTGATTCCGCGCTCAATCTGGCCGGTCTCGGGAGGGATGACCTCTTCGTCGATGTCATTGACTGAGGCGGGTCGCCCGGCCTCGATGCGAAGGATTTCGGCGGTCGCGGGGTCGATACGGGCCAGTCCGCTCGGTCGGCCCGCGTCGAGGATGGCGGAGAGCAGCGAGGCCGCATCGGCGGGTGGTACGAGTAACTCAGCCGCGGGCAGTCCCCAATAGTCGTTTCTCACGAGGCGGCCAGCATGGCCGTCCCAGGTGAAGGCGACGTGCTGAAGCTGGGGCATGGGGGCCAGGTTTCCGAACCCCATGCGGGCGATGACTTCGGCGGCGGCGGGGCCGATCACGGCGATGCGCTCAAAGTCTTTCGTGATGTCGGCAAGGTTTACGTCCTCGGCGATCGTGTACTTGGCGAGGTGCTTCCGGGCGGTGTCGAGCCAGCGTCGGTCGATGTCGAGCCAGATGCGGTCCTCGAGCACGAGGAGGTTCAGGTCGAAGACCGTGCGGCCTTTGAGGTTTGGCGCGAAGGCGTAGTTTCCGTCGCCAGGCCGGAGAGTCTTAACAATGTTGGTGATCAAGTTGTTGAGCCACGGCGCGCGATCCTTGCCAGTGACGTCAAGCAAGCCGCGATCGGTACGTGCGAGGAGGCCGGCGGACTGCGTGGCAATCCGGTACTGATTCTCGATCGTGGCGTTCCGTTCCATCGGGTGTACTGTATGCCCGTCGTTCGCAAGCGCCAAACAACGTGCGTTTTCGCACAGGAGGATTCAATGGCCGGCCGTTTGCAGGAGTTCCGGGCGTTTCGAGAGAAGATGAATGAGCGGATTCGGGCCGCGAAGAATCTGCAGATAAACCGGTTCTTCACACTTGATGGAAATGCTTATGAGGACGGGGCTTTGGACGATCGGACGAAAGAATTTGCGGGCTTGGCAGCGTCGATGGTGCTGCGATGCGACGATTGCATCGCTTATCACACTATCCGATGCAAGGAACTGGGTGCGTCGGACGAGCAGATGATGGAGATATTCAATGTCGGGCTGATCGTGGGCGGCTCAATCGTGATCCCGCATCTACGGCGCGCGGTGGCACTGCTGGATGAAATCAACGGGGCAATATCGGAAGGGACAGAGCGTTTGGCGTAGTTACACCGCCAATCTGGACCGCCGCAAGATGCTCGAATTTCGCTCGAAAACACAAGGCCGCCGGCTTCTAAGTCTTGTTCGGCATCGGGAATAAGGATACACTTGGTGTGAGTTTGACTAGTCGGATCGGCATCCCATCAGCGCCGCTCAGGGGCGGGGAATCACTGTCCCGCAGCCACCGAGTAAACGTGGAGTTTTGAAATGAACGTTCCGTCGCGACGTGGTGGAAACGCTCTATTTTTGGCGGCGGCGGTCGCCCTAATATTCTCCGCGCCCGGCTTTGCGGAATCGCTGGTACGACCGTCGCCGCTGCGACTACAGAGCGGTGCGGCACCAAGCGTCACCACAGCGTTGGAGCTAGATCCCGGCCAGTACGACGCACTGCAGCCGATGTCGGAAGTGGCCCTGACGGACTTTGTCCTGCCGGACGGCAGGACTGTCACGTTGGAGTTGACGCGCATCGAAATCTACTCGTCCGACGCACAGGTTGTGCTCGGCACCGCAAGCGGCGACGTGCCGATGGCTCGTCCGGACGTTCAACTGTTCCGCGGCCGCGTGGGTGGAGTCGATGGCTCGCGGGTGTTCCTCGCGATGTCTCCGTACGGCAACAACGGATATATCGTGACACCGGAAAGCACGTACGTTGTCGCGTCGAAGTCGATCAACGGCTTGAACTCGACGGTCATCTATGATCCGAGCACGCTTCCCCCGGGAGCGCTGCCGGCACAACCATTCACGTGCGGGCTGGAGACGCCTCCCGAAGCGCTGCGTGCTCCGGCGGGTGGCGCTGGGAATGGAGAGGCGCCGTCACCCCGAGCTGCGACATGCCGAATGGTCAAAATCGCGGTCGACACGGACTACGAATACACGGCGAATGAGTTCGGCGGGAACACGGCGAGTTCCCAAGCATACATCGCGACGCTGCTCGGCGCGGTGTCGGAGATCTACACGAGCCAGGTTTCGGCGAAATTTGAAGTCGTCTATTCCCGGGTTTGGGCAACGAACACGGATCCGTACCCGTCTCCGTCGACTGTAAACACACGGTTGGGCGAGTTGGAGTCGCATTGGGGGGCCAATATGGGATCCGTGAACCGCAACACGGTTCACATGCTGACGGGATTTTGTGGTCCGGCCGGCGGCATCGCTTACCTGGGCGTCCTTTGCGGAAACGGATACTCCGTTTCCGGCTGTCTGAACGGTTCATTCCCGTATCCGCTCGTCAGCAACAACTCCGGAAACTGGGACATCGTCGTCGTAGCCCACGAACTGGGGCACAACTTCGGTGCACCGCACACGCACTCGACGTCCCCGCCGATCGACGGCTGCGGCAACGGGGATTGCAGTCTGGCGAGCACGGGAACGATCATGTCGTACTGCCACACATGTTCGGGCGGGATGACGAATATCGCACTGAACATGCATACTCGCATCCTGAACGAGTTCATCATGCCGTATCTGGACAGCATTCCCGGGTGCGTCGCCGAGACGACGGATGTGTCATTCCAGCAGCAACCGAATAATGCACAGGTGAACCAGGGCCAGGCATTTCAGCTATCAGTCGTCGCCAGCGGCAGCCCGCCGCTGAGCTACCAGTGGCGCCGAAACAGCGCGATTGTCAGCAACGGTCCGCGCGTCTCGGGCGCGACAACCCCAACGGTGACCGTCACCAATGCTCAATTTGGCGATAGCGGAAGCTGGGATTGCCTGGTCAGCAGCGCCTGCGGACCGCACGCGACAAACGCCGCCGTTGTTACTGTCATCGTTCCCGCACCCGTCATTACACAAAACCCGGATCCGCAAACGTTGTGCGTCGGAGGTACCGCCGAGTTCATGATGGCTGCCGTCGCTGCGGCACCGCGATCATTCCAGTGGCGGAGAAACTTCGTCAACCTTGAGGACCAAGGCAACATCTCGGGCGTTTCGACGGGGCTCCTGACAATCAATCCCGTGACGATTGCCGATATCGGGATGTATGACTGTGTCGTCTCTAATCTCGGTGGTTCGACGCCGACAGCCCAGGCCAAGCTGCTCGTCGGCGGCGACATGAACGGCGACGGAAAGATCAACGGCGACGACATCCAACCGTTCGTTACGGCGCTACTCAACGGCGAATCGGTGACGCAGACCAATTGCTGGGCCGATCTGGATGCGAACCTGCTGCTCGATGCGACCGATGCGTCGATGTTCGCCGAGTTGCTGCAAAACGCCCCATAGCTCCCCCTGAGCCAATCAAGGCCGCGTGCGATCCGCGCCGAAACTGCGCGTCGTATGGTCTCCGCGCATTTGTAAGTTCACCGTCCCGTCGGGCAATCCGAAACATCTGGGCGATCGCCGGAGCCAATCATGCTCTCGATACCGGATGCCCGCGAACGAGCGTTTCGACATGCCATTTCGAGCGGCCGTATGGCCGATATCGGGATGATCCACGCCCGGCAGGCCGCCGAAGGGCACGAGTCGTGTTTTGGCCGTGTGATGCAGGCGTGTCCGCGGTCGAATTGCCGCTGGCACCGGGACTGCATGGAACTCATGGCGTTCGTACCGCGGCGGCAGGGTCGCGATCTCGAATTGTCGGTGATCGCGGCGGGTTCTACACTTGGCGGCGGTGATAACGTCTGCGGACTCGGTCGATTTGAGTGGCGCGCGAATTCCGATTCGCTGGGAAACGTTGGCGGCAGCCGCGGCACTGGCGCTGTTGCTCATTCTCATGCGACTGGCGACGTCGCAGCACCCGTGGCCGGCACACCCTGACGAAGAAGAGTTTGTAGCGGCGCTCGGTTTTCCCCGTCCATACCCGGTTCATGCGCCCGGCTATCCCTTGTGGGTAGCCGCCGGCACGCTGATGAGCCGGCTGGGCACTTCTCCATACGTTTCATTCCAAGCGATCTCGGCAGCGGCATCGTGTGCCGCGCCGGTGCTTCTGTATCTCTGGCTGCGACAGATGACCGGCGGCGGTCTTGCGTGGCTGACGGGGGCGGCTCTCGGTGTGAATCCGGTGTGGTGGTTTGAGGGTGTGACGGCATTGAATTATGCCGCGGCGTGCACGATGTCGCTGGTGGTGGCGATGCTGGCCTGGGACGGCATCGAGCGGCGAAGCAGGCGAACGGTGTGGCTCGCGGCCGCTGTGCTGACGGTCACGATCGGCCTGCGCGCGGATCTCCTCATGTGGACGGGACCGCTGGTGGTCTGGGCGGCGTGGCGTATTTCGCGGCCCATGGGTGCGTTCACGGCGCTGGGGCTCGCGGTGGCGGCGGCGGCTTGGACGTTCGGCGTGCGACAATTGTATCACGAGGAAGGTGCGCCAAGCGTGCGGCACACGCTGGATGTCGTCTGGTCGACGTCGACGTTCTCGCGTGGCATCATCGATGGCCTGCTTCGAAATGCCAGCAAGTTGGGGGCGTATCTCGCCTGGGGGTTGGGCATTGGCGGGCCTTTCGCCGCTTGGGCGATCATTCGCATTGTCCGGCGACCGCCGCTTCGCACGAAGGTGGGGAAGTTCGTGCTCGTTTGGATAGGTCCCGGCCTGGCATTTCAGATACTGATTCACATTACCGAATTGGGGCATGCGGTGTGGTATTTGCCTGCTGTTTACCTGACCATGGGACTTGCGGTGTCGACCCTTCCGCGGCGAAGCGTGTCGAATGGCTTCATGTTCGCGGTGGTGGCGGCGTCGATCATTCAATTCTCAACTTACCCGTGGAGCAGCGAAGTGAGCGGCTGGCGGCGCGTTCTCAATGCCAAGGTTGCGTTCGCGAGTGCATCCGGATTGCGGCAAATAGATCGGCGCGGGCGGATTCACCGCCCAAACGACTTCTGGTCCGTACCAGATTCCACAGGTTCAGCGAACGATGAGCGACGCCGTCGCTGAAACCGAGCGGTCGAAACGCTACACTCCCGGCCTATGACCAATTCCGAACTCTCCGCCATCTTCGAGCGGATCGGCGATTTACTCGACATCAGCGGCGAACAGGTGTTTCGCGTCAACGCGTATCGACGAGCCGCGCGAATCGTCAAGGATCTGCCGCGTGATGCGGCATCGATGCTGGCCGACGGCTCGCTGGCAAAGGTTGACGGCATCGGCAAAGGACTGCTGGAGAAGATCGAGCAGTACGTGAAGACGGGGAAGATCGATCTACACGAGGAACTGGCGTCATCGATGCCGGCCGGCCTCCCGGGGCTGCTTGACATACCCGGCATGGGGCCGAAGAAAGTTGCGCTACTCTGGAAGGAACTCAAGGTCGAGAGCGCGGATGACCTGAAGAAGGTGATCGAGAGCGGGGCGGCGGCCAAGCTAAAGGGGTTCGGCGAGAAGAGCGTCGCGCAAATCAAGGCAGGCATGGAATTCGCCTCGAAGTCCGGCGAACGCACGCCGCTGGGTGTCGCGTGGCCGATTGCGGAGGTGATTGTCGAGCAGGTTCGGAAACTCCCCGGCGTAAAGCGGGTGGAGGTGGCCGGGTCTTTGCGACGCGGCCTGGAGACGATCGGCGACGTCGACATCCTGTGCGAAGCGAAAGACGGCGAAGCGGTTGTGAAGGCGTTTACGTCGCTGCCGGGCGTGCAGCGCGTGTTGGCGGCGGGCGATACGAAGGGGTCGGTCGTCGTCGAGCGGCCGGGCGGATCGGAGTTGCAGATCGACTTGCGCGTGGTTCCGACCGAGTCGTTCGGGGCGGCGCTGCAGTACTTCACGGGAAGCAAGGAGCACAATGTCCGGCTGCGGGAGATGGCGGGTAAGAAGAAGTGGAAGCTCAATGAGTGGGGGCTGTACGACGCGGAAGGGAAGCAGATTGCGGGGAAGGACGAGGCCGGCATCTACAAAAAATTCGGGCTGCCGCTTTTTCCGACGGAGATCCGCGAGGATCGGGGTGAGTTCGACGAGGCGGGAAAGCTGCCGCGACTCATCGAGCGGAGCGACATTCGCGGCGATTTCCACATGCACACGACAGCCAGCGACGGAACGATGTCGGCCGAGACGATGGCCGAAGCGGCCGGCAAGCTGCATTACGAGTACATCGCGATCACCGATCACTCCAAGAGCAGCGCAATCGCAAACGGGCTGACCATCGACCGGATGTGGCGGCAGATCAACAAGCTGCGGGAACTGAACAAGAAGCTGCGGACTATCACGATCCTGGTGGGATGCGAGTGCGATATTCTCGCGGACGGATCGCTGGACTATCCCGACCCGGTTCTCGCGGCGTGCGATCTGGTTGTCGCGAGTCTGCACAGCTCGCTGCGGCAGGAGCGGGCCAAGCAGACGGCGCGACTCATTCGCGCGATGGAGAATCCGTACGTCACGATCATCGGGCATCCGACGGGGCGATTGATCAACCGGCGCGAGGGAGCGGACCTGGACATGGAAGAAGTCGTGAAGGCCGCGGCGCGGACTGGGACGGCGCTGGAGCTGAATGCGTCGTGGCAACGACTCGACTTGAATGACCGGCACGTGAAGTTGGCGCGCGACGCGGGCGTCATGATGACGATCGACACCGACTCGCACTCGCCGGCTCAGCTCGAGCAGATGGAGTTTGGGATCAAGATCGCCCGGCGCGGATGGCTTCGGGCCGAGGACGTTCTGAACACGCGACCACTTCCGACGGTTCGGAAATGGATTGCGCGGAAGCGGTCGGGGAAGCTGCGCTGACCGGCCGCGGTTCGCGGAGGACCTGGGCGAGGCCGAGAATTGAGACTATGAGAACCGCCAGTTCGATCAGCCGCCGTCCTGCCGATTGCTCGTTCATATTCCCGTTCCTTTTCAACGCCGCCTATCTGATAAGCGTCGATGGAGATGTATCGGCCGCGCGCAATGTCGGGATAAATTACGAATCCGATAACCGCGGGTCCGGGAATCGGCGGAGCCGCAAGCCATGACCGGACGGAACATTGCACTCGTAACCGACTTGATCTTCGCGACCAAAATTCGATCGACGGCCGAGGCCGTGGGGGCGAGGATTGAGCTGGTTCGGAGCGTCGCGTCGCTGGCGGCGGCGGCCGGGGGCGGGCCAATCGGGCAGGTCATTATCGATCTGAATGCGGACGGACTCGACACGACGACGGCGATTGCGGCCGCGAAGGGGCTTCCGGGGCGGCCGCATGTCGTCGCGTTTCTGTCGCACGTCCAGACCGAATTGGCGGCGGCAGCTCAACAGGCAGGGGCGGACGAGGTGCTGCCGCGGTCGGAATTCAGCACGCGCTTGCCGGAGATTATTCGTCGAGGCGAGGGGCCTGCCGAGAGTTAGCGGCTGGACGTCTCGGGCGACGGGGGCAAATAGCTGCGGGCAAGGATGCGGACGGCGGGCTCGGGGGCGTCGTTGGCAAGCGACTCAAGGACTTTGCGGAACTTCTCGCCCTGCTGCGCGAAGAAGAAGCGGATCGCCATCATCTGAACGACATAATTGGGATCGTGGATGCATTTGGCGCACTTCTCAATGATGTCGGGCGGCTGCTTTGACCAGCGCATGGCCTCCAGTACGTGGGCGCGGATCAGCCAATTGGGGTCGTCGATCAGGGCCAGGAGTCGCTTCTGGATCGCATCAACCTTGACGCCGTCGCCGGTCGGCGCGGCGCTCATGCGATCGTTTTCGGCGAGCAGTGCACCGAGCCCATCGATCGCGCGGATGCGTTCCTTCAGCGGGCCGTCCTTCAAGGCCAGAACAAGGCGCTTGACGCCGGGCAAGTCGCGCGGGAGGCCTGCACGTGTTGAGGTCAAGGGAGCGGATTTCACGGTACTGAGACCGGACTCGAAGCCTTTCTCGGTCAAGACCGGGTCGAAGACCGCATCGATTTCGACCGAGGGCGACCATGAAGCGTTTTGGATCAACTGTTCTCGCAGGGGGCCGATGTCGAGGTCAGTTACGACTTCGATCGCGTCGCCGGGCGGCATGACGGGCCGGCGGTTGAGCAAGACCTGAGTGTAATTGTCATAGCGTCCGCCCTGTTCGTCGCCGAGGCGAGCCGAGAGCAAGGCAAGCGGCTGGGCCATCATGCCCTCGCCAACAGTGACCGGGAACGGTCCGGCATTTTCGAGCCGGATGACGGCGCGCCAGGGGCCGACGGGAGGCAGCGGCTGCTCGAGGAAGCTGATATTGAGCTTCAGAAAATCTCCCGGGCGCTTGTGGAAGTCGAAGATGCGGCGATCGAAACGGTGCAGTGCATCGACGATGCGCTCGTGTGCAGGCCGAGTGGGGGGCTTTTCGCCCATTTTTTCGAGCATCTTGCTGATTTCTTCGAAGCCGATTCCGCTGTAGCTCAGGCCCGCGGCCTTGTGGAGCAGCGCGACGGCATCACCTTCCTTCTGCGTGGCGATCAGGGCTCGGGCTGCGCCGACAGCGGCCATCTGGTCAACGTCGGCGAGGGGTTGAAGTTTGGAGAGGGCGTCGGCGGGCTTGTTGTTGAGCAGCAGGGCGAAGCCAAGGGCGCGCTGCGCGAGGGTGGAATTGTCGGGGACGCTCGTGGCAAGCTGGGCGAGCTTCAGCGCGCGTTCGGGATCGGGGCGGTGATAGGCGTAAAACCAGGCAAGTTCAGCGGCCTTGGCGATATTTCGCTGGGCGAGCACCTGGTCGGCGTAACTGTCGTACTTGCGGGCAAGCTCGTTGAGGGCAGCGTCGGGGTCGGGCTGCTT
>CAZONT010000077.1:0-19022 GCA_964581285.1 uncultured Planctomycetaceae bacterium | reverse complement strand
GCTCGTCGCTCGTGCCGGCCGATACGATCGCGATCCGCCCGGCCGACCACTTCGGGTCGCGCTGCCGCAGCGTGATGCACCGCGCCGCCTTGTGAAACTCCGCCTTGTCAAACTTCTTGCTGATCTTCTCGAAGTGTTTCGCCCGCGCCCGGGTCGCCAGCACATTCCCGCCCGCGTCGGCCAGCTTCTCGAAAATCTTCGCGGCCTGCGTCGAGGTCTTATTCTGGCAGAAGATCACCTCCGGAAACCCGCACCGAACGGCCCGGTGATGATCGACGTGTGCAAACCCCAGCGACTCAAACGGCAAATGCCGAAGCTGCTCAATAGCCGTCTCGACCGACGTCCCGCCCGAGCGGACAGTGTTTAACAGTTCTCGCAGGCGATCTGAGTGCAACGGCAATTTTCCTTCGAAGCGTGATACGACCGCGTAATGGGCGTCCGCACGCCGGACGCGCTCCACGGGGATCCTAGTCCCGTCAGCGGCCGGTCCGACGGCCGCGTCGGGGTTGGCCGCTTCCGATCGTCTCCACTCCGGCGATGTGCAGGAACGGAATGACGGAGAATCGGTCGGAATCGCCCGCCGCGATGAAAATCCGAGACTGGAGTCTCACAACAAATCCGAGGTCGCGGACCTCGTATGCCTCGCCACTGCTTGCGCGGCTGCGAAACGGGTGGATGGCGTCGCGGTCGAGCAGCTCGCGGTTCGACATTACGACCATGCACCTAGTCTAGCCCGTAACGATCGGTTCCTCAATCGCGCGGTGGGATTGGCGCGGTGATCGGCGCGGTCACTATTGGCTAGTTGTCGGCGTCGGGCGGTTCGTCCTGAAGTCGAATCGCGCTGGCGTCCGGTACCAAGTCGGGCGCTGCGGACCGCAAGGCAGCGAAGCCGTCGTCTACCAAGCGATGTAACGGAAGTTCTTCCCCAGCTTGGTCAATCACAAGGTGCAACCCGCCCGCAAGAATACCCACCTCGATGTGGACGTGCAGATTTACAGTCTCGTCCGGATCGCTTGACGGTGGGCGCGTCAGCGACAACCGAATCCGCCTATCTTTCGTAGCAGCTAGAGAGAGGAATTTGTACCATTTCGGATCGAGCGGATTCTCGCCCGGCTTCGTGTGCACGTAATCCGTGATCACTCGTCCTGGTTCCGGGCGTATTGCAAACACCACTGGCATCGTCGGGTTTAGTCTCGCTTGGCTCGTCCGCAGTTCGTCCTTGGCAGATTCGTCAAGTCCGGCACAGACCAGGACGCGTGGGCGGGGCAGCCAGTGTGTTCCTGCGATTCCACCATCCTGCCAAATCTGGAACAACAACTTGCCGCGAATATCAAGGATGCGAAGGCACCGTTGCGAGTACTCGCCGAGTGTGAAGACCGCGATCACCTCGGGTCCGTCAGCTTCATCAAATACATCGGCGGAGCACAGTCGAACAGGTTGGCATACGTTGGCCGATCGCCGAGGTTTTCCTCGTAGATTTGCTGGCAAATCCTCGTCCCGAACGCAACTGACCCAAGCGTTTCGCACGGGCGCGGTCTCGATGTCATACGCGGCCAGTTTTCCGCGCAACCCCAGGTCGACTTCAGCGGTCGAGAATCCGACGATGGCCAGTCGGCTACCATCCCATCCGGCGCGGCTACCTATCAAACATGCACAATTCACTTGTTGCTCACCTGAAACTGGGTGATCCGGCCAGGAATGGATTGTTCGCCCATCCCTCGCGACCAAGCGAACCGCCCGGACAATTTCGTCAACCGCATTCGTTTTCTCTCGTTCGAACACGATGCGATCAGGTTGTCGGTCGAGCCACCAGACAGCGACGTAAGTGGACCCTAACGCAGTCGCTGCGATGCACGCGCACGCAATGGCGGTAACGGCGAGCGGATGCCGAGCAGCCAAGCGAGCGGCCTTTGTCCACGTCGTCGGCGGACGGGCGGCAATCGGTTCGCGACGAAGATAGCGGCCGATGTCGTCAGCGAACTCGCGTGCGTCAGAGTAGCGCTTGATGCGATCTTTCTCGATGGCCTTGAGCATGACGGTTTCGAGGTCGCGGGAGCTTCTGCGATGGGGATTGCCCACACCCCCAACGAACGTCTTCGGCCGCGCTGGCGGCGTTAGCTTGATCGCCTGCGTGGCGGCGTAAACATTCGTCTTTGAGACCTCGTACGGCAATCGACCGCAAATCAATTCGTAAAGTACCACGCCGAGCGAATAGACGTCGCTTTGCACATCCAGCCCGAGCGGGTCGGCGTCGCACTGCTCCGGCGACATGTACGCCAGCGTGCCGATAAGCTGGCCGGTGTCGGTGTGCATCGTCGTCAACGCCACATCGGAGTCGATGCACCGCGCGACTCCGAAGTCGATAACTTTCACGCGCCCGTCGCCGCCCACGAGGATGTTTCCGGGCTTGAGGTCGCGGTGAATGATCCCTTTCTGGTGCCCATGCAGAACGGCATCGCAGACTTGCAGGAATAACTCCAGTCGTTCTCGCGTCTCGAGCCCTTGCTCCTTGGCGTACTGCGTGATCGGCCGCGCGCTCGGTACGTACTCCATCGCGAAATAACGAACCGTTAGGGCCGCCTGATCCTCAAGCCGATGCGTTCCTGCCTCGAATATCTGGGCAATATTGGAATGTTGAAGCCGCGCGAGAATCTGCGACTCGAATTCGAACCGACGCGCGGCCGAGTCGGACCACAAAGACGTGCTCAGAATCTTGAGCGCCACCGCGCGCCGCGGGCTGGCCTGCTCGGCGAGGAAAACGGTCCCCATCCCGCCGCGGGCGATCACGTCTTTGACGGCGTACGCCCCGATCGTCCGGCCAACCAGCGGATCGGGTGCGTCGGTTCGGAAGGTTGGTCTCGGCCCGGCGGCCGGCCGCTCGAGAAAATCAGCTCTTGCGGCGTTATCGCTGCGCAGGAGCGCTTCGACCCGTTGCCGTAGCCCATCGTCGGCACCGCAGCGCTTAACCAGAAAGCGAGACCGCTCAGCCTCCTGGATTTCGAGCGCCTCCGCGAAAAGCGTCTCAATCTTCTTCCACTGTTCGGTCGTCGGCACGATTGTCTTCTTTGTCGAACCGCAGCTTTTCGCCCGTCATCGCCTCGTAGAGCCACGCCTTCGCCAGCCGCCAGCGCGTCGCCACCGTCCGCCGCGAGATCCCGATCGCGTCGGCCGTCTCGTCCAGCGTCAAACCGACGAAATAGCGAAGTCGCACGATCTCGACCAGTTCCGGCTGCTCGGCACCAAGCTTGGCCAGCGCCTCATCGACTGCCAGCACTTCGGCTGGATCGGTATCACCGGACGGCTGTGTCGCACCGGTTATTAGCGGGTGGTCCGCTGCGCCACCGGGTTCAGCTCGGTGGCTCGTCCCGCCGCGCTTCAGCCGTCCTCTGGTACGTGCGTCATCGACCAGAATCTGGTGCATCGCCCGCCCGGCCGCGGCAAAGAAATGCCGGCGGTTTTCAAAACTCAAATCGCCATTGCCCCCAAAGATCCTCAGGTAGACCTCGTTGACGAGGGCCGTTGGCTGCAGCGTCCGCGGCCCATGCTCGCGAGCCATATGGCTTGCCGCCATTTCGCGGAGTTCGTGGTGAACGGCCTGCCAAAGCCGCTCGGCCGCGCCACCATCGCCCCGGCGGGCGGCGTCCAACAGTTGCGTGACGGCGTACGTTTCCATGGCGGCAATCCCCAAATTCGACGATTCGGGACGATTATACGCGATTCTCTTGCACCAGTTTGCTTCTCTTGTCGCACGGTATTTGGATGGGCGCCGACTAGGCGCGGCTTGGTCAAATGGCGCTGCCTGAACTGGCTGCTTGCACTCATGCAATTCAGTCGGATGTTCGGGGTCGCGGTAGCACGAATCGGGAATCTCGCCGGCAACGGCCGAGGAAAGCGCGGCTGGAGGGATACGGCCCGCGCGGCGGTTGGGGCGTAGGTTATCAAGTCCAATTTGTGTTTGGTCTCTGGCGTACGATCACAAAAGGAGATTTGAAATGGTGCGGAACCTACTCGGACACGGGCGGAATTCCATTTCATCGTGTCACATCTTCGTAGTGCTCCTTATGCCCTGTGCAAATCACGCAGCGCTCGGACAAATCGCCAAATTCAGCCGCACCACGGACACCATCCAGGTGGGCGGTCAAACGGTGCTCAGTACTCAAGCAACGATTGAAGCCGTGGTTCTATTTACCACTGAACTAAATGGGGAGGGCAACATATTCAACGAATGGACAAACAACACCGAGGACAAACATCTGTATGCCGGCCCCAATCGACTTCGTGGCTATGGATTGCTCAGCCTAGGTGCGCCCGACGTTTCGACGACGATCTCATTGAACTCCTGGCATCACGTTGCGTACGAATATGATGGGGCCGTTCAACGCCTCTACGTCGACGGGGCTGTCGTTGGGGCTTTGAACACTTCATCGGCATTCTTCAGCAACGCCGGTGGTCTTGGACACGTCGGCGGGAGTCCCCACACCGGCTTTGAGGCCAGCTTCCTCGGGTATCTTGACAGCTTCCGTATCTCTAATGTGGCGCGATACGGTGGAACTCCGTTCACGCCAATTCTCGGTGACTTCACGACTGACGCAGACACGGTACTACTCTACAACTTCAGTGATTTCAGCGATTCAAGCGGAAACGGATTGAACGGGACGCCTGCGGTTGGTTTTCTCGGTGCGTCATCGCCCGAAATCGTCGCAGATTGCAACTCCAACGGCATCCCCGATTCTTGCGATATCAACTGCGGTCCCTGTGGCCTGCCCGGCTGCGGCCAAAGCGTGGACTGCAACTCCAATGGTGTGCCTGACGAATGCGATGAGCCGGATACAGACGACGACAATGTTCCGGATGAGTGCGACAATTGCCCAATGACACCCAACCCCGACCAGGCCGATTGCGATCACGACGGCCTCGGCGACGCCTGCGACCCCGACATCGACAATGACGGCGTCCTGAATGAATCCGACGTCTGCCCCTGCACCCGCACCGGCTTGTCCGTCGACTGCACCGGCCGCGCCCGGCTCGATCTGAACAACGACTGCGAGGTCAACGGGCTCGACATCCAGTTGATGGTCAACCAGTTGATCGGCGTGTAAGCGCACACCTCAGCGCGCCGAACGATTGCAGCGGAGCCGCGCTCCTTGGGGCGCGGCTCCGTTTGCCATTTGCGATTCAGGGCGCACGAGCGTCGGGCAGGAGCGACCTCAAATACCGAAAGTCGTATATCCCCGTGCTATGCCCGTCGCCCCATGCGATGTTGATCGCATACTTCCCCACCAGCGACGCGTCGGCCACCTCGGTCGCCCGCTCGATCCCCTTCGGCAGAATGTTCAGCGAAAGCGACGCCGGCCGCTGCTTCGACTCATTCTCCCGCTCCGTCCGGCACGTCGCGCACGGGCAATTCTTGCGGAGCAGGACGATCGGAAATACCTGCTCCACGCCGTCCCCCCAGCGAATCCGCAGGCCGGCCTTCCGATCCAGGTGCAGTTCGACCGGCTGGAACCGCTGGTCGGTCGGATCAAATTCGTGGGCCTCGGTCAGCCGGTCGTCGATGCTCATGGTCTGATTAGAGACACTCCTCGTCCAAAGGCAACGAACCACCCGCCCGGCGGCCGACGTATGATATCCGGGCGTTGTTCAGGAGCGTCCATTCCATGAACCTCGATGTCCAAATTCGGCCCGCGACCGCCGCCGACGTCGGCGCGATCAACGACATCTACAACCACTACGTCGACCACTCGACCTGCACCTTCGCGGAGAAGCACGAGTCGCTCGACAGCCGCCGCCAGTGGTTCGACTCCCACGGCCCGAGCCACCCCATCATCGTCGCGACGCACGACGGCCGCGTCGTCGGCTGGGGATCGCTCAGCACCTACAACAGTCGCTGCGCCTACCGCTCCACCGTCGAAGACTCGGTCTACATCAGCCACGACCTGCATCGCCGCGGCATCGGCGCCGTGCTCCTGGCCGATCTCATCCGGCGAGCCCGAGAGCTGAAGCACCACACCATCATCGCCGGCATCTCCGCCGACCAGCAGCCCAGCGTCGCCATCCACGCCCGCCACGGCTTCCAGAAGGTCGCACACCTCCGCGAGGTCGGCTACAAGTTCGGCCGGTGGCTGGACGTGATCTACATGCAACGAATGCTGTGACGGCCGCAACGATCGCGCCGAGAGGCCGCAGGATGCAGTACCTCATCCCTCTTGTGGCCGCCGCATGGTGGGTCGGTTTTCTTGCGAAGGACTCTTGGGAACTTACCCGACCGCTCTTCTACCTCCCCGCTGCGGCGGTCGCGGTCGCGGCCGTGTCATGGCTTTTCGTCTATCGCCGCCGCGCGCCGCTGCTGCTCCGCGGATTTGTCGCGGCGACTGCGATTGTCTCCATCGCGAAGGTCGCGCTGCTCGACGCCGCGTGGAATCCGCGGACGACGCCGGACGCCGGTGCCATTCGACTTGTTCACTGGAACACCGCGTGGGGCCATATTCGAGGCGACGCCGTTTGGAAGACACTTGCCGCCGATCAACCCGACATCATCATCTTCTCCGAGCCGCCGTTGCAGAGCTTCGAGGCCGACGTCCGCCGCATCATCCCCGACGCGCATTTTCACGTCGGCGCAAGCATGGCTCTCGCTTCACGCTGGCCAATCGAGGTTCTCGGCTCGCTTGTCGTCCCCGATGTCCGCAGTTGGCACATCCGCATCGCTCTGCCCGGCGGCCCGCTCGACGTCCTCGGCATCGATCTCCCGTCCAGCCCGCTTCGCAGCCGCCGCCGCCCGCTGGCCGACGTGGCCCGCTGGGTGGTGGATCACGACAGCAAAATACCGCTGCTCGTCGTCGGCGATTTCAACACCCCGCGCGACTCGGCCGCGCTGAATCCGCTCCGCACGCTCATGTCGCAGGCCTACGAGTCGGCCGGCCGCGGCTGGCCCTATTCATGGCCGTCGGTGGCGCCGCTCTGGTCAATCGATCAGATCTGGTTCTCGCAGGGCGTCCGCATGCTCAACCACGAGTATCGCTTCGCCGCCTGCAGCGATCATCTGCGGCAAGTTGTCCAACTCGAACTCGCGCACACGCCAACGACCGCGCCGGCAAGCCCGACGAGACCCTGACGTGAACGACGCAATCCTCGACCTGCGACCGCCCGCTCGCTTCGAGTCCGGCCACTCGGCCGGCGCGGTAAACATCCCGCTCGAAGAGCTCAAACTCCGCATCCACGAACTTCCCCCGTCGGGCTCGGTCCTGACGCTCTACGACGTCGATCCCGCCCGCACCGAGGCGGCGTGTGCGATTCTCCAGGCCGACCGCTGGCAAATCGAGCGAGTGTCCGATCCTCGCTGGCTCGATCTCGGCCGCGTCGAGACCGGGCCATCCGCCGCGCGACTCTGGCAACCCCACGTCTTCCTCGTCGAAGCCCTGCCGATCATCGAGCGGAAGTGGGGCGGTCTCGCCGGCCGTCGCGCCCTCGACCTCGCCTGTGGCTCCGGCCGCGATGCCGTGTTTCTCGCGCTGCATGGAATGAACGTCGAGGGCGTAGACATCCTGCCCGACGCGCTGCAACGCGCGGCCGATCTCGCCCGCCGCAACAGCGTCCCGCTTCGCGTCCGCCGCGCCGACCTCGAAGCCGGCTGCTCTCTCTCTCAGAATTGCTGCGATCTGGCGCTCGCCTTCAACTTCCTGCATCGCCCGCTCCTCGCGCTAATTCGCGATGCGATCGCCCCCGGCGGCTTCATCGTCTACGAGACGTTCCTCAAAGCCAGTCGCGACGCCTACGGCAAGCCGTCGCGCGACGCGCACCTGCTCAATCCCGGCGAGCTCGCCGCCGCCTTCGCCGATTGGCAAATCCTCGTTTCACGCGAAGGTCCGTCCGGTCCCCGGCGCATCGCGGCCGGCATCGTCGCGCAAAAGCCGGCCTGACGATCGGCGCGCAAAAAAACTCCGATCCATCCGCCGTTCGTCGCCGGCAAATGGATCGGAGATGATTGCGTGCGGGCCGTTACGTTCTTCGCCCGCGGGGTCCGCGATCGGACCTTACTTCTTGCCGAGGATCGCGTCCTTCGCCGCCTTGGCGACGCGGAACCGGACAACCTTCTTCGCCGGGATCTGAATCTCTTCGCCCGTCGCCGGGTTGCGGCCCTTGCGTGCCTTGCGGTTCACGAGCACCAGCTTGCCCAGCCCCGGCAGCGTGAATGCGTTCTTCGCCTCCTTGTAGGCGGTCGTCACCAGCGTGTCCATGATCGTGACGATCTGCTTGCGGGGAAGATCGCACTTGTCGGACATGTGCTTGTAGAGCTGCGACTTGGTCATCGACTTGGCCATTGTTCCTCCTTGCTCAGGGGTGCCATCGTTTCCGTTGCCGGCCTTTCGCGACCGGCCCAACGGGTCGGCAATTTAGCGATCCGGTGCCGCGAAATCAACGATTTTTCTAAGAAATCCGCCGATTTTCAGCGCGAGCTGCGCTTCCCATCGCGGCTGGCTGGGCTCGATTCGTTCCCGCGACGTTCATAGACCCACGCCACCGGCATCTGCGTGCGACCCCGGCGGACGACATGGACCGGCCGGAAGTCGCGCTCCAGTTCCACGGGCGGTGGGGCGTCGGCAGGCAGGTCGCCGTATCCAAGGATGTTGTTGATATGCATAAGGATGTAATCAGCCCCGCCAAGCGACGGCGGCGGCGGAACCGTGTCGCTGGCCTGTGAGATTCCCCGCCGAATCAGCTCGAATTGAGGTTTTTGAGCCAGCAACCCGTCGACGATCGGGTCCTCCCACAGGTAGCTGACTACTCGGCTGCCGGCCGGCACGTTCGCCCGGCACCAGCGGACTACTTCCTCCACCCCGTCACTATTGGTTTGAATCAAATTTCGATATCCCCGGGCCTCCGCTCCCAGCCAGCGTGACCCGATCACGTCGTCGGGAAATAGTTGAAAGTCCGGGTACGCCTCAGCCGCCCGCAGGGCCATCCGGGCGGTCGGCGCCACCGCGATAGTGACCAGGCCCACGACCCCCAACGCGGCCCGTCTCCTCCCCATCCACCGAATCAGCGTCACGCCGCCGGCCGCCGTCACCGTCATCAGCAGTGGATAGATCCCCATGAGGTAGAACGTCTGACGCAGCGGCAGCGCGCACATTGCCGCAATCCAGAGCGCAACGCCGCCCGCGGTCAACCGCAAGCGCCAGTCGGCCCGCGCACGGCTCAGTCCATAGACCATCGCACCGGCGGACAGAACGCCGATCAGTAACGTCCCCTTCAGCAGCACGACGCCCGAATAGAGTCGCAGTTGATCGGCGAGCAGCCCGAACGGCGCGCGGTGGTCCCAGTGCGCGGACCGCGCCGCAAGCCCGCGCAGCACGCCGGCGCGCGTCACATGCTCAGGCATCAGGGCGCCCCACGTCAGCCACGCGACGATCAAGAACCCAACCCACGCGCGCCTCCGTCCGAGATCGGCCGCATCCGTTTTCCACGTCGCCGCACACACCGCGACAAGGCCGCATGCGAATATGATCCATGCAATGATCGTGTCCGCGCGCCAGGCCGCAGTTGCGATCAACGTTGCAACGGCAACGCCCGCCGCCGCCAGCAGCGCGAGCCACAGTCCTCGACCTCCCATCCGTCGCGGCAACGTCGGCATGCACACCGCGAACATCGCCACGAGCACGATCGCATACGCCTTGGCGCCGATCGCCAGCCCGAGTGCAATGCCCGTGAGCAGCCATCGCCCCGATGTCGGCCGCTCAACAAATGCTGCAAACGCCCAGCACGCACCGGTAACCGTTGTCGCAAGAAAGATATCCCCCTCCGTCATCGCGATTCTGCCATACGCGAGGTAGTAAGGCGACAGCGCCAGAAGCACGGTCGTCCACGCCGCCGTCGCCGCCCCGAACAGCTTCCACGCCAGCCCGCCGGCCAGCACGACGCCAATGGCCCCGACCGCGATGCTCACGGCCCGGGCTGTCGCAAGATCGTCGTGCCCGCTGACCGCGAAGACGGCCGCCGTTACATACATGGGAAGCCGAAACTGAGTCGGATCAAGCGGCTTTGCCTCGCCGCGAACCGGCGCATGCGCGAGGGCCGTCGCGATGTCGAGATCGACCCGCTCGTCCCACAGCGTGTTCAGTTGCGAAGTGGATTTCCAGCCGACGATCGCGAAAACACAGGCCGACGCGGCGATGGTCCCGATCGCGACGCCCCGCCAGCCCTGCCCGCCCTTTTGCGGCATCTCACCGTTGCGACGCGATGGCCTGCGCCAGCGGATGGACGATATTCGGCACGACCTTTTCGGTTGCCAGCTCCTCGGCCTTTTCCAGCAGCTCGACGTGCGACACTACCAGCGACGGCACGTCGGCAAAGCCCCAATACTTCCGAAGCGTCAGGTAGACGCTCAGCGACTGCGGCTCGAACTGGCCGGTCCGCACTTCGTAGGTTGTCGTCCGGCTCTTGATGTCGATGTACGCCTGGAGGTCGCATTCCTCGGTCAGCGCCACGCCGACGAACGGCTGGCAGTCGATCACCGGCCGTGCCCGCTCGTCCGACAGCAGACTCACCAGCGGGTGGTCCGCCAGCAGCGTGTCGGCCACGAGCTGGTCGTGGTTGCCGCGATACTCGAGGTCGAATCCGAAGACGACTTCAAGATGGTCATAATCGAGTTCGCCCAGCGTCAGATGCGCCGGCGCCATTTCGAGGACCACCTCGCCGAACCGCCGAACTTCCTCCATCGAGCGGGGATTGCTCAGGCCGAATCGCAGCGTCCCGGCCTCCAGCCGCAGCCAGCGCCGCTCGCCCTCTTCGCTGTAATCCTCTTCGAGAATGAGGGCCTCATCCTCGCGGCGGCGGAGCTTCCGCATCTGCGGGAATTCGCGCTTAACGCTGTCGAAAAAGTGCAGGACGGTTTCGCGTTCCAGCGTCAGGTCCAGCTTCAAGAACAGGCGGGTCGAAATCTGAAATTCATCGCACACGCCTCCAAACGGAAAGCTCATGAACCGGTCCTCCTGACGGGGTATCGGCGCGTGTCGTCGCCAATCACTCAATTATTGCCGCAGCAGGCCTTACAAGCAACCGTCGCACCCGCCGGGAGCCAATTCCGCAGTGTTTTTAGGACTAAACGCCTCGGAAAGTGCGTCCGCGCGCGCCGCGAGATGCCAGGAACGCCTTGAAGTGCTCGTCGCTGTAATCTCGCGACTCGACGATGCGGCCCAACGAGATCGGGCTCATGGAATGTCCTCGTGCGACGCGCGGTATTGCGTTTGCGACCAATTCCGTCGCCATTGCAATGCTCTGATTCGCCCGCCGCGGCTGCGTTCGAAACGGTGTCACAATCGTTGTCGCCTGCATCGCGATCAGGCGACACAGCTTACCCACCATCAATGCATCCTCGATGCGTCGTTTCGCATCCGTCTTTGAATGCACGCGTTTCTGCGAAATCGCAATCGATCTCGCGCGAAAAATCTCGCCGCCGGAGGGTGGCATCGCCGCCTCGCCCCCTTGATCCAAAATCGTTCATAACGATCACTTTCCCACATCCTGATTCACAGCGCACGGTTGCACATCCGACCGCTCCATCGAACTAAGCAATTGTGAAATAATGACGTATGGATCGTTCAAAGCGCCAAGCCCGTTGAAGAATCGTCCACCGAGCAATAGAATCATTCAATATGGCGAAGCGATCCTCAACCCCGGCAGTCCGCGAATTGCTGACGCCAAAACAGGTCGCCCGCGCGATCGGTGTTTCCGAAGCGTCGCTCAAGCGTTGGTGCGATAAGGGACTGATCTCCGCCGTCCGCACCGCCGGTGGCCACCGCCGATTGCCGCTCAACGGCGTGATTCACTATCTCCGTCAAAGCGGCCAGCCGCTCGTCCGCCCCGAGGTCCTCGGCCTGCCGCCCACTTCCGGAACCGGCGAAACCGTTCAATCTGCATCGGTTCAAAAACTCGGCGCCGCCCTCGAAGCCGGCGACGAAGACCAGGTCCGCCGCCTCATTTTCAATCTCTACCTCGCTGGCCACACGACGTGCGACCTCCTCGACAAGATCGTCGTGCCGGCCGTCCACCAACTCGGCGAAGGATGGGCTCACGGCGACGTCGAGGTTTATCAGGAGCGACGCGGCATCGAAACCCTTCTGCGAACGCTCTATCAACTTCGCCAGACGTTGCCATCCGTCCCAGCCGACGCACCCTACGCCATCGGCGGCTCGCCCGAAGGCGACCCGTACGCACTGCCGACGACAATGATCGAGGTCGTGCTGCGCGAGGCCGGCTGGCGCGCCGAATCATTCGGAACAAACCACCCGATCTCCACGCTCTGCGCAGCGATCCGCCAGCGCCGGCCGCGGCTCATGTGGCTCAGCGTCTCGTGGGTTCCATCCCTCGCCGATTTCCTGATCGCCTACCCCGAGCTTTATGACACCGCCGTTGAACACGGAACCGCTCTCGTCGTCGGTGGCCGCGCCCTGAGCGACCAGGTGCGCCAGCAGATGGCGTATTCCGCCTATTGCGACAATCTCCGGCACCTCGTCGCCTTCGCCGCCACCATTACGCCGCCCCCCTCAATCGATCAGCAACCCCAGCCCCCCGGCTGAACCCTCCCGCGCAGCCGGCGCATAACGCCGAATGTAATTCTTCACGCTCACCTTGCGTGCCGTGTTCTCCGAACTCATGTACCGAACGTTGCCGAAGATCGGCCGCTCCGGAAACCAGGGCCGGTCATACCGACCGAGGCACCAGAAGATCCCGCTGTACGAATTCGGATTGCGCCCGTCGAGGGCGTACTTGTTGTTCAGCTCGATCAATACGCCGAGCGCATCGCGCGGGCTACCGCTCCACTCCAGCACTTTCTTCCCCCACAGCATCCGCAGGTAATTGTGAATCCGCCCCTCGCGCACCAGCTGCATCTGGGCCGCATTCCACAGCGGGTCGTGCGTCCGGCCCTGCTCGAATTGCTCCAGCGTATAGCAATTCGGCCGCGGGTCCCCGGCATGCTTCTCCAGCGTCCGCCGCGCCCACTCCGGCAGCGATTCATACCGATCGTAATCCTCGCGCTGCCAGCACAAGTTGTATCCCAGCTCCCGCCACGTCACGATCTCGTCGAGAAACCCCTCAACGCTCGCCGGCAATCCCCACCAGCCCTCCTTCTGCCCGGTCGTCGTCTTCGCAAGGCGTTCGGTCGTCCAGTCGTGCCGCCGCGCAATCGCGTCCATCACCTGGTGCACCGACAGGTGACCGAAATGCAGGTACGGCGACAATCCGCTGGTTGCTTCCGCTTCCGGCTCGTTCCGTTCCTCGCCGTATCGCTCCAGTCGTTCCACAAGAAATCGCTTCAGCGCTTTCTCCGCCGCCCGGCAGCCGCCCGCAGTTCCTGCTATCGGCACCGAGTGATCAATCGGCAGCTTCGCCAGCATCTCCGGCGTCCCGGCCAGCCACTCGGAATCAGCCCGCGGCCATCGCCGCCTTATCTCCGCCGGCAGCGACTTGAGTCTAGGCAACTCAACGCCGCGCAGCGGATCGCGTTTCGGCGTCCGGTCGAGATGCATGGGAAGATTCTTCTGCAGGAAACGCCGAAACGCATAGGCCGTCGGATAGACCATTCCGGCCGCCCGCATCGGCAGCAGCCCGTTCGAATCGACGCGCTCCAGCAGCACCCGAACCTGCTCGGCCGCCGCCGCCACCATCCGCGGCAGCATGAACGCCGGGAAGTCGTCGGTGACGACCACGCACGCCCGCTCCGCCAGCGCCGCCAGCATCCCCTTGCCCGCGTCGGCTTTCGGCTCGACGTACGGGTAATAGTGTGCCGGCGACTTCGCAAACGCCTCCGCGTTGTCGCGCATGCCGTCGAGGATGAATCGATGCAGCCGGTCGCTCGCCCAGCGATAACCGCAGCGCAATCCCTCCACCACGACCAGCGGCTTCTCGAACCGCCGCGCCCATTCAACGGCGCGCTGCAGGCCGAAATTCCAGTTCGCCCGCCGATGCGCGATCATCCAGTACAGCACGTACTCGCCGCCCGGCTCCGTCGAGCCCGCGTTGCATGCCGTGACGCGTATCTCGGGTGTGTCGCCCATCACTTCGCCGCCGGGGGTCCGCGCCGCGCCGGGGCTCTTGCCGCCGGCTTTCGCCCATCATAGTATCTCCACCCGCGCCGCGCTTCGGATTGCGGCGCGGATGGGCCGCGAAGACGTCACCGCCGGATCATTCCCAGACAGAATGCGGGCGCTGGCCCGTCCGGCTTCGCCCTTCGCTCGGAGTTGCAACATGTCCCTCGATCGTTCCTCGCTTCTGACCGTCATCGTGCTTTCCGCCGCGCTGCTCGTCGGCTGTCGCAGCGATTCCAAGCAAAAGCACAAGACTCGCTCGGCCAAGGGCACGGTGACTCGCATCGACCTGCCGAACAACAGCGTCTCGATGAAGATCCAGAACCCCAAGACCGGCAAGGAACTCGAAGTCGCCGGCACCTTCACCGCCGAGACCGAAATCTGGATCAACGGCGTTAAGAAAGGGCCCGCCGACGTCGAAATCAACGACGAGATTCGGGTCGAGTATCAGCGCGACGGCGACGAGCTCGAGACCCGCTTCGTCGTCACCAAGGCCGATGTCAGCCGCGCCGAGGGCTGGAAGAGCACCAAGCCCGCGAACATCGATCCCGGCAAGGTCCCGATGCAGGGCGCTACAAAGGCCGATCTCATCAGGTCCGATCAGCGGGCCGAGCGCGACGACGGCGGCTCCGCGCCGCCGGTCGACCCCCGGCTGGCCATCCCTCCGACATCGACCGGCCCCGCCGACCGCTCCGTCAAAGAGGCGGAAGTCACCGATCTGATCTTCACCGAGATCAAGCGTCGCTTCGACGAGGCCGTCTCTCAGCGGGCCGATATGCTGAAAGCCGGCAAGCCCGCCACCGATCCCGAAGTGCTCGAAAAAGAGCGGATCATCCGCAAGGCCCGCTCCCTCATGATGGAGCGCGGCATGAACGTCGCCCCGGTTGAGCCCCCGCTCCCCGACGAGCCGCCGACGACACAATCGTCGTCCTGATCTGCGCCGCCGATCACCGCCGCGCCGACATGAACGCCGTCAGCGCCATCAGCTGAAACACGCTCGCCGCCAGCAGCCGGATCACGGCGTTGTTGGCCGCGTTCGCGTCCTTGCCGCCGATCTCCATCGCCGCATACAGCCCCCACCCGAGCGAACAGACCGCGAACGCCTGCGCGATCGACCCGATCAGCGTCCCCATCGAGAATTCCGAGTGCTTCGTCTCGCGGCGGATGGTTCGCAGTTCGTCGACCACCTGCCCCAGCAGCGCCTCGGTCGTCGGTGAATTCGGCTTTGTTTCCGTCGGGTTCACGACTGCTCCTCCGCTCGGCTTCGGCGGCGCCGCGCCGCCCTTGCCGGTGATCACCACGTCCGACGCGGCCCCCAGGTCCGCCGCCGTGTGCATTGCCTTCGTCCCGTTCGCGTCCGCCCCAATGCGGATCGTCCGACATCCCGCCGCCAGCCCCGCCTCGATATCGCGCTCCGCGTCCCCGACCATCCAGCACGCCGCCAGGTCGAGGTCCAGCTCCTTCGCCGCCAGCTTCAGCATCCCCGGCCGCGGCTTCCGCAGGTCGCTCTCCTTGCGATACGCCGCGACCACCGCCTCCTCGGTTTCGAGAAACGGGCAGTAATACACCGCGTCCACGCCCGTCCCCGCCTCGCGCAGCAGGTCCTGCATCCGCTGGTGCACCGCCGCCAGTTGCTCCTCGGTAATCAGCCCGCGCGCCACCCCCGACTGGTTCGTCACGACCACAACGTAGTATCCCGCCCCGCGCAGCCGGGCGACGGCCGCCGCAGCCCCGGGCAGCAGCCGCACCGCAGCCGCATCCGACAGGTATCCGTCGTTATCGATCAGCGTGTTGTCGCGATCCAGAAAGACCGCCCGACGCGTCGCCATCGCGCCTCCGCCTACATCGCCTCAACAATCGCCTGCCGCAGTAGCGGCAGCGTGATCTCGTGCTGGCCGACGATCTCGATCCCGTGCCCGCGCGCCACCGGCCGGCTCAGCACGTTCTGCTGCGGCCGATAGTGCCGCAGCATGTCCAGGTTGACTGTATGCATCGCGTCGAGGTTGTGGCCGAGGTTCCGCGCCACCGCCACCGCCTTCAGGAACACTTCCGGCAGGATCACCGCCGACCCCACGTTGCACCACACCCCGCCTGCGCCGCCTGTCTGAGTTGCCCCCAGCTCCGCCACCACGCCGCAGATCGTTCGGAAGTCCGCCGCGCTCGCCGCCCCCAGCTTCCCGCCATCGACGTTCGCATGCATGTGGATCGTGTCCGTCCCGATCGCCACGTGAACGCACGCCGGGATTCCCGCCCGCCGCGCCGCCAGCAGCACGCTGTTCTTCCCGTGCGGTGCTTTCTTCTTCGCCAGCAGCTCGCCCACCGCCGCCCCCAGCCCGATGACGGCGCCCCGCTTCGCCGCCGCCCCGAAGAACGCCGCCGTCTCCCGCACCATCCCGAACCGCCCGTCGCGGATCGTCTCGGCCACCTCCTCGCTCGTCTCGCCGAACAGCGCCAGCTCCGCGTCGTGGATCGCCGTCGCCCCGTTCATCGACAGCCCCGTCACCACCCCGCGCTCGATCAGGTCCGCCACGATCGGCGAGCACCCCACCTTGATCACGTGCGCCCCCAGCGCCAGCACCACCGGCCGCCCGGCCCGCCGCGCCGCCACGATCCGCTCGGCCGCCTTTCGCAGCGCCGCCGCCCCCAGGAAATCCGGCAGTGCCGCAAGCCATTTCGCAAACGTCGCCCCGCGCCCCGGCAGCCCCGCCAGCCCGCGCACCGCCACCTTGTGCCCGCGCTTCGCCACCGAGTACGTCTTGAGCTTCCGCAAATCAACCGGCCGCGGCCGTTTCATAGCCATGGCCCAAGTATGCTCCCCCAATCCAACCGCGTCTACGCCGGCGACGATGCGGTGCTTTCGCGAATGCCTGTCTCGGCTCAATAACGGGTCACGGGCACAAATCCGAGCCCGACGCGCGAGCGACGGCCGCGGAACGCTCCGCAAACACGCAAACGCTCCCGTGCGCGCCGGGCCGGCCCACCAAGCGCCGGCTCGCGTGCGGCAATTCGGAGGTCAGCTATCGTGGAGAAATCGCGGGGAACGCCGCCCGCCGGCGCGCCGAGACCATCTGGAGCAATGAAAGGCTGATGAGGACAAGCGACGTCGGCTCGGGGACAGCGAAAAGCTGGAATGCAACGTCGGAGCCGCTGGCAAGTGTCCAGTCCGGAAAGGCCGGATGCTCGAACACGAGGCTCCGATTCCCGCTGCTCGATGATTCCCAGCGAAAGGCCGTGGTGACATCGTTTAGTTGAACGAGTTCGAGCCAATATTGGGTTGAAGCATCCAGTATTACCGGCACCGGTAGATCAAAAGTGTAGAAAAACTCACGCAAACCGTCATTGTCGAAGACGATTTGTCCGGTTGCGATTCGTGAGAAAGAAGAGAATTGCTGTTCATACAAGACGTTTCCGGGAAAGCCGTCACCGGGCCGTGAGTCGTAAAACCGAATCCTCATGGTTTCGGTCGAGGGAGGATTGTCCAGATTGTAAAAGCCCCATGCGGTAACCCGCCCGATAGCCGTCGTGGCCGACAGAGAAAAATCATCGGCCAGCAGTTGCCAACTCTCATGGCCAGACATGTTAATGAAGTCAGTATCCGCCGCTGGCCCTCCACGCCGCGTTGGTTGGTGATCGACGAGAACGTTCTGCTCAGCCGCGAGCGCAATGGTGTTGAACGCGACGAGATGGGTCGCAGCCGTGATGAAACCAATCATCAACCGTCTCCCCACGATTCAGACCCTCCTCAACCGACGAACGATTGCTGCCGCACCAATCGTCAGAAACGCAACCGATGTGGGCTCTGGAATCCCAATCAGCTGAAAGGCCAAGTCGTAGCCGATGTCAGACGTCCAATCCGGATTGAGCGTATTCTTGAATGCGACGACATGGTTTCCGCCCCCGGAACTCTCCCAGCGGAAGGTTGTGTCCATGTCGTTTACCTGCATGATCTCAAGCCAGTATGGCGTACCGCCGCTGAGCGAAACGGGCTGGGCCAAATCAAACGTGTACAGAAACTCACGCGGGTCAACACCGACGAAGACAACATGGCCGGTCGCAATGCGCGAGAAGCTGGTCAACTCCTCTTCGTAGAGGACATTTCCCGGAAAGCCATCGCTGGGTCGGGCGCTGTAGAATCGAACCCGCATCGTCTCAATCGCCGGTGGGTTATCGAGGTTGTAAAAGCCCCAGGCGGAAACCGTTGTGATATCGGCCGCCGCAGACAACGAAAACTCGTCCGCCAGTTGCTGAGACCTTCGCTGGCCAAACGCGTTTATGAAATCGCCATCCGATGCTGGGCCACCGCTGCGGTTCGGCTGGTGGTCAACCAGATCGTTTTGCTGTGTCGCGAACGCAACGCTATCAAACACGACGAAATGGGTCGCGGCAGTGATGAAACCAATGATCAACAGTCTCCCCACGATTTACGCCTCCGTTGTCAGACCGGCGATTGCAGCCGCGCCAGCGACCCCAGCTGCCCAAACGCCGGCCCAGCCCACCCAAAGCCCATTACGACAAACGCAACAATCAGCCACCACCTCATCCGCACTTCCCCCGCCGCCGCATCATGAGCGCAGCAATTCCCACCAACACCCCACTCCCCGGCTCCGGCGTTCGCAGTTCGTACGCCAACTGCCCGAGCCCATTGATAATCCGATACGGCGTGTCGATCGGAAAGCGAATCGCAAATTCCCCCGACGTGGCGGAGCCCTCCCACCGCCAATAACTGTCAACGTCGCCAACTTGACTGATTTCGAGCCAATATGGAACGCTGGCATCTACGGAGAGGCAGTTCGGCAATTCCGCCTGATATCGATACTCTTTGCGCAGCGGACTGAGGCCTACGAACGCCCCACTCCACTCGCGTGTCGGATTGAGAAACACGGATTCATCAAGTATGGCACCGGGCAATCCAACCGCGTCAGCGTACACCCGGACACGGAT
>CAZONT010000076.1:0-19042 GCA_964581285.1 uncultured Planctomycetaceae bacterium | reverse complement strand
GCGGCTTCAGGTGCTTGGTCTGCTCGAAGACCATCAGGAGCTTTTCCTTGTCGAAGATCATCTCTTCGCGCGTGCGCCCGACCAGCTTAAACTCGGGCGTCAACTCGATCGCATCGACCGGGCACGCTTCCTCGCACATGCCGCAGTAGATGCACCGAAGTTCGTCGATGTCGAACTTGATCGGATACTTTTCGCGGTCGGACCACGGAGACTCGGCGCCCTCGATGTGGATGCAGTGGGCCGGGCAGGCCGTCTCGCACATGAAGCAGGCCACGCACGCCACCCGGCCGCTCTCGTCGCGATTGAGGCGATGAACGCCGCGATAGGTTTCGATCCGCAGCGGCCGCTGCTCCTCGGGGTATTGCACGACCGTTCGATCGCGGAGCGCCTTCTTGAACATGTGCCGCAGCGTGGTCTTCATGCCGCCAAAGATCTGCGGCAGGTAGAGACGTTCCGAGGTCGTCAGCGGCTGCTGATCGACGACGACGATATCGGTTTGTCTCCAGTCTCGCGCCATCGAACTCATCGCTCTGTCAGCACGGGATTCGCCATGCTGCGCTGCGCTGCCGTCGTCGGCATTCGCCCGTGCCGGACGAGACTGGCCTGCCGTCCCGTAACCGGCGCCCCCGACGCGACGCCGATCAGCGCCGCAAGCACAAGGATCGCAATTTCAATGATGGGTGAAACCCAGCTCACCGGATGCCCGGCGTACAGAAGCACTCCTTGAACCACGACCAGCGCCGTGCCGATCGGCACAAGCCCTTTCCACGCCAGCCGCATGAGCTGGTCGTAGCGGAAGCGCGGCACGGTCCAACGAATCCACATGAACAGGAAAATGATAAGCGCGATCTTGCCCGCAAAGACGCCGGCTCGCAGGAGCCCGGCGAACGGCGCCGACGACGTCGCGATCCAGTGCAGCCAGCCCAGCCCCTTGACGTCGGCCAGCAACCGCGTGAACGGGAGCGGCTCGAACCCGCCGAGGAACAGCGCGACAATCAGCCCGCCGGCGGTGATCATGTGCGCGTACTCGGCGAGGAAGAACAGAGCGAACTTCATCGAGCTGTATTCGGTGTGATAGCCGCCGATCAGTTCCTGCTCTGCCTCGGCCAGGTCGAACGGAGCGCGATTGGTTTCAGCAAGGGCGGTCGTCAGCAACAGCAGAAATGCGACCGGATGCAGGAGGGCGTTCCACGCATGCGTGATTTGCAAGCCGACCATCTCCTCCAGCCGGAAGACCCCCATCGTCAGGATCGCCGTCAGGATCGCCAGCCCCATCGGGACCTCGTACGAGAGCATTTGCGCCGCCGAACGCATCGCTCCATAAAACGCATACTTATTGTTGCTCGCCCAGCCGCCGAGGACGACGCCGTAGACGCCCATCGAGCCGACGGCGATCAGGTAGAGGAGGCCGATGTCGATGCTCGCTCCCTGGATCGCGACCGTTCGGCCCTCTTGCATCCACGACCAGTGAATCATCCCGCCGAAGGGCAACACAATGAAACCAATCATCGAAAGCACGAATGCCAGCATCGGAGCGAGGAAGAAGATGGGCCGGTCAACCTGGGCCGGGATCATTTCCTCTTTGAGGATGAACTTTAACCCGTCGGCGAGCGGCTGGAGCAGTCCGAGCGGGCCGACGCGATTCGGGCCATAGCGGTCCTGCATCCACGCGGCCACCTTGCGCTCGACATAAATGCAATACGCGACCGCGGTAAGAATGATCGGCAGGCAAATGATGATCCAGACGACGCTGATTCCGAATTGGGAAGCCAGGATTTCCCGCACTGAAGCGACCATCGCCGGCGGAGCTTAGTGCATTTTTTCACGATCGGGAATAGCGATCCGGCGCGAACCTTTTGAGGCCGTCATTACGCCGCATTCTTGCGTGTTTCCGGAGGCCCAGGGCTGGCCAGCGACAGCGATTTTCTGTGTGGTTGGACGGTACCGCGGGCACCCACGAATGGGCGGACACAATCGCCTTAAGACTCGCCGCGCCGGACCAGAATCCGCGACAATCTGACCCAACTGCACCCAACAAAAAGGCATAGGGATTTTCCCGTTGGCGGGGGCGAGCGCCGGTTGAACTTCGGAGGAGCGCCGTGCTCGCCGCCCGACCATGCGGACAGCGCTGTCGGCGCAAACGATGTATCTCAAATCCTTTACCGCATGAGAACACACAGCACCGTGCATGGTCATCGACGCGAAAGCTCGAGAATCGCGGAAGTGTGCAAAGGCGAACACTTATGGGCCAAAAACCTTGACTCTGGGCCGCGGTTATGGGTACCATGACGCTTTGTTGGTCTGGATTTGGGTTGCCCCGAGTTGTGCCAAAACGCAGCACATCGGGCCGCCGACTTCGACCGGCTTTTGAAGGAGGAGCGAAATGAAGCACACAATTATCTCCGCTGTCGTAGTTGCGCTCGCGAGTTCAACGGCGCTAGCTCAATTCACCGAAACAGAGGCGAATGACTCAAAAGCGGCGGCGAACGCGTTCGCCGGGCTTGCCGCCGGCAGCACGATCCGGGGCAACAGCACCGCAACCACGGGAGTGGGGCTCGATTATTTCGACCTGACGATCGGCGCGGCGCCGCTCGGCATTTACCGGCACCGGCTTGTCATCACGACGGCGGGTACCGCCGGACATACGGGGACGATTCGCGGTTTGAGCCAGAATGCAGCCCCGGCCGATACACTGGCCGGAGTCCCATGGGATGGCGTGGTCGGGACGGCCGGAACCGGGGACAATACCGCACAAACGAGCTCGACAACGTCGACGCCCCCGCGGTTCAATCAGTGGTACGGCTTCGGGAAGCAGGAGCGCTTCTACTACCGAGTCAATGGAGGCACGACCACGACCGCCGACTACATCGCGACGATGGAGACCGTGCCGGTGGTTCCGGTCAATATCGGGTCGTTTCAACCGGGACAGATCTCGATTACGACTTTCAATCAAGGTCATACCACTGACACGGATATGTGGGTCTATGATGCCAACCTCAACGCAATCGCAGGTTATGGCAATGATGATGAGAGCCCGCTCGGTGGCACGCCCGGCACCGGCGCGTCGCTCCAGAGTTGGCTCTCCCGCAACTACGCCCCGGGCACGTACTACCTGGCCCTCACGAACTTCGCGTTCCAAAACAACATGCTCTCCCCGTCGGACGATGACTTCCGAACGGGAACCGTCATGGATTTTGCGAACTTGGCGGTCAATAGCAGCACAACCGCAAACCTCAATATGACATTCACGATTACGGATTCGGCCGGAAGTCTCCAAGTGCCGAATACGAAGGCCGGTGTGTACGACATTAACTGGTTTAGCTTCACGGTCTTGCCGGAGCCGGCGTCGATGTCGCTGTTCGCGCTGGGCTTGCTGGCGTTCCGGCGGCGACGCGCCTAGCGTCAGCCGATTCGCATTATCGATACTCGACGGGCGATCCACTTGGGTCGCCCGTTTTTTTTTTTTGCTCCAGTTCGCCGGTCATGTGGCGAGTCTGTAGCTCGAATCCGGAAGCTCGTCGCTTAACGACTATCCGACATCCCGCGTTACACGCAGCTGATACGAACTGATGCAACGGAAGTAACCTCATGCCCGCGACGACCGGTTCAAAGATGGCCCAAGCTGCGATGGCACGGCATCTCAGCGTGAGCTGGGCATTCGGCCGGCAACCGCTGCATGTCTCGCGACTGGAATGGTTCCGTTTGTCGAGGCGCCGCCACTGAATCGGCGTCCAGCCGCCGCCGACAGTCCTGGCTTCGGCGCGGGCCCACGCGCGATAATGCCTTATCGTGGAGTTCGTTGCGGGCGTCGGACCTGCACGAAGTGCTTGGCTAAGAGTGGCCGGCTCGGCAGTCTAGCGGTGAAAGATAACTTCTTTCTGAATAAGGAGTTGCGACGGCAAATATCGCGTCGGCTCGCAAGACTCGTGTTGCATTACGGACTTCCAAAGATGGCCTTGTCGTCGACGATATGACCCGCTGCGGCCCGCTCGTGTCTTAGCGCAAGAATGGGATCCCCCAGTCGATGGTAAAGCGTCGCGAGCCGACGGTGGGCCTCCACGAAGCCCGGTGCGATCGCAACGGCGGTCTCCATCGCTTTCAGGGCACGCTCGTGCATCCCAATGCCTTCCAGTGCGAGTCCAAGGTGAAAATGGGCGCTTGGAAAGTGATAGGCGACGTCCAACGCCTTCAGCGCATGCTCGGCGGCATTCTCGTAGTCTTTCAACTCGATCAGAACGCGCGCCAGGCCGTTGTTGCCCGTGGGCGATTCCGGCTCCAACTGGAGAATGCGACGGTAGGAGTCCTCGGCGTCGCGCCAGTTTCCCTTTGCCATCTGGATCGCGGCGATCGTCGCCTCGACCTTTTGCGAATCCGGGGCCTGGCGTCGCGACGACAACAGCCGGGTCAGCGCCGCGTCCAATTCGCCCAGGTCATAGAGCGCCGAGCCGATCATCGCGTCGAAGTCGGGTCCGCCGACGCCCTTCTTCTCCAGCGATTCCAGCAGCACTCGCGCCTCGCTCGGCCGTTTCGCAAGTCCGTACGCCGACGCCAGCGTCATCGCATATCGGGCATTCTCCGGATGAGATTGCACGAGTCGTAGAAGGATAGGCACCGCCATCGCGGGTCGTAGCGAGTACATGTACACAACGGCCAGGTTCAGCTCGGCCTCGTCGATCGCGACCTGCGGGCCCGATTTCGCGTCCGCGGACGCCGAATCAATGTATCCCAGCGCCACCAGCCGATTGACGGTTTCCTGGGCCGATACCGTGTCGACGCGAAGCTCCGGCGGGTGCATCCCCGCCTCGCCGGCGACGTCGTCCCAACTTGTAATCATTTCGGGTTCGAGCGGCTTCTTGAATATCTGCTTTAACGGCCGCCCGTCCATGTCACTCGCCGGCGACACGCCCAGCAGCGCCAGAACCGTCGGCGCGACGTCGAGGAGCGTTGCTCCATAGACGCGGTCGTCCTGATTCATGGCCTCGCCGGCAACGCAGAGCACGCCGAACTGACGGTGCCACTCCGCGGCCAGGCCCTCGGGCGGACCGCCGGTGGGGATGCTGCGAGGGCGGCGATGGTCGTTCAGAAACCCGTGATCGGACACGACGACCACGGTGACATCATCTCCTGCCAGCTCCAGCAGGCGGCCGAGCATCTGGTCCTGAAGCTGATACGCCCGCTCGATGACGTGCTGATAGAGTTCGAACTCCCTCGCGGGGACATGATCCATCCGCGGCGGGTGAAACGGCATGAAAGGATGACCCACCGAGTCGATCAGGTCGTAATAGACGGCCATGAAATCCCAGGGTTCGTTTTCCAGCACAGCCGTTGCAAGCGCATGAACGCTCGCGTTGTGGGCAAGGCACCGGGCCAGCTCGACCGGCCGCTGGTCGGATCGAAGATCGATCGTCTCGATCCTGGGAATCAGGAATCGCATCTCAGCCGCCGTGATCTCAGTCGGATGAACGCGGAATTCGGCGGCCGGCTCGCGCCACTTAGCCGGATGCACCGAGCCGTCCGGTAGCGGCCACTGCTCGGGTGTGGGTCCGGGATTTTGGTCGAAGGCGTTCGATACGCAGACTCCGTTGATCGGTTCAGCTGGGTGGGAGGCGTACCAGCCGATGACGTGAGTCCGCAGTCCGTTCTGCGTGAGGATATTCCAAAGGGCCTTGGTCTTCCGAGACGTACTGGCCACGGTCCGAATCCCGCCGCTTCCGTCGGGCTCGACAAATCCGAGGATGCCGTGCTTGTCCGCCAGCTTTCCGGTTGCGATCGAGGTCCAGAGGATCGGAGAAAGGCACGGCTGCAGGGTCGCGATATTTCCCATTACGCCGCGTTCGACAAGCCCGTTGAGCGCCGGCAATTTGCCGGCGTCGAGCATTGGCGAAAGGATTTGCCAATCAGCGGCATCCCAGCCGACGAGCAAGAGTCGCTTCGCCAGTCGTTTCTGGGATGACATGGTTCGAACTCAAGGCCAAAGAAGAAGCCAGTGCGGCCCGATCGGGCGACACTGGCTTCTGTAATTCCTAGACACCTAAGTGCGGGCTTGATGAGCCCGCTACGGGGCGTTACTTGCGGCGGCGAAGGAGGGCACCCACCGCACCCAAGGCCAGCAGCGACATCGTCGCGGGCTCGGGAACGCCAGCCGGAATGCCGACGCCCGCCTGCGATTCGTACGCATACTCAACGATAGACCGCGGCTGCGATCCGGGCCCGGCCGAGAGAGAAATCCGCATCCAGCCGTACTTGATTGCGTTGCCGGCCGTCTCGTCCTGAAGGCGGAAGCCGATCAGGTTGTTCGAGCTGTTCAGGACCCACTGCGCGTTGTTCGTCGAGGCGTTGCTGCCGAACAAGCTGGCCGCACTGATCAAAGTGTTCGGCGCCAGATTGAGGGCAGTGGTCCCGGCCGCTGCGGTATTGACGTACACGCCGCCCGCAGGGGCTGACGGATTGAAAAGACCCAATCCGCTGGCATTCCAAGGGTTGACATCCCAACCTGGTGCTAACCCGGGGGAAGCGTTGAAAACACCCGTGACGACGTTCAGGTAAATGCCCGCCGTCGTCGAAGGAATGTTGATGTTGACGGGACCGCTGTAAACGATGGCGGCATCCGCGGTCTGCGGAGCAACCACGACACCCGTCCCCGCACCGGCGGCGGCCAAGCCAACGCCCAGCCAGCGCTTGTCGAATTGCGCCAAACGCGTCCGAAGATCTGTGCTCATTTCCGTCTCCTCCCTTTTCCAATAAATTCTGTATTTGCAGTCTGCAAATTCTGTTTATGCGATCTGCACGCAGTCCTCTTTATACCAGAACTGTGGGTGCCGTGTCAATACTACGAGGACGAATCAATCATCAATTCTTTGCGGCAGGAAATGTAACCGAATAACCGACGTAATACTCTTCCAATTCTAGACTTATGGTTGTTCGGTTGATTCGCAGAACCATCGTGTACTTACGCACATGAGATACACGAACTTGTTGATCGTGCAGATTCTTTTGGGTTTCGGGTCGCTCCCTATGAGTCCCTCCGCAGGTCGACTCTCCAGTCCCTGTGAAGCGTCCCTGCGGCAATGCATGGGTTCCGGAAGACACCCGTTCGAGTGATGCCGCGGCGACAGCCGGTCGAATGGCATCCGCCGCTTGCTTTCTATCAACGCAGGATCTTGAAACGGCGCGGGGGTCTCGCCGCTTTGCAGATTCAAACTTGAAAGTTATCGGGTTTCGCGGAACGGGATGCCGGAGGAATATCGCTTAAACCGGTCTTCGATTTCGTTCGCGAGTTCCTTGCGGCCGGAGGTTCGAGCGATGCGATGCGCTCGTTCCGCAAGCCACGCGGCGCTCATGAACTGCCCGGTCTCGGCGCAGGCGGCGGCGAGATTGTCGAGGCAGTCGGCGTCGGAGTAGGCAGTCAGGGAACACGCGCGAGTGCCAAGGCGAACGGCTTCGACGCCGTCGCGCCGCTTCGGGTCCGGGTCGGTCGCGAGGATCCACGCAAGGTCGCTGATGATCAGCGCATTTTCTGGACAGGCATCCACGCCGCGTCGCAGAACGGTCACGGCCTGGTCAGCGGTCCCCGACTTCCGAGCCAACTTGAGCAGCAAAAGGTAGGCATCGGCCAGTTTCGGATCGGCGACGATCGCGCGCTCGAATTCGGCGCGGGCTGCATCGTCTTCTTTGCCGGATTTCGCGAGAATCGAACCGATTTCAAATCGGGCCCTGGCGTACAGGGGTGATGTGGCAGGTACGGATTCCAATAGCTCGTTCGCGTCGGCCAGACGATCGAGCAGTCCCAAAAATCGGCCGAGCCAGAGCGAAACCGCGTGGTCGTTCGGGTACCGCTGCTTTGCGGCCGTGAACACCGCGACGGCTTCGAGAGGATTCTCTGACAGGAGCAGCGCGCCACCCAGTTCGTCCCACGAACTCGAGTCTGGCGCACCGCTCATGGCAACGATACGAAACTGTTCGGCCGCGTCGCCGTGACGGCCGGCGGCGTCGAGGGCTCGCGCGTAGAGCTGCCTGCAGCGGACGTTTTCGGGTGTCCGGCGAACGGCAAGCTCCAATATGGAAATCGCGGCATCGGTTTCTCGAGCGCGTGTGGCAGCGATCGCAGCTTCCTCGAGTGCTTCGGCGGGAACGATTCCCGCGATCTCCGCCCAAAATGGATCGTTTGGCGGAGTCGCGGCGACGGAGACGGCCCAGGCCTGAGCGTGCTGATTCGCTTCGCCGTCCCGCGACTTGCCGCGCAGCAGTGCCGCACACTCGCGGTGGGCCTCGCCCCACCCCGGTGATGACTTAAGGGCTTCCTGAAAGCGCCCGAGCGCGGCGTCAGACAGACCCAATTGACGTTCAACTCGACCGAGGGCCACGAGCACGTTCGGATCGGCTGGATCCACCCAAACGGCACGCTTCAGCAGCTGATACGCCTCATCGATCTGATCGCCGGTCAAGGCGAGTGCCAGCCGGTACAGCGCCGGAACGCATCGGCTGTCGAGGGCGATCGCACGGCGGTACGCCGCGATCGCGTCTTGCGTCTTCCCCGCGCGATCGCACGCCATACCCAGTAAGTACTGCCATCGCGCTGATTTGGCATCCAGTTTTGCGGCACTCTGAAAATGCGGAATGGCGCGCAGCGGCCGGCCCAGTGCCAGGCACAGCATCCCGGCGTCTCCGGCAGTCGTCGCCGATTGTGCGCCGGCGGCCTTGCGTTCGGCCTCAAGCAGTCGCAGGCGAAGCGCTTCCGGCATGCTTCGGAGATCGGCATCCAATTCCGCCTGGGACGTCGCTGCCAACGCACGACTGATGAGCCGGTCGCGGACCTCGCGCCAGGCGTCCGCCGGCATCGTGGTGGGCATCACTGCTGCCGGAGTGGGCCGCCATTGCAGGTCGCGTTTTTCGATATTTTCCAGGAAACGTCCGAGGGTGAACGCGATCAGTCCCGGGGATTCAAGAATTGAGTATCGTCGGGTCCGCTTGATTGCTCGTACATCGCATCGCCGAATGCCTGGATACGATTGGGCGTACCATTCGGTTACGAGGGCCGCGATCTCGGCCGGGCGCGGCAGCACTTCCTTGGATGTCGGATCAGGCCGTGGCAATTCGGCCGGTGCGACGAGGCAGACGGGAACCTCGATTTTTCCGAGCTGTGATTCGATGGAGTCGGCAAAGGCCTCACCCGTCAGCAGAGCATAAGTCTCTCTATCGCTTCGGGCCAGATCGTCCGCGATTTGTCGGGCGATCAGCGGGTCGTCCACGGCGCGACCGACCTCAATGGCGAAGTTCGGGCGCCACAGCCGGGGCTCCGCCGTCAGGTAGGACTCGGCGGCTTGCGTGGCGATTGAGAGGCGAATCTCCATGGGAAGGCGCACGGCCGGAGGCGGCATCGCAAACACACCGCTCAGCAGGTCCGGGGCCTCGGCGGCGACGCGCAGGGCCACATGTCCGCCGAACAAATGCCCGATCAGGATGGGCTTGTCGAGCTTGTCTGAGCGAATGTGTTGGATGACCGCATCGACGATTCGGTCGAGCGACGGGGGACGAAGGGGCGGAATGCCATCGGTCCCCGCGTAGGTGGCGAGGAAGATCGGATTGGTCTTTTCGAATTGCGCGTAAACTTTGGACCAGCTTGACGCGGGGAGGCCCAAATCGGGCAAAAAAACGAGCGGACGGCCGCTGCCCGCGCCGCGTCGCTCCCAGCGAATGGCGTCGCCGGCGGCCTCGGCCTGGCGCGCGGGTTGGGAGACCGGGCTGGGCTCGGCCCGCGACACTTGTGCGGCCAGAGTTGCGGCAAGAATGGTGGAACAGAGAGCCAGTCGAATGACGGGCGGCTGAATCGGCACGTGGAGCTTGATGGATGCGATAGGCATTTCGAAGGGCTTCATATTCCAAAGGGCGAAGTAGACAAATCGTAGCAGGTCTGGAATCGTCACGCCAGCATCAGGCAGCTGGCTGCGTCGATGTCGGTGCGGCTCGCTGCGTCGTCTGCGCCTTGAAGCCGGTCGCCTTCAGCACGCGCTCGTACGCCTCCGGCGGCAGCCGCTGCCCCATCTCGTGCACAACATACTCATACATCTCGTTGAACGGTTTCAGCTTGTAGCGCTCGTTGTTCTGCGATTTTGAGTACTGCGTCGCCATCCGTCTCGCGAACGCAACGTACGTCGCTCCCTCTTCCGGCTGGCCGTACGCAATCAGCTGCACCGCAGTCGCCAGCACGTTCACCATTCGGTTCTGCACGTCTCGAAGTTGCGTGAAATCATTCACGTCGAGCCACATCTTTGAGATGAAATAGTCGTATCCTTTGCTGTTGTATTCGTCCGGGTATTCCTTCGCGAGCCAGTCGAAGTACTCGCGCGATTTCTTCAGGTCGCCCGCCTCGTTGAACCGCAGGATCGCCTCGCGCATGAAGTTGATGAACGCCGGCCGGAAGTTCTCGTGGACGGCCTTTTGTCCCGGCTGTTTCGGGAAATTCTCGGAAATGGCGATGAACGTCCGTCGCATGACGTCGGCGAAGCGGACGTCGGGCAGCAGCATGGGCGGCGCGCCGCGATCGGCGGTCGGCGGCATGACCAATCGCCCGCGCCGGAACAGCGTCTGTAGGCAATAGACTTCGATGCGATTGGTATTGAGCTTGTCGATATCCATCGCGAGGCGGTTGCCGAGACTGATCGACGTTCCAAGATTCGCCCAGTAGAGCGCGTTAGCATCCGCCGTGCGAAAGTCGAGCGGGCCGAACGCCTTCCGCAGCTCGACGATTCGGGCCGGATCGAGCTTGACCTCTTCGCGCAGCCGCTTGGAACGCCAATACAACTCGATCCGCTTGCGTGCGTCGGCGGTCTGGGGATCGCTCAACAACGCCGACAGTTCGCGTGAGGGCTGCGGGTTGTTCAGCAACCCGAGAAGCACGCCCGGCGCCGCGATGTCCTCGTGGACCTCCCGCTTGAACCGATCGACCACGTCAACGATGTCCGGGTCGGCTGCGAGGTCCTTCCACGCGGTCGGCGCGGCCGCCATACCCTCAAAGTCGGGGTTCGGCCCCTTGCCGAGAATGTCCTCCATCAACACCGCGAGTTGCAGCTTGTAGTAGAGGTGGTAGTCGTCCATGTAGTCGCCGACCTTGTGGAAAAAGATCCAGGCGAGCTCCTTGTACATGCCGACATTTCGTGGATTTCGCGGGATACCCTCGTCGCGGAGCAGGGCGATGCCGTTCCACACCCAGCGCCAGCGCTCCTCGGGCGTGCGCAGCGTGACCGAGATGTTGTACGCCATGTTCCAGGCGTTGAAGGCCCAGACGGCGGCGAAGCGCGGCTGCAGCCGCCCGATGAACTCCGCGAGCTGGTAGGCGTCGAAGTACCGCCCCTCTTCTTTCAGCTTCGAAGCCCGCATCCACAGGAAATCGACCAGCGGCGCCCGCCCGATCGCCAGCAGCGGCGCGAGCATCCGATCTGCTGGCTGCTCCTCGTTCGGGGGCGGCGGCACGTACAGGCCGTCGGCCACGCGCTGGCGGTTGATGCCCGGCACCATCGCGGCGGCACCGGCGACCAGACCGATCGCGAGCAGGGCATACAACCATGAACGGGTCGACGGGCGCACGGATTCCCTCGTCAGACAATAATGGCCGCAAGCTCGCGGCGACGGAACACCAGCACGGCCACGAACAGCACCACGGCCGTTCGGATTCCGGCGACCTCTCCGGCGTCGCGCCAGAGTTCGCTCCCGAGAATGGCCCGCCCGTCGAGAACCCTCTCCGAGGGTTCCAGACTGCCGAGTGAAACCGCCTCGAACAGCGCATGGGTTGCAAAGTTGCGCACCCGTTCGCGGGTCGTGTGATAGAGCGGCGCCTGCCAGTCGGTCAGTGAAAGCGATTCGGCGATGAGGCCGCGCGTCGAGCAGATGCCGAACACCACGAGGCACACGAGCACGGCCACCGGAAACGTGCAGAACGTCGACATCAGCAATCCCATCGCTGCCAGCAGCGCGAGCGGTACGAGGATCGCCAGCCCGGCCATGAGAAGGTTTTCCTCGAAGCTTCCCACCCGGTAGAGCACTTCAAGCCCGTCATCCAACGAAACGACCGCGTCCAGACGGCGTGGGTCCTCGTTGATCATCGTGACGACGATGCGCCCGTCCGGCTCGATGATGTTGTTGGGAACTTCGAACTCGTGGAAGCTGTCCGACGCCTCCGGCGGCGTCATGATCTCGATCGCGGACGGCTTTTTCGGATCGCCGATGATCCAGGTCGAGACGAACGTGTTCTCCGGCAGCCGGATGCCGTTCGGCATCGATAGCTCGGGCGAATAACCGCCGGTCCGAATCTTGTAGCGCACCGCCAGCAGAAAGTTGTCATCGACTCTCGGAAGCGGGCCGTACAGCGTCCACTCGCGCCGTCCGAGGGGAATGATCGTCGTCAACGGCGCCGCGGCAACGGCCCGCAGTGTCTGTCGGATGCGCTCGATCGGCCAGTGCTCGCCGGTCGGCAGGCGATTCTCCTTGCGGAGCGAGTCGTAGAGCTTGTCGACCTCCGCGTCGAGATTGGGCGCCTGCGGCTTGACCGCCGCGCGGGCCACAAGGACCTGCCGCCGCAGTTCGTCCAGTCGCCGCAGGTTCATGCGGACGTGCTCGGGCAGCCGCCGCAACAATTCACCGATCTGTTCGTCGGTTCGTCCGAGCACCGCGGCCAACGCCGGAATGATCGGGCTGGACATGCCTTTGCCGCCCGGCCCGCGGACGCGGTTGATCGCGTCGACGCAGTCGGCCGCCTGCGCGTCGCTCAGGTCGCCGCGCGTCGCGAGGTCGTGCTGGAGTGACTTCTCGAAGTTGCGAACAATCCAGCGTGTACCGGCGTACGTCACGACGATCGCGAATCCGACCAGCATGGCGTTGAGCGTCATGATGCCGGCCCACTTACCGAAGATGATCTGCCAGCGCGGCACGGGCTTCGCCGCGAGAATGTAGATTTGTTGCGTGGTGATCTCGTTGGCGAGGGTCCGCGACGAAAAGAAAATTGTCAGAAGCGACAGGTAAAAGGTCGTCAGCCCCAGCGAATAGCCGAGGAACATCTGCACCTGTCCCTTGACCGTGCCGTCGCCCCGCGCGGCGAAGCACAGGGCCGGCAGCGTCAGCACCAGCAGTGCGATGAACACGACCGCCAGCTTCATCCGGATTGCTTCGGAAATGGTGATCCGCGCGACGGCCCGGATGCGGCCCCACGCCCCGGTGACCTGCCAGCCGCCGACCTCGCCGCCGCCGCGTCCAAACGCGGCGCGCACGATTGCAACCGCCGTGATCACGAGCATCACGCAGACGGCGATCATGAAACCGTCGTAGATGGTTTCCACGACTTAGCGGTCCTTCGCCGAATCGGCGGGGGGGGGCTCGTCGGACTTGACGAGTCGGTCCAGCACGCTGCGGTCTGGCTGCGCCGCGGCCGGCTTGCGATCGATGGGGCCGGAGGCCTCGGGCTCGTCGACGACGCGCTCGGTCAGCGGCGGCGCCGCCACCAGGTCGTCGAGCACTTCCATCCTGGGAACGGGTCTGGCCGGCGCGGGCGCCGCCTCCGGCTCGACGGTTTCGGTTGCCGCCGCGTCGACGAGTGACTGCAACACCTGCTTGCCACTCCGAGCGGCGGTGTCGGCCGCGAGAAAATCGCTCACGCCGCGCATCGATTCGGCGCCGCTCGTCTCCAGTTTGTCGCGCTGCGCCTTCTCCACGACGCGCAGGAAGACGTCTTCCAGCCGATCTGTCGGGTGCTCGACCGAGATCACCGGCCGGCCGGTCTGCTTTTCGATCAGTCCTCGCACCCGTCCGAGCGTGGCGTCGTCGGTCTGTGGAATCATGATCTGCGTGACGTCCTGTCGCGCCAGCAATTCGCGAACGGTCCCCTGCGCCTGGATCTTGCCGCCATACATGATGGCAACGCGATTGCAGACATCCTCAACGTCGGCGAGCAGGTGGCTCGACAGCAAGACTGTCTTGCCGCGCTTGGCGAGTTCGATGATCACGTCCTTGATCTGCCGCGACCCGATCGGGTCCATGCCCGTTGTCGGCTCGTCGAGAATCAGAAAATCCGGATCGTTGATCAGTGCCTGGGCCAGGCCGATGCGCCGAGCCATGCCCTTGGAATACTGCCCGACCGCACGATGGGCCGCCCGCTTGAGGCCTACCATCTCGATGAGTTGCTCCGTTCGCTTGTTTCGCTCCGTACGGTCGAGTTTGAAGAGTCGTCCATAGTAGTCGAGCGTCTCGTTGGCATTGAGAAACCGATAAAGATACGAGTCCTCGGGCATGTAGCCGATGCGACTCTTGATGGCGGTGTCGGTCGGCGGTCGATCGAAGACCCGTGCCCGGCCGCGCGTTGGATAGAGCAGCCCGAGCAGCATCTTGATCGTCGTCGTCTTACCGGAGCCGTTCGGACCGAGGAGCCCGAACACCTCGCCGGCGTGTATTTCGAGGTCGAGATTGTCGACGGCAATGACCTTGCCGCGTCCCCAGAAGTCGGCGAAGACCTTGGTGAGCGCGACGCATTCGACGACCGGCTGGTGGGGGGCTTTCGGCGGCATAGTGGGCGGTGTCAGTCCCTCTCCGGCTTGGCGCGCATCTGCCGGGGCTCGATGAATCCCTCGTTCGACTTGGTTGGCTTCGGCTTCTTGCGTTCAATCTCGCTTTCCGACTCGCGCGGGATTTCCAGCCGGTACTCCTTCGCATCGAGCGGAACTTGGGTCTTGATGATCTCGTCGTCGGCGACAATGCGCTGCACAAACTCAGTCTGCAAGCGTGTCAGCAAGAATGTGCTGTTGCGCAGGTATTCAGGCGCGAGCTGCTCGATCTGTTTCGCGTCGGCCAGCGTCTCGTTGATGATTCGTTCGCGCTCGGACTTCGCCTGGTTGATGATCTCCTGCACCCGCCCGCTCGCCGAGAATAGCAATGCATCGGTCTCGCCCGAGCGCTTGCGGAGGAGGGCGTCGGCTGCCGCCAACTTCTCGGTGCGACCCTCCGTCGCACGCTCCGCCCGAAGATAGTCGAGCAACGCGTCGAACTCTGACTCGATCGCGGTCGCGAGTTCCTCGTAGCCCGGCCCAGCGGCCAGGCGCAGCTCTTCGCCGGCCTTGGCGCGGGCCTTTTCGAGGGCCGTGTTCTTGTTTTGCTGGGCGGCGACAACGGCGTCGAACTGCTCCTGCACCTGGCGCGGCGCCAGGATGCCGGCAATCTCGCCCTGTTGTGGGGCGATGACGGCCACGATCTCAATGCCAAGCGGCACGCCGGCCGCCGTCAGTTTCTCGAGATTGACTCGCGTCGCCTCGGTCACCTGGTTGAGGAAGTCTTCCTGGCCGGCCCCGTAGATTTGATCCACGTTCAGTCTTGCCGCCGTTCGGATGGCCGCGTCCGCCAGCAGATCGTGAAGGACTTCGTATTCGGGTGGATTGGAGTCTTCGGGAGTGCGGTCGGTCACGTTGGTCACATACGTCACCGGATCGACGATGCGATAGCGCGCTTGTAACTGGGCGTGCAAGATGCTGACATCGCCCGTCAGCAGGTAGTTGTCGTAGATCGGGCTGAGGTTGCTGTAAACGACTCGGCGCACGCCACGAAGTCTGTCCTCATCGGTGATGCGGAACAGAAACTTGGCCGTGTGCGTACGCTCCTGCTGCGTCGCGACCGTTACGACCTGGTCGATCGGGTACGGAAACGACCAGTGCCATCCCGGCCGCAGGATGCTTTCGCTTCCTTCACCGACAACCCGGCCCATCCGCACCACGAAGCCCACTTCGCCGGGCTGCACTCGAAACCAGCCCGAAAGGACATAGGCCACAACCAGGACGAGCATCAGGGCCTTCAGGACCGTAAAGCTCTTGCGTAACGCGTCAGCCAGCGACTGGCTGGCCGGATCGAATCCATCGCCGGGCGGCAGGATCGGCAATCCTGGATTTGCGGGAGGCAAGTCGCTCACGGCTCGTCACTCCGGCTGATGGAGTTGGACTTGGTCTCACCGGACTTCGGTTCCAAGAGCATCTGGAACGGCTCGGTCTGGTGTGCGTTGAAGATCAGCGTCGTCTTGCCCGACCGCAGTATTTGGCCGAGCGCCTCGAGATTCTTCAGAAACTCGCTCAGCTTCGGATTCTTCTCAAAGATGGCGTAGTACTGCGCCGCCCGCGCGTCGCCCTCGCCCCGAAGTTTTTTGGCGTAGGCGTCTGCGCGCGTCAGGATGCGGCTGGCAATCTGCTCGGCATCGCTGCGAATTTTCTTGGCCTGCGCGTCGCCTTCGGCGATGAACTGATCCGCGAACTTCTGGCGTCCGGCCTTCATGCGCTCGAACACCTCGCGCGTGTTGGCGTCCGGGAGCCCCAGCCGCTCAATGCCGACCATCGACACGGCGATGCCATAGATGTTCTGGGCCTGGCCGGCCACGTTCTTGAGCACTTCCTGCTCGATCTCGTTGAACTTCATCATGGCCGGATCGGTGTTCACCAGCGCCGCCAGCGGAAACCGCCGCAGCACGTTGCTGACTTCGTTTTTCAGAAGATCACCGATCTTGTTGTTTGCGGCCTCCTCCCGTCCTACGGCCCGCAGGAACTGCTCGGCGTTGGCGATCCGCCACGTGGCGAACGCCGCGACGGTGATCGTCTTCTGGTCCTCGGTCGAAAGTTGCGAGAACTCGGTCTGCAGCGTCCGCAGCCGCGCATCGTACTTCTGCACGCGCTCGATCGGCCACGGCGCCGTGAAGATCAGTCCCGCCTCGTTCGCCGGAATGACGCGCTTGACCCGGTCAAACCGCGTCACGACCGCCGTTTCGGTGAAGCGCACCTGGTGCGCCGTCATCGCCAGGATCAGCACAGCCACGACGAGCAGCGCCGATATCTTTGTCCAGATGCTACGCATGTGTTTCCTCGCAGGGCAGCCGGTCGCCGCCCGGGTGTCGATTGCCTACTGGCCGCCGCCTTCCTGAAAGCTCTTCATCTCCTGTTGCAGCACTTCGAGCGGGGGCGGCGGCTTGAGATTCAGCATGTAGATCACACGCTCAGGCCGCGTGATCGCGATAATGGTCATTCGCTTGTCCACCAGGCCGCTGACCATCGCGCGAAGGTACTTCCGCAAGGCGTAGACCTTCGGCGACTTTTCGAACGCATTGCATTGAATCTGGAACAGTTCGGCGTCGGCGCCTTCGAGCGTCACCCGGCTGTAGAGGTACTCCTGCGCCACGGCCGCGGCCTCGCCGGCTTCACCGCCCGCGATCGTCCGCAGCAGTTTCTCAACCTCGGCGGTGCGTGCTTCGAGCGCGGCGGGATCGCTCTGCTGCGCCTTGTCTTCGGCGAGGATGGCCGCCGCCAGCTGCTCGTAGTGCTCGCCGCCCGCGGCGATCTGCGTCTTGAGCGCGCCGCTCTGCGCCATTCGAATTTTGGTGTCTTTCTGCTCCAGTGCGTTGACGACTTTCTCATACGCCTCGGCGACTTCGGTTGGCGGGTGTACGCCGCCGAGTCCGACGTAAACAATCTCAACACCCAGCTCGCCGCCGTCGATGCCCGCGTGGTCGCACGCCTTCTGCAATCCATCGCGAATGTCGAGCGCCGCCTGGATTCCGCCGCGACCGATCATCTGCTCCAGCAGATCCGCGTGCGCCGCGTACTTCGTCAGCTCCCGATATGCCAGCGCTTCGACCAGCGCCTCGACATTGTCCGATTGCCGGTAGAAGTCGAGCACTCGATCTTCTTTCACGCGCCAGTGAACCGGCATGGACACGGACGCCAGATTTACCGGCACCTTCGTGTCAGCCGACGCCGACTTGTCGGCAACGAGTAGCTGGTACTCTTTCACGCGGTGTTTCTGAGTCCAGAGGATCGTCTCGGTCTGTGGTTCGCCCGCGGGCTTTTCCGGTTTCTTCTCCTTGCTCGCGTCGTACCCCAGCTCCATTCGCCGGATGCGCTCAACCGGAACGAGGGTCGACTGCGCCAGCGGCCAGGGCCACGTGAACGAGATGCCCGGCTGCGCCGCCCACCGCGTCGCGCCGACCCCCGGAACCGTCTTTTCGACGACCGCCTGGTAACCCTGCGGCACAACCACGAAGCACGTCATCAGGTACAGCAGAACGAGTTGAAACAGGATCAGTGGAACGATCTTCGACTGGAGGAACTGGAAGAACCACGTCTCGCTGACCTTGAAGCCGAACTGGTAGTCGATGGTCTGCGCGACGCTGCGGATGATGCCCTCCGGCTCGCAGAACACGCCCAGCAAGCGGCTCTCATAGAAAACGCGCTGCGCCTCGCCCGCCACGCGCGGCCGGTAGAAGTCCAGCACGAAGTTGATCACCATCTCCGCCGCCAGAACGACCATCAGCACGCCGATGACCTGCGCCAGCCAGCGCTCCGGCCAGTCGTAGCCGTTGTGCGACAGCACCAGCGTGATCGCCAGCAGCAGGCAGAAGACCGACGACCCGAAGAAATAGACCCCGCCCGCGCGAAGCGGCGTCCAGTCGCCGCCGTCTCGAACGCGGGCCATCCCCAGTGCATAGCGCGACAGCGCGAACGTCACGAACGCCAGGGCCCCCGCGACGAACGCCATCATCGACGCCGCGTTCGCCTTGATGCCGCCCTGGGCCTCGACCGCCAAGTCCCACGGCCAGATCGTCGCCAGACTCCGCGTCCCTGCGAACGCCAGGAACGCCGCCGTGATCATCGCGAAGATCGGTACGAACCACTTCTCGATCGTCCGCAGCCGGCGGCCCATCGACAGGGCTTCCATCTGCTCGACGTCTTCTTCCTTGAATATGGTCCCCGCGCCGCCGAGTCGCTCCCGCCGGTCGCGCTCAAGTTCTGCCAGTTCGATGCGTTCCTGCTCCAGCAACCGCCCCTGGTGCAGCCGCACGAGGATGAGGAGCCAGACTCCCGCGCCTCCCAGGAAACTCCACGCCGTGGCGTAGGTCGCCATGCTGAGCATCGATGCGCCGAGGAAGACCAGTACGAAAAACCCGGCCAGCGAAACCGCCAGACCGAATCCTGCGACAAGTTCCCCTCGTCGATCGCTTCTATTCATGCCGTCTGCCATCCATTGGGGGATCGAC
>CAZONT010000075.1:0-19062 GCA_964581285.1 uncultured Planctomycetaceae bacterium | reverse complement strand
TCACGCGATTGGCTTTCAAGAATGGTGAAGTGCGCGCGGAGTGATGAGCGAATCGCGGTCGTCAATCCACTTGGGAACCGGGCATCGGAGCTGGCGGCACCGCTGGGACCGGGTCTGAACCTTAACACGATGGCGGCGGCAGTTGAGCGGAGCTCGCGGCGGCATTACCCGGATGTTACGACCGGCAACGGCTTCTGCATGCTGCTGCGTCGCCGCGTGCTCGATTCACTCGGGGCGTTCGACGAGGCGTACAAGCAAGGGTACTGCGAAGAGTCGGACATGTGCATGCGCTTCACGGAAGCGGGATTTCGGGTCGTTGTGTGCGACGACGCCTATGTTTATCACAAGGGGCAGGGATCGTTCGGGGCGCGTTGGCGCGAACTGTTCGAAGCGAACCGGAAGATATTCGATTCGCGCTGGCATGCGGCATACCAGCGCGATTACGCGCGGTTCAAGAGAAAGAACCCGCTTCAGTACATACGCGATGCCGTGTTGAGGCATACGATCCGGGCGGATGAGTGGTCGTTGGCGTCGGCGATGATCGTAGAGCGAAGTGGGAGGCGTCGGTTGGCCGACAAGTCGCGGGATAGCGAATCTGAGCGTCGACTTGCGAAGCGCGCGGCATGGTTGACTCGGCGACCGCGGACGGAGTTCGATCCGCGTCGTCGCGAACTTCGGTATCCGACCCGCGAGTACGTCGCGAGAATGCCAAGAATCGATGGTCTGCGGATCACCTACTTGGTGGCCGATCAGATGACCGTTTGCGGTGGGATGACGTCCATCGTTCAACTTGCGCGAGAATTGACCTTGGCGGGGCATGACGTGCGGATTGCGACGATCTGCCCAGAGCTGGCGCCGGAACGATTCAACCTGCCCTCTCAGCCGCTCGTGTTTCCGACCCGGGCCGAGCTGATTCGCTTGTTCCCAGCAAGCGACATCATCATCGCTACGTATTGGACGACAGCCGCGGACTACATACCGGCCCTGCGCCGACGGTTCGACGCGGTCACGGCGTATTTCGTGCAGGACTACGAGCCCTGGTTTTATCCGGACAGCGATGTCGATAGGCAGCGGCGGGTGGCAGCGACCTATGGGATGACGGAGCATCGTATCGTAAAGTCGCGATGGCTTGGCGACCTGGTTCGGAGTCACCACGGAGTCGACTGTCATACCATTCACTTGGGGCTTGACTTGGGGGTCTTCCGAAGGCGGCCACGAGCGGCGCTCACGGGCAGGAAATTGCGGGTGATCGCTATGGCGAGGCCGAACGAGCCGCATCGTGGATTCACCCAGCTCGTCGAAGTCTTCGGGGAGATTTGCAAGCGGCGCTCCGACGTCGAGTTGGTGGTGTTCGGGGCGCGCCCGGGCGAATTGCCGCGCAATCTGCCGTTTTCATGTGTCGATGCGGGACTGGTTGAGGACATGCAGCATGCCGCGGATTTGATCGGGTCGTGCGATGTCTTGATCGATCCCTCGCATTTTCAGGGACTGGGGCGACCGGGACTCGAGGCGATGGCGTGCGGAACGTGCACGGTACTGCCCTCGATCGGAGGCGTGACCGAGTACGCGCGCGACGGAGAGAACTGCCTGACAGTCCCGCCGCGCCACCCCGGAGCGATCGTTGCGGCCGTATTGCGGCTGCTGGACGATTCGATTTTGCGAGAGCGCTTGATCAGCGCGGGGTTGGAGACCGTAAGGCGATTCTGTCACATGGACGAAGCACATCGCCATTTGGCCTTGTACGAAAGCTGGGTGGCGGAGAAGCGGCTGGGCCGCGCGCTCCGTCAGGGAAGTACCTCAAGAATAGAGACAGGCATGGGAGGAATTTTGGGGCCGGCGGGTGCGGCGTCGCCCTCGAGCTGAGTCGTCTTCTGTACGAAGAGATGCAGCAAATGATCACGCGACCAAAGGGAGAGGTCGCACGTCGGCTCCCATGCACTGTATGAGTCGTTGGTCAGATCGGCGAAGCTCCAGTCACCTTTGGCGAGATCGGTGCAGGATGCCAGAGTGATACGATTCTGTCGCTCTACATCGCGATAGACGATCAAAATGCGAGGTGGCGCCGCTCTCGTATCGAGCAGGACTAACGGACGCGAAATCAGGAGCGGTCGCGTGCCGAGGCCTGCGAGGTGGAACGACGAGTGCCGGTCTCCAATCTGATGACTTGACCATTTCCGACCGTCGTGATGTACCAACATGAGTTGGACCGCCTGCTGGCCGACGGGGCGGAAGTATGTAGCGATGTAGGGGTGGCCGGCATCGTCGGCAGCGATCGAGGTCTGGTTGATCAGGTCGGAGTTCTCGGGGATTCGCAGGGCGTACTCGGCATTGTCGGATGTGATGGGCAGGCTGATCGGTTCGTCGTTCGAGTCGGTCCAAGTCTGTCCACGATCCGATGAGCGTGCGTAGCAGATGTCGTGATTCGTCGCGACGTTACCCGTACGGCGCCAAGTCCACGCGAAATGCAGCGTGCCATGGGAGTCGATGCAGAATTCGACGTATGCGCTGTGTCTTCCCTCTCCGGCGATGAGACGGGGTTGGACGGTTGTCCATTTGCGCTCTTTCGATCGAAAGCGCTTCATCACAATGTCACCGTTGCCGGAAGTGCCGCTGCGGTAGACGAGCACCACGCTGCCGTCGGGCAGACTGCACATCTCAGGGTAGGTGACGGAAGATTCGAGAATTCCATCCGTTTTTTGGCGACCGGTCACCTCAAGTGAACCGAGCCCGGTCGTACGAACATAGTTCAACTCGCTGTTGTGATGATTCCACATGATGTGAAGCGTGTCCGACGCGTCCGCGGCGAGCACAATGGCGTTGTGGGCGTCGTACGGATTTCCGATCAGCTCGGTTCGGCGAATCGTCCAGTTCGCCTCGCCGAACTTGCGCTTGGCGAGAACAACGTGGGCGTCGTTGTCGTAATAGGCCGTGAATTGGACATTATGTCGCGTTGTCAGAGAGTTGTGGCGAAAGATCGTGGTATTGACAGAGGTTGCCGCGAAACCGGGGGCGATTGGGACGAGGCGGGCGGGAGCGAGCTCGACGGCGTACGTCGCACCGCAGAGTGAACAGACGAGCAAGAATGCGACTCGCCCTATCACGGTTGGTCAGCCCGCCCAATATTGAGTATCTGTGCGGCCTGGTGGAAGACGCACTCATCGAATCCGAGGGCGCGCTTCAGTTGGAGGTCCTGTTCGATCCAGCTTGGGAGAGCGGCGATACGCTTGCGCGTGGCGCGATCGAGGCTCATCCAGAAGAAACGAATGATGGGTGGGATCGGAAAATCACTGCCCCACACGAGTTTGCGGTGCAATGCGGCGTTGGACGCAAGCTTGCGGCACCAGCTCGTTCGGCCAAACGCCGCGAGGGCTGAAATATCGGCGTACAGGGGCGCGTGTGCGAATTCGCCAAGCAATCCTTCCACGAGTGCGTCGTGGCCTTCGTGGTTTTGCCACGGGAACGACGGAGTAGCGACGTGCGCGATGATCGTCGTCGGCATCTCATCGTTGCCTCGGAGGCGACAGAGCGTGCCGAGCAGCGGTCCAGGGTGCTCGAATTCTTTGTGTTGCGGGGACAGCGAAGTTTCGCCGCCGTAGTGGATGAGCACGGGGATGCGCAGACGGGCGGCTGCCCGGAGAAAGCTGATGGTGCGAGGATCCTTCGCGTCGATGTTTTGGTGATAGGGAAGCCACTTGATAAGCGCGACTCCGGCGGCGGCGAGTTCGGCAAGCAAGTCGGTCGCGCCGGCGCGATAGGGGTGGATCGATCCTCCGAACAGATATCGGTCGGGATCTGCGTGGCAGAGGGCGCGAACGAAAGAGTTCGAGGCGTAGAGGTCGGAACCAAGTTGGCGACGATCGGCGACCATACCGATGGGTCGGCCGGCGTTGTCGTGGTATTCATCGAAGGCGAGGAGGACGAGGCGATCAGCGGCGGTGTTGGCGTGGTGAAATGCGTGATTGGCTTCGATGGCGGCGTCGAGTTCGTCTCCGGGCTGGAGGCGACGGTCGATGTTGGACCAGCGTGCTAGGAAGTACCAGGCGACGCGCTTGAGAAGGCGCGGAGAGAAGTAGCTGTCGTATCCCTTTGAACCGACTGCGCCGGTTTTTTCAAACGAGAAGCGCGGGAGGCCGGGATCAACGCGGCGTGCGGAGAGACCGGCGTGGCAATGAACGTCGATGATCATGTCTTACCGTCCGTGGGACTATAACATGCGGGCATGACTTCGGGGACGTGGGATGTCGTCATCATCGGATCCGGCTTTGGCGGGTCGGTGTGCGCGCTTCGAGCGGCGCAGGCCGGGATGCGGACGGCGGTGTTGGAGCGCGGTGCGCGGATGACGGAGGAGGCGTGGGGGGACCTGGCGTGCGGGGATCAACCCTTGCTTCATCGGTCATGGCGGCCGGGATTGATTCAACGCGGCGGCATTCGCGGACTGATGGCGATTAGTGGGAATGCAGTTGGCGGGACATCACAGCTCTACACGGCGGCGACAGTCCGCCCGCAGGCGGAAATCTTCGATAGTGGTTGGCCGGCGGGGTGGCGGCTGGAACGGCTGGAGCCGTACCTGGATCGCGTGGAAGGTGTGATCTCGCCATCCACGGTGCGATGTGAACTCTCGCGAACGCGGCTGTTGGAGGCGGCGGGGCGTGCGATGGGAGCAAGCGCCAGGCGGCTGCCGCTGGCAATGGAGTGGCCGAGTGATGTACAGCGCATCGCGTGCGCACCAGACATCGAACCATCGGAGAATTGGCGGACGGCGCTGGTCGCGTGGCTGCGCGGAGGGCGCGTCGCGAGGAAACGAACACTCGATCGGACGTATCTGGCGCAGGCGGAAGCGGCTGGGGCGGAGGTCCATCCTCTGCATGAAGTGACGAGGATCGAGTCGAGGAACGGTGGCTATCTTCTCGGACTGCGGCGATGGATGAGGACATCGTGGGTGACAGACACGATTTCGACGCGGCGGATCGTCGTGTCAGCGGGAACGCTGAACACGGTTCGGCTGCTGCTGTCATGCAGGGATGAGTTCAGGACGCTACCGAAGCTGAGTCGTGCGGTGGGCCGGAAGTTCTTTACAAACGGGGATTTTGGTGGGCTGCTGGTCGTGCCGCGCGAAGATCTCTCACTGGATAGCGGACCAGCTGTGACGGCTTGGATTGATCTCTGGCAATCTGATCGGATGTATCTCATGGAGACCGGATTTTTGCCGGTCATGCAGAGTTGGCTTGGTCGTGCGGCGGACCTCTTAAGGTCGCCACGCACGGCTCGACGAGAATGCCTGACCAAGTTGTGGAGCTTTGGAGTAATGGGGCTGGGGGAGGGTGAGAACGAGTTAAAGATGGACCGGGACGGACAGCTGTGGTTTTTCCGTGGTCGAGGGGGCGAAGGATTTGCCAGGCGAACTATTGAGAGACTCCGGGAGCTGTCAACAGCCGTCGGCGCGCGGTTGTTAATCCCGCCCAAGATCCTGTTGGGACGACGCGCGATAACGGTTCACCCGTTGGGAGGGGCGTGCATGTCGGACTCACCGGATTCGGGTGCAGTGGATTCGTGCGGGGAGGTGTTCGGGTACCCGGGGATGTTCGTCGCGGATGGCAGTATCTTGCCATCGGCTACCGGGGCTGCGCCGTCGATGACGATCGCGGCATTGGCGGAGCATGTTTCCGCTGGGCTCTTGCGGCGGGGATGACGAGGTACGGATGCTGGAGCTATTTCGGGAGTATCCGCGGCTACAGCAGGGGTTGCCTTGGGTTTCGTTGGGGTCGTGGCCGACTCCAGTGAGCCCGATGAAACAATTTGCCGCAGAGATGGGGCTGTCGGCGCTATACCTAAAGCGGGAGGACTTGTCGGAGCCCGATTGCGGCGGAAACAAGATTCGCGGGCTGGAGTTTCTGATCGCAGATGCGAAACAGCGTGGGGCGAAAACTCTCGTAACGGTAGGAGCCGCGGGGAGTCACCACGTCGCCCGGACGGCGTGGCATGGTGCGCGCTTTGGGCTGCGGACGGTCGCGGTCGTACTGCCGCAGCCGATGGCGGAGTATGTCAGGCGAAACTTGACCGCCGCGCTGAACGCCGGGGCTCGGATCGTACCCGCGAGTATTGCCAGCATCCTTCCGAGAACGGCGTGGGAAGCCCTGCGACCGCTCCATTGGGCAGCCGGGCGGCCAGCGTACTTTATTCTGCAGGGCGGCACGACGCCGCTGGCGTGCGTCGGGCATGTAAATGCGGCAATCGAGTTGCGGGGGCAATGCGGCCGCGGCGAGTGTGCGGAACCCGATTTCGCGTTTGTTCCCATGGGAAGTCTTGGGACGGCGGCTGGCTTGATTGTGGGACTCAAGCTTGCTGGGCTGAAAACGCGCGTCGTAGGGGTTGTGACGTCGTATCGGTGGTACGCGACGAAACGGCGCGTTCTCGGGCTGGCGCGACGGACACTTCAGCTAATGCGGACGCTCGACGCTTGCATCCCCGATATCTCGTTGTCAACGGAAGATTTTGACATCGTGGACGACGCTCTGGGACACGGCTACGCGGAGTTTACCGAGGAGTCGGTCCGGCTCGCGGCAAAATTAGGGGCGCGCGAGGGGATCGACCTCGATGGAACGTATATGGCGAAGACTCTTGCCGGGATGATGCGATACGTTTCGCAACGCTCGCTCCGTGAGCGGACGCATCTGCTGTGGCAGACTTATCACCGGATTTTGGTTCAAGCATCGGATTTGGGCTGTGACAGTGCCAGTTTGCTGGATCGAATTCTAGCAGCGCCAAACCAGCCGCTGGACGCAGATTTGGAACGTGGTATGCAACGGGTGAAGCGGGGCGGGACTCGTTGAATCTTGCAAGAAAATTGGGCTGGAATGGCCAATTGCGATCGAATGTAAAGTTTCTGTGAAGAAGCGTCAGAAGGGGGGCGACGACGCAATGTGCTTCGGTAGGATGCCCGCTGGCTGAGATAGCCGGGCAGCGGAGGAAGGTACGAGTGTCCGCTCTTACCGCGACAAAGGAGCGTCGGGCGATGGCGGCTGAGGCGCGGAGCGCGAAGGCCAGGTCAATCCTTGTTGTCGAAGACGAGGGTGATCTCGCTGAACTGATTTGTTACAACCTCGAACGTGAAGGGTATCGGCCGCGGCGCGTCGCAGGAGGCGATGCGGCATTGGCCGAAGTCCGCCGGCAGCCGCCCGACCTCATCTTGTTGGATCGAATGCTGCCCGGCGTTTCGGGGGACGATGTTTGCGCTCAACTTCGGCGAGACTCGGCAACGGCGTCGATACCCATCATCATGTTGACAGCGAAGGGAGAAGAGGCTGACCAGCTCGTCGGTTTCGCGCTCGGGGCCGACGACTACATTCCGAAGCCATTCTCGATAAAGGTACTTGTGGCGCGGGTTGCAGCCATGCTCCGGCGGGGTGATTCGACGCTGGGTGAACCGGCGGCATCGATAACGATAGGACCGTTTGTGCTTGACAGCAGCCGGTACGAAGTGACGGTGGATGGCGCGGTCGTGTCGTTAACAGCAACCGAGTTTCGATTGCTGCGGGCGCTGATGTCGGCACGGGGGCGCGTATTGGATCGATCGCAGCTCGTAGAGCGTGTCTTGGGGTCAGGAGTGATCGTTTCGGATCGGACCATCGACGTTCACATCACGGCGTTGCGGAAAAAGGTGGGGACGACGCCGGCCGCGGGGCGCGGGGCGGCCTGGATCCAGACGATCCGCGGCGCCGGATACGCGTTTCGCGAGCCGACCGGAGAATGAGTCGGCCGCACGGGTCGAGAGTTCGACCGCGTCTGTCAATCCGCGATAATGGTGCCCGAGCACGAGGATGACGATGCGGCCCGGGCGATTCTTCTGGAAACTGTTCTTAGGAAACGCCCTCCTGATGGCGATCGTATTGATCGTCTCAATCTGGATGATCGCGGATGAGCTGGATTCAGCGTATGTGCAGGATCTGACCCGACAGTTGACGGCGCAGGCAGAACGGATTCGCAACGAAGTGAAAGATCGCTTCTATGCGGACCAGACGGAAGAACTGAACAAGATCGCGCGCGAAGCGGCGCGGCTCATGCCGGACCTGCGCGTCACAATGGTCGCGGTAGACGGGACTGTTTGGGCGGACTCCGAGGCAGAACCATCACACATGGAGCCGCACGGCAGCCGCAAGGAAGTCTTCGAAGCCCTGCGGGATGGTTGGGGCGAGAGCATGCGGCTATCCCGGACCGTTTCGCGCGAAATGAAGTATGTCGCCGTGCGCGTCGGCGACGCGAGCCGCCCGATCGGAGTCATTCGCGTGTCGATGCCGGAGCGCGGGATGGCGATGCACACGGCGACGACGCGGCGGCTGCTCTGGAAGATAGGCGGGATCGGCCTTGGGGCGGCGCTGATCCTCGCGCTGGGCCTGGCCGCGGCGTGGAGTGCGCCTATTCGGCGCATCACGGAGACGGCGCGGACGCTCTCGCGAGGAGACCTGTCGGCTCGCGTTCGAGTAGCCGGCCGTGACGAGATCGGCGACATGGCACGATCGCTCAACCAGATGCGCGATCACCTTGCCGCGCAGCTCCATACGATCGACCGGCAGCGCGAAGACCTGGATCGCTTGATTCGGACGCTGCAGGAAGGGGTCATTGTTGCCGACGCGGGTGGACGAATAGTGTTGACGAATCCGGCCGCAATCCGACTGCTGCGGCGGATGAAAACGAATGGAGCGAGCGCCGAGGGCGATGCGATAGCCGGCGAGGTTTCAGGAGTACAGGAGGGACCGATCGGTCGGCTGGCCGGCGAATGCGTGCCGAATCCGGCGTTGTTGGCGATGCTCCTGCCAAAGAACGGGAATGGGGATGTGGGCGACGAGAGCGGCGACTTGGCGCGGCTCGGAGAGAAAGGTGGCCGCGAAGTCAGACTTGAATTCGAACTACCGGGAGGCGCCGAGATCTGGTCGGCTCGGTCGACGGACGTTGAACTCGCAACGGCGGGTGCCGGGCAAACGGCCGAGCGACCGGCACGTCTGGTTGTATTGACAGACATCACGGAATTAACGCGGACCATCCAGGTCAAGACCGACTTCGTTGCAAACGCGTCGCATGAGTTGCGCACGCCTCTGTCGGCGATCCGCGCAGCGGTCGAGACGTTGCAACAACTTGACTTTGCGTGCGAGTCGGCTTCGGCAAGGCAGTTCGTGGATGTGATCGAGCGACACAGCGCTCGGCTTGTCGAGTTGTCAGCCGATCTGCTGAACCTCTCCAGCTTGGAGTCGCCGGCGGCCCGGTTTCCGCCTGAGCCGATCGAGATGTTGGCTTTTCTGCGCGAGTTGCACGGTCACCACGCGCCCGCAATCGCGGCAGCAGGATTAGACTGGCACGTCGAATGCCCGGCGGAGGGCGAGCACCTGGTCGCGAGCCCGCAACTGCTGCGGCTGGTGCTGGACAACCTCGTCGATAACGCAGTGAAATTCACCGAGCCCGGTGGGTATGTCCGCGTCACGTGCCGTGACGAAAGCCAGGGGGTTAGCATCGAGGTAGAGGACAGCGGCTGCGGTATTCCGGAGGATCAGCAGGACCGGGTCTTTGAGAGATTTTACCAAGTCCAGCGGGCGCGGTCGGAGCGTGGACGCGATGCGGCGAAGCGCGGGACCGGACTCGGATTGTCGATCGTCCGCCATGCCGTCGCGGCAATGCAAGGCTCGGTCCGACTCTGCAGCCGATCGGGTGAGGGAACCCGGGTGACGATCGTGCTGCCACGGAAGGGATGAATGTTGGCCGCTGACGAATCAGGGGCTACGGCAGGTGCTCATCGAGCCACCGTCGGTGGAGAGGTTCAGATAATCCTCGGCTTGACCGACCCGTTGGTGTCGTGGAATATCCGGGTGTCCCCAATCCGAGACGGCGCAGCGCGGTGCGCAGTGCCCTTGATCGAAATCCTGACAGATCGACAACGCCGAGCACGGCGTGTTGCGGTCGAATGAAATGGGTGAGAGACAAGTGTCGGCGCCCGCCGGCCGGGAGAAAAACAAATGTTCAGCATCCTCCCCCGTGATACGGGTTTTAACGATCTGATGAATCAGTCGGCGGACGCCGTGGTTCACACGGCCGAGGCGTTTCGCGATCTGATGCGCGACTATGGCCGACGCGACGAGCATATTGCGCGGATTCGTGAGTTGGAGCACTCGGGCGACGACGTCATGCACCGGACGCTGGAGAAACTGGACAAGACCTTTATCACGCCCTTCGACCGCGAGGACATTCAAACGCTCGTGACGCGGATGGATGATGTCATCGACGAAGTAGACGCCGCGTCCAAGCGCATGAACCTTTATCACATTAAGGAGCCGACGACGTGGCTGGTGAAGCAGGCGGATGTACTGCTGGAGGCAGCGCAAAACGTGCGGGCGGCGGTGCAGCGGCTTCGTGACCTGAAGCGGGCTGATGACATCTACCAGATTCTGATCAAGATCCGGAAGCTGGAGAGCATTGGGGACGACCATAATCACGCTGCGGTGGCCGAGCTCTACAACACCACGAACGACCCGATGCTGGCGATGAAATTGAAGGAGATTTACGACCGGACCGAGAAGGCGATCGATCGCTGCGATGACATCGCCAATATCATTCAGGCGATTGTTTTGAAGAACGCCTGACGAGCCGCCCGGGTCGCCATGCTGACGTACGTCATTATCATCATCGCCATCGCACTCGTCTTTGACTTCCTCAATGGATTTCATGACGCCGCGAACTCCATCGCTACGGTTGTCTCCACGCGGGTACTCACGCCGCGCCAGGCGGTGATCTGGGCGGCGGCGTTCAATTTCGTTGCAGCGTTCGTTTTCGGGACGGGGGTGGCGAAGACCATCTACGGAGATCTGGTCGATCCATCACACGTTAACCTCAGTGTCGTCTTCGCGGCGTTGGTCGGCGCAATCGTTTGGAACATCCTGACCTGGTACTACGGGTTGCCGTCGAGTTCGTCGCACGCGCTGGTGGGTGGGATTGCGGGAGCTGCGATCACAAAGGCCGGATGGGGGGTGATTACGCCGTCGGGCTGGGTTCCACTGCTGGTGTTTATCGTCGCTTCGCCGCTGATTGGCTTTGTGCTGGGAATGCTGAACATGATGGTGGTGGGCCGGTTGTTTCGGCGGGCGGACCGGACCAAATCCACGGCACTCTTTCGCAGGCTGCAGTTGTTCTCCGCTGCCATTTACAGCCTCGGGCATGGCGGAAACGACGCACAGAAAACGATGGGAATTATCGTGCTGGTCTTGGTGGCGGGTGGCAAGGGAGAGTGGGCGACCAGTAGCTTTTCGATGTTCGGACGCGAGCACGAAATCTCGTTGTGGATTATTCTCATTTGCCACTTCGCGATTGCGTTGGGGACGATGTCCGGCGGATGGCGGATCGTGAAGACGATGGGGCAAAAGATTACACACTTGATGCCGGTCGGGGGATTCTGCGCAGAGACCGCGGCAGCCATGACAATCATCGGGGCAACCATCGGGCATGTGCCGATCTCGACAACCCATGCGATTACGGGGGCGATCCTGGGCGTGGGAAGCGTGAAGAGCGCGCGATCGGTTAAATGGCAGGTAGGGGAGAAGATCGTGTGGGCGTGGGTCTTAACCATTCCCGCTTCCGCCGCTGTGGCCGGAATCTCATACAAGATCCTCTCAGCAATCGGCAACTGAGTCGAACGGTCGCCAGTAATCAGACCTTGCTGGTGGTCAATGGGTCAAAGCGGCAGCGACCGCCGTCGTCAAGCTGAAGCCACAGACCGTGTGTGGCATCAATATCAAGAACTGTGCCACTGAATCGGCGGCCGGCGTGCACAAGCTCGATTCGGCGGCCGATGTCGGAGCTGTAACGTCGCCATGAGACGGCCATGGCTTCGTCGGATGCGATCAACGCGGTGGGTAGGCGGGCATTGAGATGTCTGAGAAGCGCGCTGGCAAGGGCCGTGCGGTCGACAGCGTGATGGCACTCGATCTCGAGCGACGTGGCACGGTTGCGCAACTCAACAGGGAAATGGGCAGATGTTTGCAAACAGTTGATACCGATCCCGACGGCGTGCGCAGCCGGTACGCCAGCTGGACGCACGGACTCGATTAGGACGCCGGCAAGTTTGCGGCCACGGACATATGTGTCATTCGGCCACGTCAGTTCGACATCCACGGCGGCGATCTCATGGATCGCTTCACGAATTGCGATCCCCGCTGCGAGCCCAAGTCTTGGGGCGGCGGACGGTTCACCGATCAGGACGACTGTCATAAGAAGGCTTGCACCCCGTGGCGCGTGCCAGGTACGGCCGAGTCTCCCGCGCCCGGCGGTTTGATGCTCCGAAAAGATGACGAGTCCATCGACATCGAGAGCGTTGCGTGCGATTTCCGCGAGGGCGAATGCGTTGGTGCTGTCGCACTCCGCGAGGCAGACCAGGCGCCGGCCTATCCTTGTGGAATTCAGTGACGCGGCGATGTGTGCGGCGTTGAGGCCGGAGGTCATGGCACGGCGTCCAAGCCGATGTCGAGGGCGACGGCGGAGTGAGTGAGTGCGCCAATCGCGATTCGATCGACTCCGGTCGCGGCCACGTCGGAGACGTTGCCCAGGGTGATGCCGCCGCTTGCTTCGAGTTCGACGCGGGTCGCAAGCCCGGCGCGGTCGCGGAGATGAACTGCAGTGCGAAGGTCCTCAAGCTTGAAATTGTCGAGCAGGATGATGTCGATTCCGACGATCTTGAGGATTTCGCGGAACTGATCCAATGAGTCGACCTCAACTTCGATGAATGCAGGCGGGGCTGGAAGCACGGGCACCCGATTCAGCATCTCAAACACGAATTGGGCGAGTCGCGTCGTTGGTACGCCGGCCAGGTGGTTGTCCTTTATCAGCACGGCATCGCAAAGACCGTTGCGATGATTGAATCCGCCGCCGATCCGCACGGCATAGCGCTCCAAATCGCGGAGTCCGGGGGTTGTCTTGCGAGTGTCAAAAATTCGTGCCGAAGTTGACGCGACCGCGCGGACGTAACTGCGGGTGAGCGTGGCGACTCCGGAGAGTCGCTGGAGCAGGTTCAGAATGGTCCGTTCAGCTGAGAGCAGCGGGGCAACGGGGCCACTCAGTCGTGCAATGGAAGTGGTCGCCGCGAGGTCTGCGCCGTCCGTTGCGACGTCTTCAGCTCGGACGTCGAATGCGAATTGTTCGCAAAGGTAGGGCAGGAGCGCGGCCCCGCAGAGGCATCCGGGTTCTCTAGCCCTGATGAGCCACGCTTTGCGAGCGCGTGCGAGGTCTTCGGGAAGCAGGGCAGTCGTGAGATCGCCGTGTTGGCCGAGGTCTTCTTCGCGGCAGCGCAAGAGGAGTTCTCGAAGACGAGCGGCGCTAATACCCTCGGGTAAAATCGGTTCGTCTTCGGATGGGCTCGTGCGCGACATAGCCTCAAATTGTATCCTCCGTCGGACGGCACGTCGGCGCAAGTTAGTGCGTAGTAACTTTTTGGATTTGCGGTGTTGACCGGAGTCTATCCCGGACGTAAAGTGCCCCCATGCCTCGTTCGAAGGGTCGAAAAGGCACATTGCGCACGTCCGATGCGACAGCCCTGTCGCTCGAGAAACTCCTCGAAAACACGTTGGACGGGATCATCGTGCTCGACCGCGACCGGCGGTTCGTGGTTTTCAACTCAGCAGCCGAGCGTTTGACCGGGTTTTCGCGCGACGACGTCCTGGGGACCGGTTGTTCGTGCCACGCGTTTGTGGATTGCCATGACGAGCAGGGCCGCTCGTTGGCGGGATTCCTTTGCCCGGCGGCACACCTGAGTGCCAACGACGGTAGTGAGGGCGTTCGACAACGGATGCGATTGCGACGTCGCGACGGTTCGTTTGTTTGGGTGGAGACGATCTACACGCCGCTCCGGAGTGCCTCAGGAACGGTCGAACTCGTGCTCGGCGTGATGCGGGACATATCGGAAAGCCACGATCACGAGCAGAATCTGATCGCGACGCTGGCCGAGTTGCGGACGGAAAACGAACGGCTCCTGGAGGAACGCCGGAGTCGGTTTGGGTTTGGACGCCTTGTCAGCCGATCGCCGCAGATGCACCCGGTTTTCGAGCGGATGAAGTCCGCATTAGGCAACTCCTTCGGCGTACTCATCCGTGGAGAGCGCGGCACGGGGAAGGAGCTCGTCGCGAGGACAATTCACGAGCACGGCGCGCGTCGCGACGGGCCGTTTGTTGTGCTGGGACGCGAACGAGGGGGCGGCGAGCTGCTGGTGGACGGCACGCGCGGTGGCGCGATGTCAGCAGCGCGGCACGGCACCTTGTATGTCGAGGACATTTCTGACCTGCCGTCCGAATCCCAGATTGCTTTGGCGCGAATGGTGCCGGACCGACGTGGACCGGCGACTGGTTCGAGCGAGAATGCGGCAGTACGTGTCATCGCGACGATCGGGGACGACCCGGCGGCGGCGATTGGGGCCGGGAAGTTGCGGCAGGAGCTCTACTATCGCCTCGGGGTCGTGTCGATCGAGCTGCCGCCGCTGCGCGAGCGACGCGAGGATATTCCGAGTCTCGTGCAACACTTCCTCGACGGCTTCAATGCAGTGGGGTCGCGGCAAGTGTCAGAGGTGTCTCCCAAAGCGTGGAGTGTGCTGCTGGCATACGGTTGGCCGGGAAACGTGGCGGAATTGTCGGCGGCAGTGGAGTCAGCCCTGGTCGTGGGGCACGGATCAATCCTGCAGGCGAACGATCTGCCGCCGGCAGTGCGTGGCACGGGCTCTGGAAACGGCGGCGCGCCGGGCGAGACCATTCAGCTCGATCCGGTGTTGGAGCGGGTGGAGCGCCAGACCATTCTCGAAGCACTGCGCCAGGCCAAGGGGCAACGTAATCGAGCAGCGCAACTGATGGGGATTTCTCGGAGCCGGCTCTACCGTCGAATGGAAATGCTGGGGATCGAACCGGAGGGGGCGGGCGAAAGCGGGTCGCGCTAGGTGCGATCGGATCGGCCGACGGGCGGACAACTCAGAGGGACTTCTGCGACAAGTCAAATCGAGCGGTGCGCCGCACTGACGATGACGCAGCGACTGCCGGACGCTTGCTGTGATCTGATCTATATCGATCCGCCGTTTGCGACACGAAAGCGGCGCGTTTCGGCGGGAGGGCGGCAGGGCTATTCCGACGTCTGGCGCGGCGGGCTTAAGCAATACCTCCGATTCATCCAGCCCCACTTGACGGAGTTTCACCGCTTGCTGGCGCGGCATGCGACGCTGTGGGTTCATCTCGACTGGCGGGCGGCGCACTATGTCCGGATTCAGCTCGACACTGTTTTTGGGGCGGAGAACTTTCTGAACGAGATCATCTGGCATTATCGCAGCGGGGGCGTCTCCAAGCGGTGGTTCGGGCGAAAGCACGACACAATTCTCGTTTACGCGCGGCGGGTCGGGCATCATCGATTCCATTCGCTGCGCGGCGGGGAGTTTCGCACGGACGGGCTGAAGCGCGATTCAGCAGGGCGGCCGTTCAAGCAGACGCGGAAAGGACGACTGTACTTCCACGAAGCGGGGCCGGTCCTTACGGATGTTTGGGACATTCCGTTTCTTTCGACCGTGGCAAGGGAGCGCACCGGCTGGCCGACGCAAAAGCCGCTGGCGCTGCTGGACCGGATCGTTCGTGCGGGGACGAACCCGGGCGACGTCGTGGCTGACTTTTTCTGCGGGAGCGGAACGACGCTGGTTGCCGCGGCTCGGCTTGGCCGGCGATGGATTGGTTGCGATCAATCGGCCCGGGCGGTGCGTATTGCGCGCGGAAGACTGGATAAGCTATAGCGTCGACGCGGCAGCGTTGGTCGACGAGGGTCGCTTGATCAACTTTCGATAACTGGCGGCCTTCTCGGTATTGCCCGTAGCGTCATAGAACTCGACGAGAGCCGCGACGGCCTGCTGAGTGTCCAACGAATCGGGGCCGGTCGCGGACTTGAGCGACTCGAAGGCGGCCAGGAGGAGCGGCTCGGCCTCGGCGTACTTTTGCTGCTGGGCGAGGCAGCGGCCGAGCAATGTTCGGATGACGCCGGCGCGGGGATAGTTGGGGACATTTCGATCGGCGAATTTCAGGCAATCGCGCAGGAGGGGCTCGGCCTCAACGGAGCGGTTGGTGCGGATCAGGATGTCGGCGAGGGTGGCCTGAGAGAGGATGACCGTGGCGTGACCTTCAGGATACTGGTCGGAGGGGAAGTGCCGGCGGCCGACGTCAAGGGCGTGACGAACTAGCGGCTCGGCTTCGGCGAGCTTGCCATGCCGAGCGAGGGCGGCGGCCAGCGTGGTCTCCCAGCGAACGACCGTCAGGGGTCGATGGTCATCCAGGAGCTTGCGGTGCATATCCAGGGCGCGGCGGATGTCGGACTCGGCGGTCGATAGGTCGCCGGTAAACATGCTCAGTCGGGCCCGTTCGAAGATCGACTCGGCGACGTCGGGATGCTCGGGCCCGAGTGTTTCGGTGCGAATTTTCAGGCTTTCATCGAGCAGGGGCCGGGCTTCAATCGTACGGCCGATCTCGGTCATGAGGCGGCCGAGCAATTGGAGGGCCGTGGCGGCGCCGAGCGCGGCGTCGGACGTGTCGAGAGAGCGGCAAATTTCGACCGCCTTGCGGAGGTTGGACTCGGCGGTCGGAATGTCTCCGCGGACCGCGGCAACGTGGCCGAGACGAACGAGGGTCATGGCGACGTCGACGTGAACATCGCCAAGGGCGTTGCGGCGAATATCCAGGGCGACATTGAGGTGTTTTTCGGCCGACTTGTAGTCGCCGATGGCTAGGTAGCGCTCGCCGAGGGCGTGGCGGACGGTGGCGCGGCCCTCGGGATTGTTGGGCATCTCGGTTTCGATTCGCTTTTCGACCTGATCAAGAACCTGTTTCAGGACGATTCGCGAGTCCTTGGCGTTGTTGGGGTCGAAGCGGCTGACCATCCATTCGAGGAAGCCGGCGGTTTCTTTTCGATTAAGCGCTTCCTGTTCGGCTCGTTCCCTTTCCCGCTCGATGTGAACAAAGGCAAAGACGATCACACCGACGACGGCCGCAATCGCGGCACCGCTGACGGCTGCGATCGCGCGGTTGCGCTTCAGCCAGCGAACCGCATACTCGAAGGGGCCGGGGCGGCGGGCGAGTACGGGTTCATTGGCCAGATATCTACGAATGTCGGCGGCGTAGTCGCCGGCAGTCGCGTAACGACGCTCGGCATTTTTCTCGACCGCTTTCATCAGGATGGCGTCGAGGTCTCGGTCTTCCCAGCGGCGAATGGTCGAGGGGACCAGCGGCTCGGCGTTTTCGATGCGGTCGAGGACGTCACGGAGCGGGCCGCCGACGGGAACCGGAAGCTGGCCGGTGACGAGTTCGTAGGCGATCGCGCCGAGCGAGTAGACATCGCTGCGGACGCTGACGTCGTCGGTGCGGCCGCGGGCCTGCTCGGGAGGCATGTAGTCCAGCGTGCCGAGCAGGGCACCGGGCTCCGTGAGGGTGTTGTGGGCCTCTTCGTCGTCGACGTCCTTGGCGAGGCCGAAGTCGACGATGTGGGGCGCGCTTTGTTTGTCGATGAGGATGTTCGACGGCTTGAGGTCGCGGTGGAGGACACCACGCTGGTGGGCGTAGTCGATGGCCTGGCTGACCGTGATCATCGATTCGAGGGCGGGCCGGTGGTCGGGCGCCCCGAGCTTGAAGTGCTTGTTGAGGGACACGCCGTCGACGTAGTCCATGACGTAGTAGTAGCGGCCCTGGTCGATGCCGGAGTCAATAATCGAGACGATGTTGGGGTGGTTGAGACGGGCGGCGAGTTCGACTTCGCGCTCGAAGCGGCGTCGGGCGGTGGGGCGTACTTTTGCGCTTTCGCGCATGAACTTGATCGCGACGCGGCGGCCGGTGGAGCGCTGGTAGGCCTCGTAGACGACGCCCATACCGCCGTCGCCGATGCGATCGATGATGTCGTAGCCCTCGACGTTGGGGAAGGCGAGCGGTTCGCGGTCGGGGGCGGTTTCGCCGGGTTCTCCGGAGCGGGAGAGAGCGGCGAGGACGTCGGCGCGGACTGCTTCGCGCTGCGAGGGATCGACGAGATCGTCGAGGACCTCGTCGATGGAGGAGCGCGAGCCGGATTGGCGCAGGGTTCGGAACTGGGTCACGACGCGCGTGACGACCGTCGATTCGGATTTGCTCATTCAGACGCGTTCCGCGGGGCCGGGATTTGATCCCGGCCGGACATTGCGATTATGCTAAGCATCAGTGACGCAAATTAGTAGCATCCCAGTTTCTTCGACAACGGTGGCAGAATGGTGCCGGCGCGCATCGTCCGGGGACGCCGGGGCGGTCGAAAAGCTCCTGTGGGTGCATCGGGGGCGATTCTACGGATACGCGAAGCGGAAGATCGGGCCGGATTGGAAGGAGCGGATCGATCCGGACGACCTCCTGCAGGAGGCGTACATTGCGATCGTCGAGGGCATCGGGTCGTTCTCGTATCGCGATGAGGATTCGTTTTACGCCTGGGCGACCCGGATCATCGATCATCGGTTCATCGACATCGTGCGACGGCTGCGGCGGCGGAAACGGGACGCGATGCGCGAGGTTTCGCCGGGCGCGGTCGGGTCACGGCACGAGTCATTTCTGACGAACAAGCTGGCCGACAGCGCGACGCCCAGCCGGGCCATGAGACGAGACGAGGCGGTCGCGGCACTCATGACGGGGATCGCGTGCCTGCCGCCGGCGTATCGGGTGGTCATGCAGCGGTACTGGCTGGCCGGAGAACCGCTCTCGGCCGTCGCAAAGTCGCTGGGGCGGTCGGAAGACGCGGTGCGGCGAATGGCATCGCGGGCGATCGAGCAGCTTCGCGAAAAACTGAAGTCAGCGACGCGGTTCTTCAGCCGGTTTAACTGAGCCGCCAGAAAAACGGACACCTCTCGGGGCACCGGCCGTCTCAGGCCGGAAAACGGGGTCAAAAACACGATTTTTTCACCTCCTTCGCTGGACCGCGATGCGCGGGTGTTTTCGTGCGCCGGTTTGGATCGGGGCTGTCGCTTATCCCCCCAGTAATTCCGGTCGCAAGCCAGCCGGGCCAAGACTTTGGGAG